>CACZTJ010000040.1 GCA_902784065.1 uncultured Prevotellaceae bacterium | reverse complement strand
TGGCGCGTTTTGATGAGTTGGCTGCATTCCTAAAGAAGCCTATCGTATAGCTTTCTCCTTCAATAATTCCTGTTTCAAGGCCACAAGTTTTACACACAAGCCTGTATAGGCTGCGTTGAACATGCGTTCTACCTTGGCATAGTCGATATTGGTCTGATTATATCTGGCCCACATGTCCTTTAGTTTCGTCACTTCCTTTGCCTTGCCGTATTTCCAGATGCTCTTCTCATGCGAGATAGATTTTTCCATCTTTCCACGGATACCAGTCTATCATCTGGTCTATGAAACTTGGCACAGAGAACTTCTTCGCCACCTCCGACTCCTCTAAGGCTTTCATCAAGTAATACCACTCACCTTGCACATCTGGATCAATAGTGCTCGGATTTGGCTCACCAAACATCGCATTGTATTCACCCATGTCTATGCTATGGGCTATTACTCTGCGAAGCCTGAGTAATTTCTCATTTGTATCGAAAACTTTGGAGTTAAAAATGATATTCTTTAATATAGTCTCATCTTCATCATTCACATTCTCTTCGGTGTTGGCTGGTTCATTGCCGCCGAATTTAACTTCACCATAGTTTATAAAAACCTTGAATGAACCGTAATGCCTTTTTTCCTCGTATTCCAGTGCACCCTTGAGAATGCTCTCAATCATTCTGTTCATGCAAAAATATACAAAGAACTCATTCAACTCTTTGGAATCAATCATGCCATCGGAGGCCATATACAACTTCTTAATGAATACAATTTCGTCAAAACGATTCTCTTTTGCGATGAAACTCTTATTCCAAAACCAACTTATGCCAGACTTGTTAAATCTTTCTAAATTACTGTCTCTTTGTTCACGAAGATACTTCTTCAGCATTTCCAAGTCGCCAGGGGTGATGTGGAGTTGAAGTTCACGCTTGAATGAAGTTTCAACATTATTCCACTCAGGGGAATGAAGATAGTTTATGAGTTCTTGGCGAAAGAACCCTTCGTAGTCTTCGTTAATAACTGCCGGTACATTATGCTTAGAGCTGTCTATTATCATTGAATATCTGTTTTATGCCTTGCTTCGTATTCTTGTTTCATCTTAAAGAGTTCAGATTTGTGGTCAGCAATATCTTTTCGATAATCTTTATAAAAAGCTAATATATTAAGGAACTTCTCATTATTTGTCAGTTCCTCAATATGATTAAAATCATTCTTAAATATCAGTGGATACAACTCCTCACGCTCACCATCAGAGAGTTCATACATAGCACCACGCCACCGGGCAGTATAACCAATCTCTTCAAAGAAGAAACGGAAGATTATGAATGTTTCTGGCATCAGAAGCATTTCCATATATTCTTTTTCAGTACGACCAAAAGCTCTTTCGAAGAATGACATGCCTCTGCCTATCTTGCCCTTCGTGGCATTCAGAATAGCCTGTACTGCACGTATGTATTTCCTATTCCAATGTTCACCGATATAATCTCTATCGTGGCTATGCTCGCCATTAATTGGGTGATACTTCATTGGAAAAGAATAGATATCGACATCAAGCTCTTCGCATAAATCGACATTTATGCGTAGGCGGTGATACAGGTCTTCTGGTTTATCCTTGAAGTTATATAGCAGATAATTTGAGAAATTCCTCATCCCGTGGTTCACGCTCATCTTCAAAGCCTTAACATAAGCTTTCTCTGTCTTTACATCATCAAAAGCGATTCTTAATGGGCGTATAGGGATTTCAGAAAGAAGTTTTACTCTTTCTTCCGTAAATAATCTTGCATCAACTCCTTGGTTGAAATCCACATATCTTAAACGTCCTTTCTGTTTCGCATATTTTCTTTCAAAAAATGGAGCAAAATCTTTATATGTTTCCTCAATGGCCTGTTTCGTACATGTTTCAGGATGCAACAATCCATGCTTTTCCCTTATGCTATAAATCCGTGTTCTCACTTCTTCACTGAGACTTCGCATATCATTAAGTTCACTCAATAAATAGTAACACTTTCTGACATAAGCTCTGTCATTAACTCCCCGTCGCAGATTTCTAATTGCTATTTCATACTGGTTCGGTTCTATAAACTTAGCCCCTTTCGTAAAACCACAAGATTTTATGTCATCTATTATTTCTGGTAATTTCGGTGAAGCCAGCACATTATTATCCATTAGGAGAAGGTCCTGCTGCTCTCCATAATATCTAGCTGTCCGAGTAATTCTTTCTTTTAGTGGCAGATATTCCTGGTATTGAGGTTCCAATGTAGGAACGGCACAGAAGGGGCAATGACGTATACAACCACGTGTACTATAACTATAGTATGAGCCACCATCAGGATAGACATAGTCTATTTCGTCAAGTATTGAATAGTCCAAAGGCAATTCATCTATGATGTAAGGGTTGTCTGGATCAATGTCGCCACCTTTACCGTCAATACATTTTGTATGCAATGTTCCACAATGCGATTTTATACCAGTTGCCTTTTCAATTTGTTCCGGCTGTATAGAGGCCAATACACCACCAACCATCAAATTATTTCTATCCTTTACCATCAGTTTGGCAAACTCAATGGTTTCGATGGTTATATCCCAATAAAAAGTAAATAGAGTAGTAACACCGACCCAATCCCATCGAGGATGTTTTTTATACTCCTTGCTATGGAAAAACTTCTTGTAATATTCCACACAGGGATATAGCAATGGCGCATAATGTTTTGAGTCGTTAATACCTATACGTGTTAAATCATCATGCTTCCTGTATTTTATGTATTGCGCTATTCGATCAGCTCGAAGTCTCCATTGTATAGAAGGGTCAAGTTGTTTAAGCTTTTCTACACATTCATCAGTAATCTGACGGATTACAAACTCCTTCAGATCACCCTTATAGAACACGACGTCATCACCACGTAACTTAAAGTAGGTGGCGAGTTTCATCAAGCCTATTGGAGGGAACTTGTTCTTATAGTTTGGTTCCAATAATAGGACTCTACGATTCATCGTGTCAACTCCTCTTCTATCTTGTTAATTAATGCGTCTCTGAATAATTCTTCTGTAATAGCGTTGGAGATGGCCGTATAAATTCTGCCTATTAACTTCTTTTCTTGCTTGCTGTATTGTGAGTATATCGGATTATCCGTTCTGAACTTTGTTTTTTCCTGTTGATTAGCAATGGGTGTTACGGGACTAGCTTTGCTCCGCTGTTCAGCCTCATCTTTCTTCTCAGGAGCGAGTCTGTCAAGTATACCACGAAGAGGGGAATTAGAATTTTGTAATTTATTGGTTACATTCTCTAACTGCTTCCTTGCTTGTCCAGCTTTCTTCTGGTACTCTTCAAATTGCTTGTTGAGATCTTCTTGTTCCTTCTTACTAGTATATCCAATCTTATCTTTCTCACCGATTTTTTCCCTTAGTTCACTTTCTTTAGCAATAGTCTTCTTACTCGATCTAAACTTTGATGCATCATAACACATCTCGCGTAAATCAAGAAAGTCTTGTTTCATTAGTCGCTCAAATTCAGTGCATGCTGGATTCTCTCCAAAGTAATCGCGACGAGAATTTGGAATTAAATCTTTGCTAACTGCATGTATTTCGCCAAAGTAGTAAAAAGAATATCGTTGATCTTCAGTTTTTGTAAAAAACTTCTTGCAGATTTCTTCATCACCAATTTGAATATTCGATTTGCGAAGCCTGATGCCACGAGCAATATTCAGGGGCTTCATTTGACCATTCAAACGAGAAAGTGAGTACCATCCCCAATATATTATTTCACCATTTTCATCTTTTTCCATGATGAAATCTACATCAAGTATATCGTCTACTTGCTTTTTGCCGCCACGATTATCTTCGTAGATATAGTTGGTGTATGGCTTATATATTTGGGTGTCGTTTATATATATGTTATAAGTGTCAAGTGTGAGATTATTTTCCTTCATATACTCTCGAATCTTACTTCTGAAGATAAATCTTGAATTAATATCTACAGGTGCAACCATTGAGAGATAATCGGTAACGCTCTTAACATCAAGTAAGTCATCAGAAGTCACATCTTCCATCACCACGCGGAAATAATGTGCATCTGCTTCCTCTTTATATGTTTTGGTATCAGTTACCCTTTCCAATACCTCAACAGCCTCTTCTTGGTTGTCGCGGTCGTTAATGATAAATTTCAACAACTCAGCATCCCAGGTCATTATGGATTTAACCGGTTCGCCTTTGTATGATGTCTCAAACCTCAATTTTGCACAATAGCCTAAACCACCCAAGCGTCCTATTCCTCTAAATCCTTTATCAACACCTCTTTGCTTGGTAGAATGTGCAATATTCCTCAAAATGGGAACGACTTTTGACTCTGATATACCTGTAGCATTGTCTTCAACGATAATGTTTCTTCCGTCAGGGTCGATTACTATTTGAATATGTTCCTCTCCTTTATTGAAAAGACCTTCTTCAACAGCTTTGTCCACTTGGTCTGCCGCATTTTGAACATATTCGCGATATATGAAGCGACAATCTTCATACATACCGAGTGTTAACGACTCGATAACATCTTTTCCTATTTGTGCTTTATTGTTTTCTGCCATTACTGCTTATTCGTAATATTTGTATATTGGTTTCGGGAACTTGATATTCAGCATAGAGCGGAACACTGGATTCTGAATAATATATTCTCCTTGCTTCAGTCGAGTGAGCATTGTCTTGTAAACGGATGGTACAAAACGGAAATCCTCTTTCGTTATTTCTATCGCATTGGTTCGCCCAAATGCCTGAGTAGCACAATTACCTTTGACACGTTTGTGTATGTCACTTACAAACTGTTCTGCGCCAAATAGGACAATTCCAAGTGAACGACCACGCTCAGTTATGTCAAGTAACTGCCGCAGAATCGGTGATGATTTTGGCACATCATTAGAAGCATACTTATTCAACTCGTCAATAAAGATAATGATACGATCGGGTATCTCCTCATCTGGACGCATTGAAGAGCCAAGTTTCAGATTATACACGGCACGCATCACATCTCCGAAAACGAAGCCCTGAGATTCTTCATCTAATTTTGCGACATCAATTACCATGACATCATTTTTTGAAATCTGCTCAACTTGGTCTCGCAAGCGTACACTTTTTCCTAACTGATTTGTGAACATCTGTTGGCACTTCTGATAACTTTTGTTGAACAAGCGATAGAACTTGCGCCAACTCATAACTGAAATACTATCACCACCTTGGGCTTTAGTTTTACCTGCTTGAGTTTGATTATAGAGCGCATTTTTGAAATCTTCCCATGTAGCAACACCCTTGAATCCCTGTCCATTAGAAATAATGTAGTTGATGATAGACTCTATCGTTTCGTTGGGGTCATCAATGTTGGCGAATAATAAGTCCAGACATTCTTTATCTTCATCTGTCTCGAAAAGATATTTGAATTGGAAGGCTATGCCAGCTTCCATTCTATTCTTAATAGTCTTCTCTTTCTCATATGTATATGCCGTGAAGTCCTTAGAATACGGATAATAGTATTTCACGTTTTGGAAAGGCTTCATGTCAAGCCCTAATTTCTCATATACAGGACGAATCTCTTCAATTTCATCTTTGCGTTCATTCAGATGGTCAATATTCAGAAGGTCAGTACCTTTCACATTCATCATTATAAATGCCACTGACTCTTTCTTCTCTTTCAAAGCCACGTCTTGAATTGCCTTCATCAAGAACATTGCGTATGAAGTTTTCGAAGCCAAGCCAGAAATACCAGCAATATTAAGGTGGGCACCTTCTGGTCCAATCAAAAAATGAGAATTGAAGTGTACAGGTAAAGTTTGTTTATTTGCACCATCATACATTTCAATATAACCAGCAGGAAGTGGATTCTTCACATCCTTCAAACCAAGAGCCTCCATAATCTGCTCTTCGCTGGCAAGAAAGACTTTTTTCCCTTCCTGAACTGGTACATAGATCCCTTTATCGTTACCTACTACTTTACATTTCACATAATTCATACCAATACGTTCTGTATAGGCTTCAGAATTAATGTCGCCAAAATCACTTGAAATGTAACCAGCCAGAGCACTGGGTGAATCTGTTATGTGTGAGATTTCCTCTACAACTCCAAAAGTCTTAGAAGATTCACCATTTGCATCTTTTATGTGGTCTACCACTACAACATCAAAGGGTTTCAACTTCAGGTCTTTCTTAGTCCAGAAGGTGAATTCTTCAATTGTTGAGGGTTGTTTTTCCGTTGCTATTATCTTTCCTATTGTTTCCATATCGCTTGGGGATTAAAAAAGATTGATGAAGTAGTAATCACTTTTGAATCTGCTTTTGCAGTAGCTTTCAGTCATATAGACTGGGTAGAGATGATTTGCCCAACGAGCATCCGAACCATAACATACAGGGTTGCGTTCGTTTATGATGTTGGCAGTAATAGTATCTATTTCGTCTGTAGATAAGCCGTATTCTTCTTCATGGCCTGTCATCAGCATCTTCTCAATTTTCTGTATGCCAGAATAGGGAGTTGAGGTGTGACGGCGATCACGAATACGAACATACCATATTGCAAACTTGACGTTACCCCATTCATCACCAGGACTCCATAAAATTGCAGGAGTACGGTGGTATAATGGTAATTTCGCTATAGAACCAGCAAAACTTTGTCCTTTTGCATCAAGCATAATGTTAGGATTGAAAATCTTCGATACGCCGACAACGTGACGATAGTTGTTCCTTATGCGGGCTAACTCTTTAAAGTCGCCAGTCTTCATCGGCTTATATTGTACTGAACCATCTTTGATGAGATAGCTGTCTTGTGTCAACAGGTGCTTTGACATCATACGAGCCACAATGCGCTTTTCGCATTCTATCATCTCATCCTGAATCTTGGCGATACCTTTGTTTTCCAGCGTTTCTCGCCCCTCCGTCTGTGTTAAGTAGTAAAGGATCTTTTCCAGATGCACACCAGCTGCCTTAAACTGAGGTTGCTCGTTAATTTTGTCACATAGATTTCGGAAGAACACATTATGATCTATGCCTCCTTCGCCATTGGCGGTGATAGGCATACATAGTACAGGGTATGCTTCTTCGTCAACATGTGAGAATGACTTGAATTTCATTTTATCATCCATTTCACGTCCGCAACAAGCGACAGAAATCTGACCGCTGATAATGGGGTATACCTTCTTGTCGTATTGGATGTCATCTACTTTGTATACACGACGTGAACCATCAAGAAAGTATTTGAAGAGTGGTGGCCCCTGGCGGCAGATTCTTGCACGCTCAGTCATGTCACGAGATTTGGGGTCACGAACATCTTCTGCGTAATCTTTCAAATTTTTGTATGAACTCTCACCAGCCTCATATTCAATATGGGGAGTAGCCATGTTGTCATAGCAATATTTGAAAGAAGTAAAACACTCACCTTGTGTCTCTTTTGCTATATATTGGAGAATCTTACCCATATCTACAACACTAGTCCACAATGCCGTCTTTGTTTAGACACACCAACACTACATCATCTATGCAGTAAAGCAAATCCGTTTCTGACTTAGACCATTCAGCCAACTCCGAAAAACCCATGCCACAAGCCTCATCGTGAGAAACTTCACAAAAGCCTTTCGTATCTGCCCATAATTGTAGCAAGTTTGCAGTTTGCTCATTAGCAACCTCAAACAGGCCATCTATATATTGATAGGGATTACCCTCAGATATTTGTAATCTCATACGCATACTATTATAGCGCACAAAGATACGAAATATTATCGAAACTAAAACACATTTCCACAAATTTACACATTATTTAATTAAAAAAACCTCTTTAAAATAACTATCACCCTTGAAGCACACTGTTGACACATATGACAAACAAATTGTCACTTTGTAACAATGTAACAATGTAACAATAAGGATTTTCATTTTATGGAATTATTACTTTAGAATATTAATAATTATAATTATTATTATTCTAACTATTATAGTCTGCACTTCGGCATGGGCTTAATGTTACAAAGTTACATTGTTACAATGTGACGTGGACGAAAATGCCGAATGTTTATCGTTTGCGACGAAACGTAATATCAAAGCCTCGAAAAATACGGATTCGAGGGCTCGAAATTACGGTTCGTTCAAATTCATCAAATTCGTGCTGAAAACTGCCCCAAATCGATGCCCGAAATTTGGAAGCGCACGAGAAATGTTGTACCTTTGCAGAGCATTAGGGAAATGCTCTGCGAGTGTGGGCTGCGGCTCAGCATAGCTCGAGCGAGCTCGGCTCTGCATTCACCTTGCACCACCCTTGCACTGTCCGGACAAACAAAGCGGGAGTCGGCCACCCGATGTAGCTGGTCGAAAAGTAATCTAATACTATCAAAAACACATTTATTATGGCAAAGATTTTGTATGAAGTGAAGCAGAACCTGGCTGATGGCTCAAAGGCATTCGGAAAGTGGTTCGCAAGGGTGAAGGCGCTGGAGACCCTGAACACGCGCAAGTTGGCTAATCACATCTCGGAGCACGGCTCTATCTACACCCCCGACGTAGTGTATGGCGTGCTGGAGAAGTTCCGCAGCTGCATGCTGGAGATGCTGCTCAATTCGAAGAAGGTGAAGATCGAGGGCCTCGGCACGTTCTACACTACGCTCGAAAACGAGAAGGGCGGCGCGCTGAAAAAGGAGGACTATTCGGTAAGCAAGCACATGAAGGCACTGCACATCCGATTCCTGCCCGAGCAGACTACCGAGGAGAACATCTCCAGCCGTGAGTTCCTGAAGAAGGCCGAGTTTATTAACATCGAGTCGCTGCAGAGCTCTGAAAGCGAGTCAACCGGCTCAGGCAGTCAGAACGGCAGTAGCGGTTCAGGCTCAGGGAGCAATGGCGGCAGCACCAATCAGGGTGGTAACACCGGAGGCAACGGTGGCGGTGATGACAGTCCCATCGATGATGATTAAGGAAGGGGGTGCGTATGAAGAACAATCGCATCGTTGAGATCGCGGTGAAGGTCGTAGTAGCCGCTCTCACAGCCTTCCTGACGGCACTCTCCACCACGAGTTGCATGGGATTCGGGCCAATGCTTTTCTGAACAGGATGAGCCCCATCGCTACAAAGCGGTGGGGCTTTCAATTTGTCATCTCGACCGAACGCCTTTCAATTTGTCATCTCGACCGAACGGAGTGAGTGGAGAGATCTCTCCATGCGCTTCGCTTAGTCGAGATGACAAGGGGGAAAAGAGGGGCGATGAGATATATTTCTTGAGCATGAAGGAGTTTTCGATGCTGCTCAGTTCGGCGGAGAAAGCGTGATCTACCTTCAGGCGCTGCTCAATGGTGTTGCAGCTATGGATCACAGTGGAGTGGTCGCGACCGCCAATCAGCTGTCCGATACGGCCTGCGGGCATCTTCGTGTATTTCTGAGCCAGATACATCGAGACCTGACGCACCTGCACGAAATTGCGCTTGCGGCTCTTGCTGAACACATTCTGCTGACTTACACCATAATGGTTGCAAACTTTCTCGAGGATATCGTCGATGGTCAACGGGTGGTTGTCTACCTTGACAGCACGCTTGATCACGCGCTCTGCCAGACGCATATCCACATTCGAGTTGTAAACGATTGAATAGGCCATCAGGGAGTTTACCACGCCCTCAAGATCGCGCACGCTGCCATTGGCCGTCTCTGCGATATACTGGATGACATCGGCAGGGATCTTGAGACCGTCACGGCGACACTTCGCGTTCAGGATATCCACGCACAACTGCACGTTGGGTTTCTCAAGCTCGGCAATCAGTCCGCAGGAGAATCGTGTCAGCAGACGATCCTTCATGCCCAGCAGATCCACAGGCGGGCGATCGCTGGCAAGAATGATCTGCTTGCCACAGCGGAAAAGATGATTGAAGATATGGAAGAAGGTGTCTAAAGTCTTGGGAGAGTTCATCCACTCCTGGATATCATCGACAATCAGCACGTCGATCGACTGGTAGAAATTGATGAAGTCGTTGGTGGTGTTGTGGCGCACGGAGTCAGTGAACTGCACCTGAAACAGACGTGCCGATACATAAAGCACGCGTTTCTGAGGATAGGTCTCCTTGCAGCGCACACCAATGGCATTGATGAGGTGCGTCTTACCACAACCGGAAGGTCCGTAGATGAAGAACGGATTGAAGGTGGTCTTTCCCGGATGCTCGGCGATGGAGAGGCCTACGGTGCGGGGCAGTTTGTTTGAGTCGCCCTCAATATAATTGTTGAATGTCTTCTTAGGATCGAGCTGTGGATTGAGCGCCTGAGGACGGGCTGCATCCAGGGTTGACGGGGCCTTGTTTCCGCCGCGGAGGGGCTGTGGAGCCTCAATCTCTGCGGGAGCCTCACTATCCACATCCTGCACAATGCCATGGCCCTTATCGGTGACTATCCGGTAACGAAGCGTTACGTTAGCCCCAAACACTCGCGCGAGAACTTTACTTAATAGTCCTACGTAGTACTGCTCCAAGTACTCGTACACGTACATACTTGGAACCTGCACCAGAAGCGTATGCTCTGTCTCAGAGTAAGACTCGAAGACAATTGGCGCAAACCACGTTTTAAACTGCTGCTCGGTAACGTTAGCCTCAATCAGATGAAGGCATTTGTCCCAAAGCGCTTGAAGACTATTGTTCATTCAGCGATTGTTATTTTTAACTTAATTAATAATGTTGTTATCTGGACTTAGGTCCGTAGAGTTTATAATCGTGATGCAAAGGTATAGGTTTTTTTTCGATTGTGCAAATGTAAAGATTTATGACTTGTGTGTACAATTTAGCGCAACTCCTTATGATTGTGGCAGTTACGATGTTTCACGGATTTATGTACATTTGATACCACTTGCATATTTAAAATATCCCTATTTAAAGGTGTTTTGAGCACACACATACCTCAGAAAACCGCGTAAAAAGGCACTCGTGTTATTTAGACAAAATCTAAATTACTTATCTTTTTTGCCAAAAATCGAAAAGTGAACGTAGCGTTTGGGGTGCTGTTTCAAGTCGATTACTAGAGAGTCGGCATGCATCATCGTAGCATTCAGATTGTTATAGAGTTCGGGATCGCGCATCAGCAGTCCCAGCGTGCCATCGTTGCTGTTCAACTTGGCCGTCATCTGCTCTACATTCTGAAGGGTATTGTTAACCCTGGCCATCGTTCCGGCCAGATCGAGCTCGCTCAGATTACGTGTCAGGGTGTTGGCATTGGCAAGCGCACCATCGGCATTTTGCAGCATCGACGGCATCTGACGGTTCAAGCTGGCGGTGAGTGCGTTCAGCTCATTGGTGGTAGTGGTCAGATTGCCTGTAATCGCATCAATATGATGCAGTGAGTTCTTCAGCGCAGGATCAGCCAGCAGCTGGTTTACGCTGATCAGGATGGAGTCGAGCTTTGGCAGCATGGCCTGTATCTGCGGCAACATTTGGGCGGCTGAGCCCATCATGCCTGCCTGAATACCACCCAGAATGGTATCGCCAGGCGCAAGCAGTTCGCCAGGGTTTGATCCCAGCACCAGCTCGAGCTTGATGTTACCCAGCAGGTCGCTGACGATCTGTGCACTGCTGCCTTTCGGCAGGCGCATCTCCTTTGTCAGGCTTACAGAAGCGACAATCTCATCGTAATGGTTATAATCATAGAATATATCCTCTACGACACCGACACGGAAACCGTTGGCATAGACAGGACTTGAGGCTGAAAGACCTGAGATATTGTCGAACTTTACATAATATCTGCTATCTGATGAGAACATCGTCAGGCCCCTGAGGAACTGAAGGCCGAAATACAACACTACAATTCCTACAATGGCCACAAGACCGATCTGTATTTCCTTGGTAAACTTCATAATCTATCTAATTATTTCTTTCTCAACTTAAACTCCTTGACGGCCTCCACAACGTTCATCTTACTACCGTTCTTAAAGGCAATGATAAATGCCTCGGGGAAGTCGGCAAGCAGCTCTTTGCGAAGTCGGTTGATGGCATTATAATCTTCGGAAGCGCCAATGGTGTATTTATACATACCACCCTCCTGATAGAAGACGGCATCACGATGCTTCTTAAAGCGGGGATCGTTAGCCTTCAGCTTGACGGAGCTGGCAAAGATCTGAATCTTAAAGACAGGCGCAGCTGGCTTCGGAGCGGTCTTTGCAGGCTCTACCACAGGCTGCTCCACAACGGACTGCACAGGCTGCTGAACAGGCTTAGCTTCCTGAACAGGCTGAACGGGCTTGGCTGGCTGAACGGGCTGAACCGTTTCTTTGGGTGCTGGGGCTGGCTTGGGCAGATCCGTCACCGGACTGAGATCGATACCTTCAGGAATCTCCACCACATCTTCTGCCTTTACTGGCTCTTCTGTCTTTACGGGCTCTTCCTTAACTTCCTTCTTAGACTCTTTCTTAGACACTTTCTTCGCTGGCGCCTCTTCCTTCATCTCGTTCCCTGGAACGATCTGCGGAATGGAGATCTCTTTCGACTCGGGCTCTGCCTGGAAGGGGATGGTGATGTTGCTACCATGCTTCTTGCGATAAGCCAGGAAGGCGTTGAAGATGCCACGGGCATACGCCTCCTCGGCAGCCTTCGAGTTCATGTATTGCTCTTCGTCGCGGGTAGAGATGAATCCCAGCTCTATCAGACAGCCAGGCATCGACGAGAGGCGCAGCACAGCCAGATTGTCCTGCTGGGCACCCATATCCTGACGACCTGTAGCTCTGCACACATAACGCTGCATATATTTGGCCAGCTCAACGCTGTTCTCCATGTTCTTGTCCTGAATAAACTCAAACATGATGTTGCTCTCGGGCGAGTTGGGATCATAGCCGTGATAGGTCTGCTCATAGTCTTTCTCCAGGAAGATAACCGAGTTCTCACGCTTGGCTACCTCCAGATTCTGAGTGACGCCAGTGTTCTTGCCGGTGCGTTTGCTCGAGCCAAGGGTATAGGTCTGAAAACCGCGTGCCACCCTACCCTTCGGCAAAGCATTGATATGCACGGAGATAAAGAGGTCGGCCTTATTGCGGTTGGCTATCTCGGCACGTTTATAAAGTTCTACGAAGACATCGCTCTTACGGGTATAGATCACTTTGACATCAGGACAGTTACGCTCCACCATCCGTCCGAAAGCCAAGGCAAACTTCAAAGTCAGGTTCTTTTCCTTCGAGATAGCGCCCACTGCTCCTGTGTCGTGACCACCGTGGCCGGCATCAATAACGAGTGTGAACTGCTTGTTTGTAGCATCGGCTGACACTACAAAACAACATATCGTTATCAGGAAAAATACAATCTTCTTACGCATACCTTATTATAAAAGCGGTGCAAATTTACGGATAATCTGTTAGAAAACAAACTTTTATTAAACAATTTTATCATTTATTAAGTGTATTTCCACGCCAGCCCCTTCAGCATCGGCTCCCATCGGTGGATTCTGCTTCATCATCGTCAAATCTATGGATGTCACTAAAGGAAAGCTCTCGCTGATGGCCTGAACGATACGCCCAGCCACATGTTCGAGCAACTTTGACGGCTGCTTCATCTGCTGAGCCACAAGGGCATAGACCTCGGCATAATTGAGGGTATCGGCCACCTCGTCGGTCTGCATCGCCTTTCCGATCGGATAGCCGATACGCAGGTTCACGAGAAAGTCGGCTCCCACCTTCGTTTCCTGAGGCATCACCCCATGGAAGGCGTGGAAACGCACATCCTGCAGAAAAACATATCCTTCAGTCAACTTCACCTTTCAATTCGTCTTCACTACCAGGGATATATTTCTTCAAGGCTCGTTCCACACCCGTCTTCCAGGTATTGATACTCTCATCCTTTAACGAAAGCGAGCCTACGAGCTTGATCACATGTTCCAGCGGCATACGATAGCGCAGCACCCCTGAGATCAGCTTCGCATAGTTCCAGTATTCAGGATTGAACTTCTCTGAAAGGCCTTCCACCGTGGTCTTGTAACCACGCTTGTTCTCAAACTGGAAGTCATAACGCTTCGTGCCATCAGCGTTCACCTGCTTGATGATCTTGCCGTGCGTCACTGTCTTGGGCAGCATGATACCCTCTTCATCGTCCTGAAGACCAGTAAATATCTCATAAGGATAGCCATCGAGCAAGCCTACGAGGGCCACCCACTTCTCCTTGTTATTCTGGAAACGCACCACATCGCACTCCAAAACCTGCGGGCGCACCTCTGTCACTTCAGGAATCACAGTCATCAGTCTCTGCTCCAGCAGAGCTACGATCTGCTCCTCACTAAGCGGTGCCTTCTGCTTCTGACCAGCCACAGCCAACTCGCGGGCTACGCGCCTCAACATATATATTTAGAGTGCAAAGATACATAAAATATTTCGATTCGGACAACTTTTCAAAAAAATATTTGGAGAATGTTTTCCCAAACGGAAAACTTTGCCTAACTTTGCAACCAAGAAAACAATCCGAATATGAAGAATTTATTAACAAGAAGAACAATCCGAAAATACGCTGACCGCGAAGTCAGCGAAACGTTGCTAAACCGTTTGTTTACTGAGGCTGCACGCACGCAGACGATGGGAAATCTGCAGCTTTACAGCGTGGTTGTCACCCGCTCGGCAGAGATGAAGGAGAAACTGTCGCCTGCACATTTCAATCAACCGATGGTGAAGGAGGCACCCGTCGTGCTGACCATCTGTGCCGATTTTAATCGCACCAGGGCTACGACAACTTCCTGTCGTTCATCAATGCCACTACAGACGCCCTGCTGTTCACCCAGACGCTCTGCAACCTGATGGATGAGGAAGGGCTGGGCTACTGCTATCTCGGCACCACCGTCTATATGCCTCAGATGATCATCGACACGCTACGGCTTCCACAGCTTGTGATGCCTGTAGCTACGCTCACCGTAGGATGGCCTGCAGAAGAGCCTCGCCTCTCCGACCGCCTGCCCCTGGAAAGCTTTGTGCATCAGGAGACCTATCAGGACTATCTGGCCAATGACATCGACACCTATTATCATGACAAGGAGAATCTGGAGGAGAACCTCAACTTTGTGAAGATCAACCACAAAGAGACACTGGCACAAGTGTTCACCGACATCCGCTATACCCGCAAGGACAACGAGGCGATGTCGAAAGAGCTCATCAATGTGCTCGTCAGACAAGGTTTTCTGCCCCACACCATCCTTCAGGGGCACATATAAACAAATTCCCCACCTTTTCAGGGCGGGGAATTTTTTAGTATCTGATCTATTTGAATTTACTCCATTACAACAGGTTTGTACTTCGGCACTAAGGTCTTCATGATACACCAGCCAATGAGATAAGCTACTGCACAGCCGCAGAACACCACCATATAAGCGGCAGGCTTGCCTTCGAACCCGAAGAACTGATAAGCGCTACCCTGATCAGCAGCCCAGGTGAAGAAGTAACCAGAACCCATGTTGATGGCCATCGAACCCAGTCCGCCAACAGCCGTACCCAGTCCTACAAGCGTACCAATGGTACTCTTGGGGAACATATCACCGACTGTTGAGAACAGGTTGGCACTCCAAGCCTGATGGCCCGCACCAAGCAGACCGATGAGGATAGCAGGCCACCATGCACTGTAAGCACCGAGAGGCTGAGCCAGCAATCCAAGAACAGGGAAGCAAGCGAAGATAAACATCGCACGCATACGACCCAGATAAGGATTCATGCCACGCTGCTCTACAAAGTACTTAGGCAGATAACCACCACCGATAGAGAGGATGGTAACGATGGCATAGAGCGTAAAGATAAGGGCGATACCCATACCAGAGTCAGAAGTGTAACCATACTGATCGCTGAAGTAAGCAGGTGCCCAGAAAAGGAAGAACCACCACACGCCATCCGTCATGAACTTACCCACGATGAACGACCAGGTCTGTCTGAAAGTGAGACACTTGAAGAATGGGATAGCCTTCTCCTCCTGCTTCTCAGCACCACGGTCCTGACACTCAGACAGATCTACATCCTGTTCGATATAGTTGAGCTCAGCCTGATTCACACGCTTGTTCTTACGAGGTTTATCGTAGAGCCATACCCACAGGCCCATCCATACATAACCCAGCACACCGATGATGATGAAAGCCATCTCCCAACCCCAGGCACGAGCCAACAAGGGAATGGTTGCAGGTGCTGCAAGCGCACCCACAGAGGCACCACTATTAAAAATGGAGGTAGAGAAGGCACGGTCCTTAGCAGGGAAATACTCGGCAGTGGCCTTGATAGCAGCAGGGAAGTTTCCTGCTTCACCAATAGCCAGGATCAGGCGACAACTCAAGAAGAGCCAGACGGAGATCGTGGCAATAGCCACAGCGGCATCACTACCTGCCTCAACCAGACGCAGGGCCTCGATAGAATCGTAGCCTTCGATCTTCATTGAAGCCCAACCGCAACCAGCATGAAGCACAGCACCGGTTGACCATACGAAGATGGCAATCAGGTATCCCTTTTTGGTGCCCATCCAGTCGATGAACTTACCAGCAAAGAGGTTGGCAACGGCATAGAATAGTGAGAAGAGACCTGTTATCGTACCATAATCAGCATCGGTCCAATGAAATTCTGGAGCTATAAAGTCCTTCCAGGTAAGTGACAAGACCTGACGGTCCATATAGTTTACAGTAGTTGCCAGAAAAAGCAACGCACAGATAACCCAACGGAAATTGGACATTTTGGTAGTTTGTACTGGTGTCATAGCTTATCGGATATCAATTACGGGAATATTGTCTTTATCATTATAGAAGAGGTTCTCGCCTGCCATACCCCAGATGAAGGTATAGTAATAGGTACCTGCAGCAGCGTGCATCGACCACTCTGGCGACATGATGGCCTGCTCATTGTGCAGCCATACATTACGGCTCTCCTGAGGCTGTCCCATTACATGGGAGATCGTCTGACCTTCGGGCAGGTTGAAATAATAATAGGCCTCAATACGACGACCATGGGTATGAGGCGGCATGGTGTTCCATACGGCACCAGGATTGAGCTGTGTAAGACCTAACTGCAACTGACAAGGTCCCTCTTCAAGCACATCGTTTACGATGAGTTTATACACGGTACGGTTGTTTGCTTCTTCCACTGTTCCCACAGGGCCCCATACGGCAGCCTTCAACGAACCTTTACGGCCATCGAGAGTGATCCACTGGGTCTTGTAGTGCTGATGGGCTGTGGCAGAGTTCAGGTAGAACTTGGCAGGATTCTTAGGATCCTTTGAGCGGAAGAGCACCTCTTTGTTCACATCCTTGTCCTTGCCGATATGGCCACGACCAACGTAAAGTGCCTCTTTGGGAGAGAGTGCATACTCTTTACCATCAACAATCACCACACCATCGCCAAGACCGCAGTTCACGATGCCAATCTCACGGTTATAAAGGAAATACTTTTCCTTGATGGTATTGTCAACATCAAGACCTAACTCCCAGAAATTCTCCAGCTTCAACGTTGTGTTGACAGGCATTGCTCCACCAAAGATAAAACGGTCATAATGTGAATAAGTAAGTAGAATAGAGTCGGCTTCCATCACCTTCTCCATAACAAAACGCTCGCGAAGCAACTTGGTGTCGTAATGCTTCACGTCTTCAGGATGGCAGGCTGTCTGGAACCTCACATGCTGTGCTCCGACGAACCTGTCTGCCTCCTGCGCATGAACAGCAGAGAGCGAAAAGACCATCGCCCCTGCGATTGAAAGAATTGTTCTCTTCATTGTTATTATCATTTTAAGTTATTTCCTATTTTGCTGCTTTCTCCTCGGCCACGATGCGCTTGCGATTCCATAACACCATAACAATGGTAATAATGGTCAGGACACCGGCACCTACATAGGCCAGACTGTTGACGCACTTATAGATGACCCAGCCGAAGAGACTGGAGGCGAAATCGAGCGCACCTGCCTGGAATCCCTCAGGAATATGAGCTGCAGGATCGTTTGTCTGGGCATACACCGTCTGAGCTGCCTGTGTGAAAGCTGGTGCCATGTCGGTAACAAACCACAAGCCGATACCTACCGTTACAATACCGATAATCAGGGTCTTTACCACATTACCTTTTGTATAGGGCAGCACCATGACAAAGATATAGAACATACCAGCCAGCGAAGCCAGCGGAAGAAACTCGTTTCCAGGCAGGGCAACAGCCATCAGCAGTGCCAGCGGAATCAGGATCAGCGAGGCGACAAGTGTGGTGGGATGACCAATCACCAGTGCGGGTGACATACCGATATACACCTTCTTACCAGCCCACTTCTTCTGCACCACCTCCTGTGTCTTCTCAGCAATCGGCTTCAAGCCGTCGATGAAGAGTTTGGTAATACGTGGAATCAACTCCATCACAGCACCCATCGTCACACCTAAGAAGAGTACCTTCTTGATATCCAACTGAGCAACAGCACCAATCAGGGCGCCTACAATCACACCAAGTACGATCGGCTCACCAAGCACACCGAACTTCTTCTTCAAACCATCGGCATCGATATCCAACTTTGAGAAGCCAGGAATCTTGTCGAGCAACCAGTTGATACCAATCGCAAACACCGTAAAGCTCTGACAGAAAGGCTGTGGAATAGAGATGCCATCCATATCGTCGTAATAGCCCTGGAACTTGTCGGCAGTCAGGTCAGCCATCACCAATGTAACAATATAGCAGACGATCGCAGCAAAGTAGCCCCACGCCAGACTCTGATCCATCACGAAATAAGCCACAGCGCCGATGAAGGCGAAATGCCAGTAGTTCCACAGGTCGATATTCACCGTGCGCGTACATTTTGTTATAAGTAACAGGAAGTTCACACCCAAGCAGATAGGAATGATCAGCGCACCTACAGCCGTATTATAAGCCACTGCAGCGGCGGCAGGCCAACCCATGTCGAAGACACCCAACTGCAGATCATACAGGCGTGATATCTCTGACAACGGACTACCGAAGTTGTTGGTCAACAGGGCGGTAACGATACCAAGTCCTACAAAACCAACACCCACATAGAGTCCTGATTTGAGTGATTTTCCAAATTTCATGCCGATGCACAGGCCGATGATGGTAAAGAGGATTGGCATCATGACCGAAGCGCCCAGACTGATAATGTAACTAAATACTTGTTCCATTTGTCTTATCAATTAGTTCTTTCGATTAGCGAGTTACGACTGCAAAATTACAAAAAAAATGGCAAAAGCATGATGTTTTGCCACTTTTTTTTAAGCAATCGTTTGCGTTCAATCCCCTTCAATGTCCCTGAAATAGCTCGGCATATCTTCGAACTTTGGCAGTTTTGCAAGATAGGCCTTCCCTGCCTCCACGCTGATATCACGACCGTTGAGCGAGCATTCGTCGACTTCGCCAGCCACCATAAGAGCCGTAAAAGTCTCGATAAGCTTACCATTCTTAAACGCATAGATCTCAACATACTGGGAAGGGCCACCAGCCGAACCCGACAGGCGAAGATAACCCATTTCACCCTTCTGTGCCTGAGCAGGTTTCATCTTAGCCGTCTCAGCTGCGATATAGGTGAACTTACCGTCCTTCTTCAGGAAGAAGGCGCCATCCTCATCTTTCTGATCGCGCATCCATATCCACAGATTATCGTAGTCGAGATAGAAGAATGCATATTTCGCGAATTTCACATCCTTACGCTCATGGGGATTATCATCAACATAAAGCTTATGCATTTCTGCGATATCACGTTTCCAGACGGGAACATCCTCATCAACCAAAGTCTGGAACATCTCGTACTCATGTTCAATCAGCTTACCATCTCGCAGATACATCATACCGATACAGTAACTTTCAGGGGCACTATGGGTGTAGCAGAGCTCCAATCCCTTAGGACCTTCGAAGGCAGCAACGATATCATTGGGGATGTAGCCGTCGGCATCGGCATTCCAAGAGGCACCCCATTCAGGAGAATAATAGCCCAGCTGCTCAAGCTTATAAATCTTGGCACTGTCTATCAATAACTCAACGGCAAGGGCGGACTTACGTTCTTCATCATACGGATCCATTGGTGCATTCTTATACTCACCCTCAAACTCCACTGTACCATGGATATAACGGTTGTCGATGATTGCAATCTTCGAAGAATTCTTGGCTTTCATGCCATACTCCTTCTCCAACTTCTTGACCAGATCGGCATCAAGCTTCGGATATTCATAGTTCTTGGCACACGACTTAAGAGACAACAGCCTACGGGAATTGAGATAGCTGTCGGTAACGATCACCGTTCCCCATCCCGAACCTTCTTCGTTCTTATCCTTGGCGTTGGCATAGTCGAAGCGGGCACAAAGGGAAGGGATCTCCTCACGTCCATGAATCTGACTGATGCTGGGTCTGTTGCCGTCAGGATCCTTCAGCACCTCGTCGATGAACTTCACCTTGGTAATCTTATCGCCGCCTACAATCAGATTGGTATATAAAGCGGCATTACGGCGGAACATCTCCTGCAGCTCCCAACTCTTATGATAGGTCTCATAATAATCGTCATTCTTTTCCGATTTCTTCGGTTCTTCAACATCTGCCCAATAGAGCATTTGCATATACTTACCGTCACTACCGATCAGGAACATCGGCAGCGGTGTGGTGTCGTTCTCCTCGATGATACTGTCGATCACCGCATTGAGAGAATCGTTACTATCAGCAGGAGCCGTCTGTCCCTTGTTCTTACAGCTGATCATCACTGCCATCACGCAGATGGCCACAAACATTAGTTTCTTCATATTTTGGTCGAGGTTTTATTATTTCATCTTTATATATACACCATCGAAGGCTGCACCCATACCGAAGCATCCAAGTGTATTGATGCCAGAGGTCGATTTCAGTACAACAAACTTCTTGAAGAAATGAGCACTGAATCCATAACCGCACTCATTGACATTCTCGTAGTAGAAGTAATTGTAGGTATATTGACCTAACTCAGCCGGACGGTCAGGATCACTCTTTCCTTCTGCAAGATTCTGGAAACAATTGCTCACCTCGAAATGGAGTTTATGCTCACCAGCAGGACTGAACTTCACGTTGCCGCCCATCATAGACTGATAATTTTGATTCCATTTAGAATAAACGTATTCAGAACCGATGTTCTCAGGCACTTCATAGTCCAGATAGGCAGTGACATCAATCATCTCCTGATTAGAATGCATATTCTTCATTTTTAAGCCCTTACCTGTACGAGGATTAGTCCATGTTCCCTCTTCGATGTAAGGGCCATCGGCATCGTCTTCACCCTCAATCCTAAAGGTCATACAGCCTGTAATGGACCCATCTTCCTGATATTCATCCAGGTAGTAGCCCCAATCAGTGATGAATCCGCCTACGACCAGGATTGGCGCAGGATTCTTGGCCTTGGGATAATATATCTCTCCTACCGCAATCCCATCGTCATTAATGCAGAACTTTAACTTGACAGGGATTTTGTCACCCAATGTCCCCTCAAAGCTATATTCGCCCAACACATCTGCCTGAGCAGTCATAGCCAACATCAATACGGCTATGAATATCATCAGTCTTTTCGACAATGATAAGATAGATCGTTTATTCTGCATAATTATTCAGGTTTCCTGTTTCGTTTTCATCAGAACTCGTCTGACCATCAAGAATCTTCTGCATCCAAGTAAAGAGCGAGCCAAAGGGATAGACATCGGCATCGATCCAGTTATGAATCTTCCAGGCATCATCCTCCAGATACAGATTCATCTCCAGATGCCCTTTGTTACCACGTTTGTCTTTCAGCCACACCTCTGCCTGAGCCTGATCGCCTGTAAGGAGCTCCGACTTGATGGAATCGACTGTCACAGGACTGCCGACTCCTGCCGTCCAGTGATGACCCTCATCGCCATCAAACATCAGCTGACCCTCACGAACCTTTGCAAAGAGCTGGTCCTGAAGTTCCAGGAAATCCTTTGAACAGTACATCGAGTCAAGACGATTGATATAGATACCGTCTGCCTCAGCCATCTTATTGACCTCTTCGAAACATAAACGGATCTGGGCTTCTACTGCATCCACCGTCCAAAGATCGGTTACGCCAAGCACAACACTGTCGGTCATCAATGAATCTACCAGTGTGGAGTCAACAGCCTCCCCACCCTTCGTCTTATTGCCGCAGGATGCCATTGTCAGCACACCAAGTACAAATATCAATAGTTTCTTCATACTATTCTGCATAATTATTCAAATTCGGATCTTCTCCACGTTCTTTCAGCCTGTCACGGATATAGCTTTGGAAATACTCCTTTTCTCCGTCTTTTCTGTCAGGCGAAAGAAAATCATCGACATACCAATCACCACGTTCGAAATAAAGGCCGAGCACGATGGTATAATCATTGCCGAAGTTCTTGCCGTTGATCTCAGCAAAAGCCGTAGAGTCAGTAATCTGATCTATTCTTCCTATCTCGTAAGTGAAATTATTATCATCCTGAGAGTTTGTCCAATGATCGTAGTCGAGCACGATATCATCGTCACCAGCCATCTCCTCAGCCTTCGACAGCAGAGCCATATAACGCAAAGAACAATAGGCACTATCGAGATTGACACGCTGCATCAGTCTGAATCCCTCCTTATCGTACTTCGGATTCTTATAACAGGCATACATCCCGTCAACACGCTGACGGATATAGTCAACAGTATGTTTTCCGTCATCAGCCAAAGGAACAGAATCTGTTTCCAGAGAATCCACCTCACGTTCCATCCCCGGTCCATCAACGATCTGGCCTCTGAAATACTTACAACCTGAAAAAGCACCAGCCACAAGCACAAGAGCCAGTACTGACAATAGCTTTATCGTATTCATATGCTTTCTCATTATTTTTCAGGAATAAACTTAGAACCATTCCACGTCAGACGCTTCACAATCTTACCTGAAGGAATATGGAAGGTATAGACAATCGTCTTTCCCTGACGGGGCAAAGCATGCGTAACAGCTTTGGTGCTGGGAGGATTTTCGAAAGCCAGACCCAAATCTGCGACGGAAGCCGGTTTCATCTTATGGGTGGCATTGTCGTAGATATAGAAGTCAATACCTGTGTATTGTCCTGTGACAGCCTGGCCATCATCAAACATATCATTGGTCAGAGCCACCAGCTTATGCTTCTTGTCTGCATAGTTCCAATAGCAGCACTCGATAGTCAGGTGGGCGGTTTCCGTCAGGTCTGATGTATAAACCATATAACCGTTCGGAATGTCAACGGTGATCTCCTCACCTGGCATCAGTTTCATACCATTGAGGTACATATCCCAACTCTCCTTCATACCAGCCAGAGATTCACCGATATCCTCACCTGTGAGGAAGGCGTTCATAAAGTCCTTGATATTAGGATTGTTGCCCTTGAAGTTGACTGTGATAGAATTATCAGACAATCCATCATCAAACTCTAAAGGTTCGGTCTTCACATAAACAGGCTTCATGCCATCCCAGGTAAAGATGTGATTCACAGGACCACCATTGCCCCACTCTTCGACAACAACATTCTTACCTGTCTTTGGCAACCTACAGAAGATCTGCGTATAGGGCTCCCTATCACCCCATCTGTAGCCTTTCAGGATCTCAGGCTCTGGCGTAAGGGTTTTCTTCGCAGGATCGTAGTCGTAGAAGCACACGAAATCGATAAAGGGATCCGTGGGCTTACCCAAGCGGACAGCAAACAGCTTATGCCCGTTGCTCCTGTTCCAATAACAAGCTGACATATAGGCCCCGTCAGTGCCGCCATCGTCTATTTCAGCATAGCCGTTCTTGGTATCAATGATGACTGTCAAGGCCGTCTCTTCATCCAACACTTCTTTAGCGAGTCCTTTTTCCATCGTATGGCATATAGCCTCACCTGTCCATGTAGGCCAGGTATGGTTGAAGCAATCCATCATGATACCAAGACTGCCATTAATAACATTATCGATAGTCTTCGTCTTCCATCCCTGCTCAATCACTTCCAGCGGACATGACTCGAACTGTTTATCCTGTGCCATTGCCGTCATAGCCGATACAAACATGGCGGCTATCAGGAACACTCTTTTCATACCTTATTATATTATTGTTCAATACGTGATCTGACAGAGAAACCTCCCTGGAGGTCTTCTATCGTCAACTCCGTCAGTTGTTTCTTACTCAGATTAGACTGGCTTGAGAGTCGGTTGGCCTGTTGTTGGATACTCTTCTCAAAGACATTTCTCGCAAAACGGGCATTACCGAAGTTACGGTCTTTATGGGCTACCGCTTCATCGAAGCGCTCCTTCAGATAGGCTTCGGCATCATCAGCAAGAGTATATTGGTTTTTCTTCATATACATCTTGAAGATCTCCGTCAACTCCATACCTGAATAATCGGGGAAGTCGATATAACGGTTGAAACGTGACTGCAATCCTGGGTTAGAGTCTATGAAACGCTGCATCTCATCCTTATAGCCGGCGATAATCACCACCAGGCGATCACGATAGTCCTCCATACGCTTCAACAACGTAGCAATGGCTTCCTGACCATAGTCACTACCGCTACCACCTTCAGGCACCAATGAGTAAGCCTCATCGATGAAAAGTACACCATCAAGGGCTTGTTGGATCACGGTATCTGTCTTCAGTGCCGTCTGACCCATATATTTGGCCACAAGTCCACCTCGGTCAGTCTCTACCGTATGACCCTTCTTCAACACGCCCAGATCTTTATAGATACGTCCGATGATACGTGCCACTGTGGTTTTACCAGTACCAGGAGAACCATAGAATACCAGGTGATAAGAGACCTTTGCCGTCTTCAGGCCCTGAGCCTCACGCTGTTTCTGAAGCTTCACGAAGTTTGCCAATGAACGCACTTCTTTCTTCACGCTACCCAAACCAATAAGGTCATCCAGTTCAGCATAAGGATCGCCTTCGAGCGGCTCATTTACGATGACGGAGTCTTTCTTCTCCACCTGTTCTGTCTGCTGTACGGTTTCTTCGGTTGATTCCTTCTTCTCATCATCATCGGCGAAGATACCAACGATCATCGCCAAGACGAAGAATCCCACCGTCAGGCATCCGCAGCCTTTGAAGAACTTGCCTGCCATCTCTTTGATGTTATCCAAATCCATACTACTCTATTTTTTCTATTAATTAAATTATCTTGGACCAAGTCCACGACTCTTAATATTCGGATCAAGAGGATTATCGACAAAAATGGTCTTTTTCCCCACCTGTTCTGCCTGATTGAGAGAACCGAGGTTCTGTGTGGGATGGAAGATCTGACAACCCATCAGATAGAACGTATTGTCAAGACTGAAAAGTGGCGCATCGCCCCAGTTGGCAAAGAAGCGACAATCGTCAAAGACCAAACCTTCATTACCCCAACCCTCTACCAGACTATACTCACGGTTGCTAAAGAAATCGCAGGAGTTGAATTTGACACCCACGCAGCTTCTGAGTTGCATGATACCATAAGTACAATCGTGAACATTAGAGTTCAATAGACTGAAATCGGTCGTCTCCATCAAGTCGAGACCATACGTACCGCATCCATAGAGATCACAATCCATAACCAGATTCTGACGTCCACCCTTCACACCGATCACGCCACCAGAGCAATAGCCTCCCTCGGTATGACCGATCGTCAGATTCTCCACTGTGCAATCTTCACAATTAATAAAGTATATACAGTAAGAGTAACGTGGATCCACCTCGATACTTGAGTTATGTTCACCCTTGATTCTCAGGTTCTTCATATTCACCAGAGCTAACTGCTGTCCGTCGGTCTCCGACTCGCTCACTACCAGTGGCTCCTTGCTAACGATTGCCGAAGCATCAACACACCAGCGACGACCCGGCTGCTTCAAGAACATCTCTTCTCTCTCCAAAACACGTGAGAGGTTCAGATGCACACCAGCAGCAATGGCTACCGTACGATTGCTACCCAAAGCAGCGATGAACTCATTTTCATTGGTGACGCTATAGAAATCCTCACCATCAATCTCGTCAGGTCCACGTCCATCATCGTCAAGACCACCAGGGAATAAGCCTTGGCCGCTTGCCAGATTTTCGTCAGGCATCAACTCTTCACTCTTGATGAGCTGGACATTGGTCTGCTCGATGATGTTCAGCTTGATCGTATTGTTATCAGCGATAGGCTTGTACCATGCCTGTCTGCCAAAGTACTCCTGCAGATCTTTCGACTGGAACCTCCAACCATGACGTGCCAGGATCTCATTACGCATCAAACGCAGGTCGTCCTTGGAGAAATGGCTGAGATAGGTTGTATTAAGCAACATGCTTGTGATGATATCTCCCACAGGCTGCGACTCGGCATATTTCTCTTGCGCAGCACAGTCTTGATAGTTATCGGGCGTGAGCACCAACGTATGGCATACGTCGCCGTTGGGCTTACGGATAGCAAGAAAATTCATCCCATCCTGACGAATATAATCGACACGTGCTCCGACCTCTCCTCTGACAGGAATATAAGGATCTGACTCATTGGGAGAGAGCGTGTATCGTCCTTTTACCTCTGGCACTTTGGAGAGTTGGAACAAGAATCCGCCTTCATGGGCATTCACGCCATTCATCTTTACATTTCCCGCAGCATCAACCTTGGCCGTGTAAAGAACATTTCCATCCCACCATTTCGAGCCATTAGAGATAACTTGTGCCTGCACGCCACAGAAAGCGCACAGACACAATATGATTACAAACGATAGCTTTTTCATACTGATTCCGGAGTTTGGGTCACATTCTTGTTACGGGCATTAGCAGCCAACTCTTTCAGCTTATCTTTACCTTTGAAGGCAAATACCCAGACGAGGAAGCCTGCCAATACCAATAGACTGATACCCAACAGCGGACGATAGAACAACCAGGCGATGGCAATGATGATAAGCGACCATGCAATACCAACCACCGTACATACAACACCGATACCCCAGCCGATGATGTTTGCGATAAACGGAACAACCTTGAGGATGGTTATAATAAAGTCGAAGATACCCTTCAGACCACCGATCACCATCAAAGCACCCACGATGCGCAGGATCCAAAGGAATATGTTGTTAACCTCTTTCTCTTCATCGATGATCTCATCACCACTCTTCTTACCCATCACGAGGGTCTGGAAGCGCTTACCGTTCTTGGCTTTGTAAGGCTTGAAGGTATCACCATCCACCACAGCCATCACTGTTACCTTGGCAGGTACCACAACCTCGAAGGTGATACGTACATCACCAGCCTCAGGAGAGCTGGGCACACGTCCGAAGTAAAGTACATTGCCAGCCTGATGAATATATTTCAGATCCTTCTTATTATTGGCGTTTTCCATCTGCTTGTTGATGGAGTCATTGACTGCCTGCAGCGAGTCGAGTACTGCCTTGGCAGAGTCAGAGAGCAAGGCTCTTACTGAATCGATGATGGCCTGTTGCTGTACGGGCTGCTGTACAGGCTGCTGATCCTTCTGTACACCATAGAAGCGCTCGTAGGCAGTCTGTGTACTCTGATCCAACTGCTTCAGCAGATCCTCTGAGATAGACAGCTGCAGTTCCTCGCGTGATGAAATCATGGAGATCAAACTCTTTGATAGCTTATAGGCGCCCCATGAAACATTCTCAGCATACTGCTCAGAATCCTCATAGGTGGTCAGCACCATGTTCTTCATCTGGTAAGCGGGATCCTTAAACTCACTGGATTGAACAGGACTCGGCACCCACTCCAGACTATAAGAATAGGTTGTTGTGGTTTCCTGACTACCACCCAATTTGTCCTCACTGGAGCTGGAAGCATGCTCAACCCACTGGTAATACTCAACACGACGCTTCAGGGCGATCGCCTTGGCACCAACACCAAACTGACTGTCAGAGAGGGAATCCTCTGTTGTAGCCATTGCCGTACCACAGATCAACTCACCATCCAGAGAGGCATCCTTCTTATTGGGATTCTCCATCTCTACATAGGCACTTCCTGCCTCTTCAAGCATTCTCTCGGTCTTCACTGCACGACCTTCGTTCCACCACAGCAGAGCTGTACCTGCTAAGAAAAGAATAATACCGGTTCCTATACTCCTAAAGGAACTTCCTACGCGCGAGCCATAGCCCACAGTTTTAATCTCTTGATAAGCCATAATGATTATTTTAACGGTTATTGTATTTTGTAATGTTCTAACGTTTTATTGGTTTATGGTGGCAAAATTACAATAATTATTTTAATTATGCCAATTTTTTTAGATTTTTTAGTCTTCCTCTTCCTTCTCATTCAAGACAGCCTCCACAGGTAACTGCCGATTGATGGCTGAATGAAAGGATATCAGAGTCTGGCTACTGGCAAGGCCCAGAGGCTGTAACTGGTCATGAATAATGGTCAGCAAATGATGATTATTAAGGGCATAAAGCTTGATAAACATATCGAAATTACCCGTCGTATAATGACATTCCACCACTTCTGGGATCTCCTTGAGTTTCTCAACCACCTCGTCAAACGTGCCTGGGTCTTTCAGGTTCAGACCGATATAAGCACAAGTCTCATAACCGATTTTTTCCGGATCAATGAGGAATTGTGAACCTTTCAGCACCCCCATGGATGTCAGTTTCTGAATGCGCTGATGGATAGCAGCACCACTGACATTACAAGCACGGGCCACTTCCAAAAAGGGCACCCGGGCATCCTCTGCTATCATTCGGAGAATCTGTCTGTCGAGTTTATCAATCTTGCTCATACACTATTCTTTTGGCTTGAATTCTGTTGCACTATAGTTGATGCGCAGGGCATACGACTGCTGCAAAGCTTGTTTCACATCCGTAATAATACCCATCGGTGTATGACGGTCAGCTCTCAGACTTACCGTCAGTTTATCTGCATTCTCTGCAGACATGCCGCCCCGTATCTCCTCGATACGGGCAGGTATATCATCAATTGCTATGAGGTCGCCATTCAGTTGCACCCCCCATTCTCCATTCAACTGTCCGATATAGATATTCACTACCGATGCCTTATTGGCAAGCTTCTGGACACCAGCACCTTGGGGAACTTCCAATTTCACCTTCACCTCATCACTGCGCATGTGAGTCACAATCATAAAGAAGAAAAGCACGGTGAAAATCAGATCAGGCATGGATGCCACATTCAGTGAAGGCACCTGATGACGCTTCCGTTGGAACATGCTCTGCATCGGTTTCATCGCTCACCTCCTTTCAGATCTTCACTGATGCGTTGGGGATAATAGTCGTTGGCAACCGTCCGTTCCTCATTATTACATGCCACATAGTGCTTGCCAAAATGCCTCTGGGCATAACTCTCACGCAGTGAAGCATAAGCCCCCACAATGGCATTCTGCATCTTGAAATAAGCTTCATAGCTGGTCTGCCGGTCAGCTTTCACAGCGACGACATGGCCTTCACGATTCACTGAAGCCATCGTCTTCACCTCTTTAGCCAGTTGCTGGGGTGTCATGACTATGCCATTACACGTCAACTGATCATGGGCATCAAGCTCCACTTGTAACACACAGTCTTTATTGATGTCAGTTAGCTGTTCCTCTTGTTGGGGTGGCGGTGCCATCTGACGCAACAATCCTTTCTCCGTGTCCATCGATGAGGTCACGAGGAAGAAGATCAACAGCATAAATGAGATGTCTGCCGTTGAAGTGGTGTTCAGCTCCGGAATCTGCTGACGATAGCGCTTACGAAACATCCAAGAATCAATAGGATTGAGGTATAGATAAACATATCAGTCGTCTTGAGCCAGAAAGTGTCGGCAAAGCGCACCCCATTCGTCATGACTGGTGAGGAAGAACCTAAGAGGAAAGTCACCACCAGGCACACAACCAACCCAATAGCGACACACCAACCGATACGACCTGCCGGTACGCCATTGACAATATCATCACCCTTCCTGCGGTTGCGCAGTCCATGCCATACGCTGTAAGCGCTAACCCCGATAGCTGCAACCAGCGCTACATACATCAGCACCAGTATCACATCGGCATAGAAAGGAGATACGAAACTACTCATCACTTTTTCAGTTTATACACCGTAATCATATCCAACAATGTAATCGCCGATTCCTCCATCTGTGAGGTCAGACGCTCGATCTTTGAAAGGATATAACTATAGAAAAGCTGCAGGATCAGTGCCACCACGATACCGAAAATCGTCGTGATCAGTGCAACCTTCATACCCTGAGCCACAATCGTAGGACCAATATCACCAGCCTGTTGGATCTGGTCAAATGCCATCACCATTCCGATCACTGTTCCAAGGAATCCTAATGACGGAGCCATGGCGATAAACAGCTTAATCCACGAACAGCCCTTTTCCAGATTCGCAGCCTGTAAACCACCATAATTGGCAATGCTACGCTCAATAACATCCATGGGTTGGTTTATATGCAACAGTCCCTGATAGCAGACACTGGCCACAGGTCCACGGGTATTCCGACATAGCGTCTTGGCCCCCTCGACATCATCTGCCTGTAGGCGACGCTCAATATCCTCCATCAGCTTATGGGCTTTGATCTCTGACAACGTCAGGTAAATGATACGTTCAATACAGAAGGCCAAACCTAACACCAGGGCCAGAGCCACCAGTGACATAAAGCCGACATTACCATCAATAAACTTTGTTTTCAGCTGTTTATGGAAGCCACCCTCCTCAGCCTCTGCATCCAGATCTTCAGACAACATGATATCTGTAGCCAACGAATCACTCACTGCTGCAGAATCAGCAACAAGCACAGAATCTTGCACAGACTTATTTTGGGCAATGGCAGTTTGCACAGTGGAAAGCAAACCAATATTCTGCGGAGAGAGGGGGATTCGAACCCCCGAATCGCTTTTGACGATTACACGCTTTCCAGGCGTGCCTCTTCAGCCACTCGAGCACCTCTCCTTGGGTTTTTGCAGATGCAAAGGTAGTGTTTTTACCTCACATTACGCTGTTTATAGAGTTATATTTAATATTTTTTCGCAGTTCAAGTTCGTCTGGTTCGCTACGCTCTCCGTATCTGTGCCGTAGGCCTCTGCCAGACGTTGCAGGACATGGGCTACGAAAGCCGGTTCATTACGCTGTCCTCGCATGGGTACAGGTGCCATATAAGGGGCATCTGTCTCTAGCACGATCCGATCAAGTGGAACACAGGCTGGCAGCACCTCCGGCAGATGCGATTTCTTGAAAGTCAACACACCTCCAATGCCAAGCACAAAACGTTCAAACTGTAGAAGTTCCTTGGCCTCCAGTTCATTACCCGTAAAACAATGGAACACGCCACCAGGCAGATCATCCTTATAACGTTTCAGGATGGCCACCAGCTCGTTCTGGGCTTTCCTGCAGTGGATCATCAACGGAAGCTGAAATTCGACAGACCATTTCACCTGTTCCTCGAAAGCATCCAACTGGGCTTGCTCAAACTCACGACTCCAATAGAAATCCAGTCCCACCTCACCAATGGCTATGACCTGGGGATCACGCAGTCTGGGTTTGATCTGCTCCAGAACATGCTGCCAGTCCTCTTTCACCTCTTCAGGATGAAGTCCCAACATCGGATGGCAGTAGTCTGGATACCTCCTACACATCGCCAGTACGGTATCACACGATGCCAGGTCAATACCAGGAATACCGATAGCACCGACCCCCGCCTCTTGGGCACGGGCAACAACGGCTTCAAGATCGTCTCGGAATTCCTCGCCATCAAGATGGCAGTGGGTATCAATGAATCTCATCAACTCTGACGGGTCATCATCTCAGCGGCGTAGGCTTTCAGCTCTTTCTTGCGTTCTTCGGCCACATTAACCTTAGCCAGATACTCCAACGCACGGTCATAGTATTCGTCCATCTTTCGCTCACAAAGCTGACGGATACCAATCTCATCATAGAGTTTTGTCACGGCCTTCACCTTCTCATTCCTATCAAAATCCTTGGCAGCAATCCATTTCTTGAGTTCCTGACGCTGTTTCTCATTGGCCAGGTTCAAGGCATTGATAAGCATATAGGTTTTCTTATTCGAGGTGATATCACCACCGATATTCTTGCCAAACACCTTTGGATCGCCATACACATCGAGCAGGTCATCCTGCAACTGGAAGGCCAGTCCGATCTGCTCACCGAACTTATAAAGGTTATCCTGATCCTCCTTAGAGGCACCAGCCAGAATAGCACCGATCTTCGTTGCACAAGCAATGAGTACGCTGGTCTTCAGACGGATCATCTCAATATAATCTTCCTCTTTTACGTCATCACGTGTCTCATATTCCACATCGAGCTGCTGGCCTTCTCCTACCTCATAGGTTGTGATGAGGAAAGTATTAAACACGTCTTTCAACTTATCCACCTCGCAGTCTGCGATGCGGTCAAAGGCTTGTAAGAGCATCGTATCACCTGACAGGATGGCCTGATTAGGGTTCCAACGCTTGTGAACGGTCCTATGACCACGGCGCATATCAGCCTGATCCATCAGATCATCATGAAGCAGGGTGAAATTGTGATAGGTCTCCAGACCGATGGCCTGCATCATAATCCTTTCTGGATCATCTTTGTACAGATTGTAGGTCAGGAGCATCAGCACCGGACGCACACGCTTGCCGCCGATAGCGAGCACATACTTGATAGGCTCATACAGAGAAAATGGGTTACGGTCGTAAGCCAGACCATCCAGCGCTTCATTTACCTTCTGAAGTAATTCTTCTGATTGATACATATTTCTTTTTTATAGATTAAACACAATTGGTATGCAGACCTTCGTCCGACAGGGTTTGGCATTCATCACCCCAGCCTGCCATTTCGGCATCATCCGCAACACACGCAGCACCTCACGATCACAGGCGGCCTCCAGATGTTCAGTCAGCTCCACATCACTCACACTACCATCAGTATTCACGATAAACTGTGCTACGACCTTTCCTTTCACCTGTCTTCTCAGAGCAGAGGCGGGATATTTCAGATTCTTCGTCAGCCATTTCATAAACTCCGAGGCACCACCCGGGAATTGCGGCAGATCTTCCACCACCCGGAAATCCACGGGTTCGTTATACATATCCACAACCTCAGGTTTGTCCTCCTCTGCGGTATCTTTCTGATCTTTCAATTCCTCAGGACGTTCTACAGCCTCTGGTTCGAAGGTCAGTTCCACATCATCATCCACCAGATGCAACTGCTCTGACTTCGGTTGTTCCACCTTCTGCTCCTGGGGAAGCATCATCGGGATCTCATCCTTATCGCGCTTGAGCGGAGAGAGCTCCATCTCTGCCTCCAAGGCATCATCTGTGTCAAAGAAAGCCCAGCCACTGTCGTTGCTGTTCCATTCAAGGGCCACAAACATAGCCGCGAGCACAACGATCAACCCCATAAGGAACCCTTGCACTCGCAGGTTCTCCAGATCTGCCCTACGACTTTTCTTGACTTCCATAATAAATCCGGCATTCTGCCGTTATTTCTTTAAATCGGATGCAAAGATATAAAAAAGAAGTGAAAAGTGAAAGGCGAAAAGTGAAAAGGTTAAGAAATTAAGAATTATTTCGTAATTTTGCCCACAATTTAATGAAAGTGGTGAACGACAAGGAGAAGAACAGAACTCGTCAGCATGACGGATGGTGGTTGCAGACATTGCGACTGCTACTGATGGTTTTACTGTTTAGCTTCGTCAGTCAGGTCCATGCCCAGGAAAGCACCACCGCTTATAATTTCCTTCGATTACCCGTCAGTGCGCATGTGGCAGCAGTGGGAGGCGATAACATCACACTCACAGATGACGATCCTGCCCTGATCTTCCATAACCCCGCTCTGATCAATGGCGTCAGCGACAAGAGCATCAACCTCAATTTCATGACCTACATGGAAGGGGCCAAGACTGCCAGTGCAGCTTTTATGAAAGGAGCCGGCGACAGAGGGACCTGGGGCGTCACGGCACAATATATGGACTACGGCACCTTCAAACAGACCACTGCAGATGGGCAACAGCTGGGCACGTTCTCTGCACGTGACATTGCCGTTGGCGGCACTTTTGCCTACGCACTCACCAACTTGCTGAGTGGTGGTGTCACAGCAAAGTTCATCAGCTCCTATATTGCGGGATACAATGCTTTGGCAGTGGCAGTGGATCTGGGTCTCAACTATTTCGACGAAGACCACGACCTCAGTTTCTCTGCAGTGGCACGCAATCTGGGAGGACAGGTCAAAGCCTACGATGACCATTTTGAGCGCATCCCCCTTGACCTGCAGATCGGTGCCACCAAACGTATTGGACAATCCCCTTTCCGTCTCTCGGCCACACTCAGTCGGCTCAACGACTGGAGCGAAGGTTTCGGACGTCATATCGCTGTCGGAGCCGATGTCCTCTTGGGGCGTAATATCTATATCGCTGCGGGGTATAACTTCCGTCAGGCCGACCAGATGAAGATTAGCGACAACGATGGATCCTCCTCTCACGGGGCAGGCTTCTCTGCTGGTGCAGGTCTTCAGCTGGAGCGTTTCAAACTGCATGTAGCCTACGGCAAATATCATGTCAGCGCATCATCCATCTTGATTAATTTATCTTATGCATTATGAAAAAAATAACAATTGCTATCGACGGCCACAGCTCATGCGGAAAGAGCACGATGGCTAAGGATCTGGCCCGTGAAGTGGGCTATGTCTATGTAGATACAGGTGCCATGTATCGCTCTGTAACCCTCTATGCACTCCAGCACAACCTCTTCAATGAGGACGGGAGCGTCAAGACCACCGAACTGGAACAGGAGATGCCAAACATCCAAATCAGTTTCAAGTTCAACCCTGCCACAGGACGTCCTGACACTTATTTAAATAATGTACGCGTAGAAGACGAGATTCGTTCTCTGGAAGTCAGCAGCCATGTCAGTCCTATCGCAGCTGTTGGTTTCGTCCGTACAGCCATGGTAGCCCAGCAACAGCAGATGGGCAAAAACAAGGGTGTGGTGATGGACGGTCGCGACATTGGCACCACCGTCTTCCCCGACGCTGAACTGAAAATCTTCGTGACGGCGAGTGCAGAGGTTCGTGCCCAGCGTCGTTATGACGAGTTGAAAGCCAAATGTATGCCTGCCGACTACGACGACATCCTCAAGAATGTCCAGGAGCGCGATTATATCGACTCCCATCGCGAGGTTAGTCCCTTGCGCAAGGCGGATGATGCGATTGAGCTCGACAACTCAAACATGACTATCGCAGAACAGAAACAGTGGCTCCTCGACCGCTTTAACGAACGGACAGCGTAAACGTTTTTGTTCACTTTACGTATTTTTCTCATCATTTTTTCGGTTCTTAACGTTTTTTTTATTACCTTTGCAGCCTGAAAACTATTAGAATCGATATAAATGATGAGAAAACTATTATTTTCGGCCCTTTGCGCCATGTCTTTTATCACCGCTTCAGCAGGCGGTTTGATGACCAACACGAATTATCACATAGCTTTCGACCGTATGTTTGCACGTGGTGCGACAACGGAGATCGATGCTGCTTACAGTAACCCTGCAGGTCTGGCCTGGGGGCACGAAGGTTTCCAACTCTCGCTTAACTTCCAGAAGCCCTGGCAGCACCGCGACATCGAGTGCGAGATTCCTAACTTCCTGGGATCCAATTTCGACAAGAAGTATAACGGCGTAGCTTCTGCACCCATCGTGCCTGCCATCTTCGCTTCTTACAAAAAGGAGAATTGGGCTTTCTCTACCATGATCGGTATTGTGGGTAGTGGTGGCTTTGTGAAATACGACGAGGGCATCCCCATGTTCGAAGTACCCATCCGAGCCATGTTGGCACAAAACCAGTTGATGCCTGACCAATACAACTACAGTGCCAACATGAAGGGTAAACAGTATATCTACGGCGCTCAGTTCAACGTCACCCGCAAGATCAACGACAATTTCTCAGCTGCCATTGGTATCAGGGCAAACTATTACGATGGTTACAACCGTGGATTCGTGAATGCGAATATGACGGCTGTTCCCAATAATATCAACCTGATCGACCTGCAGCTCGACTGCATCCAGCGCGGTTGGGGCTTTGCACCCATTGTGAGTTTCGACTACCACAACGAGAACCTGACCGTCAGTGCCCGCTATGAGTTCCGTACAAAGATTGCCACGGATAACGATACTCAAAAGTTCTCTATCTACAAGACTGGCATGGAGAGCCCTGTCGATGTGAAGGCCATGGCCGAACAGATGGGCAACACCCAGACCATTGCCATCCTTTCGCAGGCTGTCGGCGAGGATATGGCCGCCAAGATACAACCCTACCTACCCGACGAGGAGACCCGTTACGATATGCCCTCACTGCTGGCTGTGGCTATCGGTTACGAATTTACCCCACAGCTTCGTGCCGCGCTCGAATACCACTTCTTCGATGATAAGCACGCCATGATGGCAAACAATCGTCAGAAGACCTTGGAACATGGCACAAACGAGTTCCTTGCAGGTATAGAATATGATATCAACGAGAAGTTCACCATCAGCTGTGGTGGTCAGCGCACAGACTACGGTCTGTCCGACGAGTACCAGCAGAACACCTCTTTCGCTTGCGACAGCTGGTCGTTAGGTCTGGGCGGTGCCTGGAACATCAATGAGAAGGCACGTCTGAACGTGAGTTATTTCTGCTCGCTCTACAGCGACTATAACAAGACACAAGCCAACTATCAGGGTACGCCTTATACCGGCACAGAGATCTACAGCCGCACGAACCACGTGATTGGCATAGGTCTCGACTACAAGTTCTAAAGGTGCTTAGTCTTTGATTTCGTTCAGGGGAATCATCACGAAATCCCGCTGTTGCATCAGCGGATGAGGAATCTTTAAATCGGGCTCATCAACTATCAGGTCGTCATAGAGCAGGATGTCTATATCAATCGGACGATCCTGATAGTTGATGATTCCTTTTCTTTTCGTAGCATGGATCTTGCGCTTACCCAGCTCCCGCTCTATCTGTTGCGTGGTTTGCAGCACCTGGCGGGGAGTAAGCTCCGTTTCACAACACACGACTGCATTGAGGAAACTGTTGGGGGACTGAAAGCCCCACGGCTCTGACGAAATAAGAGAGGACTGGCGAACCACCAGTCCTACTCTTTCACCTATTAGCGTTATCGCTTTGTGAATATTTTCTCCCTTATTGCCGAGATTACTCCCCAGCCCCAAGTAAACCTTACTCACGTTTCACTATCAACTTTTCACTGTTAATTACTAGTCGGAGAGAATGAGCATGGCATCGCCATAGCAGCCAAACTTATAGCCGTTCTTCACGGCCAGTTTATAGGCCTCATACACCAGGTCATAGCCGCCAAACGAGCACTGCGTCATCATCATCGTCGATTCCGGATGATAGAAATTGGCAATCATCGCGTTAGTCATCCCGAACTCGTAGGGAGGGAAGATAAACTTATTGGTCCAGCCCTCAAACTCCTTCAGATAGCCATCGGTACCTACAGCCGTCTCTGTGGCACGGGCAGTGCTCACACCAACGGCACATACACGGTGTCCATTCATCTTCGTCTTATTCACCAGTTCACAGGCCTCTTTGCTCACGAACATCTGCTCTGACGACATCTTATGCTTGGTCAGATCCTCCACCTCGATCGGGTCAAAGCAACCCAGTCCGCAGTGCAGTGTCACATAGGCGAAGTTAATGCCACGGATCTCCATACGCTTCAACAGCTCACGGCTGAAATGCAGACCGCTAGCAGGCGCTGTCACGGCGCCCTCCTTCTGGGCATAGATCGTCTGGAAGCGCTCCATGTCTTCTTCCTTTGCAGAACGTTTATCCACAATATAGCGGGGCAGCGGGGCCTCACCCAACGCGAAGAGTTCCTGTTTGAACTCATCGTGCGGACAGTCATAGAGGAAACGCAAGGTACGTCCACGACTGGTGGTATTATCAATCACCTCAGCCACCATAGGTCCGTCTTCCTCAAAGAAGAGTTTGTTACCGATACGGATCTTACGTGCCGGCTCCACCAGCACATCCCACAGACGCAGGTCTGGGTTCAGCTCACGCAACAGGAACACTTCTATCTTGGCGTCCGTTTTCTCCTTCGTACCATACAGACGTGCCGGGAACACCTTCGTATCGTTGAAGATAAAGGTATCATCCTCATCGAAGTAATCCAGGATGTTCCTGAAGTCCAGATAGACGGGATTCCCTTCCTCATCGGTCAGGTCGTTACCCTCCTCATCCTTCTTGGTCATCTCGATCTTTCCGCTCTTACGGTGTACCACCATCAGTCGGCATTCATCGCGATGGAAACTTGGCTCAAGTGCCACCTGCTCCTCAGGAAGCTTAAACTTAAACTGTGATAATTTCATTCTCTATCTTAAATTAATTGATTCTCCAACCATTCCGGGAACTCGTCAAACGTCAGACAGTCCTCAATCTTTACCTCACCCACACGCGTTCTGCAGAGTGCCGTCAGATGGGCACCACTACCCAGGGCCTGACCAATGTCGCGTGCCAGCGAGCGTATATAGGTACCCTTTCCACATACCACCCGGATCTTCATCTGCATCTGCTCCGGATCGAAGTCTATCAGCTCTATCTCGTCGATACGCACCTGTTTGGCTTCAAGCTGATGATCGCTTCCCTTGCGGGCCAGCTCATAAGCCCTGTCGCCCCCCACCTTACAGGCAGAGAAGAGCGGTGGCACCTGCATGATATCACCTACGAACTGGTGCAGTGTCTGCTCTATCAGCTCCCTTGTGATATGTGCTGTCGGATAGGTCTGGTCCACCTCGTGTTCCAGATCGTAGCTGGGCGTTGTGGCTCCCAGTTGCAGCGTGGCCGTATATTCCTTCGTGTGCTGCTGCAGGCGTTCTATCTGTTTGGTGGCCTTACCCGTACAAAGTATCAGCACACCCGTCGCCAGTGGATCCAGCGTACCGGCATGCCCCATCTTCACACGCTTCACCTTCAGTCGCTTCGACACCACATAGCGGATATGCGCCAATGCACCGAAACTCGACATCCGGTAGGGTTTGTTGATATAGATATATGCGCCCTCTTGGAAGTTCATTTAGTCAACCATTGCGAGTGAATGACCAGTAAGCAGCAGTATGATGATGATCGTTCCCACCACAATACGATAGATACCAAAAGCCTTGAATCCGTATTTGGTCAGGTAGTCCACAAACCACTTCATCGCCAACAGGGCCACAATGAATGCAATCACACAGCCCAACAGCAACATCGTGATGTTATGACTGGTGGCCCAAGCCGTATCCTCCTTCATCAGGTCAAGCAGATCGAGCAAGGTAGCACCTGCCATCGTTGGCACAGCCAGGAAGAATGAGAACTTGGCAGCACGGCGACGTGTCAGTCCCTGAGTCATACCGCCTACGATGGTAGCCATCGAGCGTGAAACACCAGGAATCACCGAGATACACTGATAAAAACCTATGATGAAAGCACGACGCTCGTCAATCTGGTTTTCCTCACTGCCCTTGTTAAACAGCTTATCGCAGAACAACATAAACACACCTCCGAGCACCAGCATGATAGCTACCACCTCTACGCTGTCGAGCAGCCAGTCGAGCAATCCCGACTTCTTAGCCAGCAGGCCAATCACCACTGCAGGCAGCACACCCACAATCAGCAGCCAATAGAAATAGAACTTATGCTTCAGACGCTGGAAAAGCGAGCTGCCCTCGGGAGCAGGTGTATGGTCGTATCTGAAGAAGCGCTTCCAGTACAGGCAGACCACCGATAAGATGGCACCAAACTGGATAATAAAAGTAAATGCATGTACAAAGGGGTCGCCCTGAGGAACACCCAACAGATTCTGTGCGATAATCATGTGTCCTGTCGATGACACCGGCAAAAACTCCGTCAGGCCCTCAATGATGGCTATAATGACTGTTTCTATCCAATCCATATCTTTATATCTCTACTTATTTATTTCTTTGGTTTTGGTTTTCGCACAATGGCATAAATCATCGACACAAAGCCGAACAGACACACCACCGGTGCCAGCTTCGTACGTCGTGCGCTGAAAATATCAGGTTCGAAGGTTGTCTCTGTCGATGCAGGTCCGGTCATCAGCAGAAAGCCGATCACCACAATCAACATACCTACAGCCAACAGTATGTAGTTCATCTTGTTGAATGCAAAATTCTTCTTATCCATTATAACTATCAACTATTAACTATCAACTAAATCTTATACAGCTCTCCCGGAGTCATCCTGAGGAACTTATTCACCGAGATATACGCACTCACGCTCGTGATGATCAGACCGAACAGCAAGACTGCCACCGCCGTAATCACCAACTCACGCCAGGTAATCACCAACATCATGTTCGGCTCATAATAGTAGAGGGCATACACACAGGCGCCCAATACCAAGATAGCCAGGAACGCAGCCACCACGCCCACAATCAGCCCCTGTCGCATGAAAGGTCTCCGGATAAATCCCCAAGAGGCTCCCACCAGCTTCATCGTGTGAATCAGGAAGCGGCGTGAATACACACTCAGTCTGACAAAGTTGCTGATCAGCGCAAACGACACGAACGTCAGCAGCCCCGCAATCACCAGCAACAGGATATTCATCTTCGTCAGGTTACGGTTCACGCTGTCCATCAGGTCCACCTGATAGGCCACATCGGCCACCTTCGGGTTCATCTTCAGCTCAGCCGCAATCCATTTCAGCGAGTCGCGGTTGGCATAGTCCGACTTCATCTGCAACTCCAGCGTAGCAGAGAAAGGGTTCATACCCAAAAACTCCGAGGGGTCAGAGCCCATGGCTTCCGACTGCTCCTTCAGCGCCTGTTCACGGCTGATGTAGTCGATGTTCCTTGAATAGGGGCGATGATACAGATCCCTACATAGCAATTTGGCCTCGTTCACCGATACTTCGTCCTTCAGCATCACCGTCACCGTCAGGTTCTCTTTCACCCACTGCGACAAGTTACGCGACGTCAGTACGGAAAACACGACCATACCTAAGAGTACCAGCACCATCGTCGTACTGATGCACAACGTCACCATCTGCACACCTCGACGGTTGCCAGCATTGTTTCTACGTCTTTTCATGAATCTTACGTATTTTTAGACATAAGTACATAATGACAGATATTTTTTTGTTTCTTTTGTTCTTTTGTCTCGAAAAAGGCGTACCTTTGCACCCGTTATGAGTACAATTATTTATCCGTCGCCCATTTTTGGGCCTGTACATAGCCGCCGTCTGGGCATCTCTTTGGGCATCAACCTGCTGCCGGCCGACGGTAAAGTGTGTTCCTTCGACTGCATCTATTGCGAATGTGGCTTCAATGAGGATCACCGTCCTTCACTCCCCCTCCCCACCCGTGAGGAGGTAGCCCTGAAGCTCGAAGCCAAGCTCCAGGAGATGGTAGCCAGCGGTCAGCTGCCCGATGTCCTCACCTTTGCCGGCAATGGCGAGCCCACCTGTCATCCGCATTTTGCAGAGATCATCGCCGACACCATCCGTCTGCGCAACCAATACTGTCCGAAGGCCAAGGTCTCCGTACTCAGCAACAGCACAATGATCCACCGTCCCCAGGTACACGATGCCCTCATGCAGGTGGATAATAACATCTTGAAACTCGACACCGTAGATCCCGCATATATTAATAAGGTGGATCACCCTAACGGCACTTACGATGTCAATCTCATCATCGACCGCCTCAAGGCTTTCCAGGGCCATGTGATCATTCAGACCCTGTTCATGCGCGGAGAATGCAACGGCGAATCCGTTGATAACACAGGCGACGAATATGTCAACCCCTGGCTCGAAGCGGTGAAGACCATCGCCCCGCAACAGGTGATGATCTACACCATCGACCGAGAGACCCCGACGCAGGGCTTGCTCAAGGCCACCCACGAACAGCTCGACCAGATCCGCGACCGCGTCATCGCCGCCGGCATCCCCTGCTCCGCCAGCTATTAAAGCTCCATTCTCTCTCCCTCCCTTGTCATCTCGACGGCTCCCTTTATTGTCATCTCGACCGAACAGAGTGAGTGGAGAGATCTCATGAGACCTCTCGACTACGCTCGAGGTGACAAAAAGGCTTACAATGATAAAGTAAATAGTCCCGCTATAGCAGGACTATTTCTATTTTTTATGATCATTTATTGGGGTACTCTTGGGGAAATAATTAGTCCGTCCCTACGGACTGCGAGTTCGCTAGTTACGGACTGGGAGTCCGAACCCTACGGACTAAATGTTTTCATTAATTGGTTGGAAGGTGACCCTATTGGCAAATTTCCTCAAGTTTAATAATTTGGGGGTTAACCTCACTTTAATAATCGAAAAGCCTTTACACAAAAGGTTTGTAGCTAGTGAGGTTAGTTATTTTAACCTCACTCAGACCTCACCTAAACCTCACTCAAGCTTTATCAGACCTATGAGTGGAAAAGTGAGGATCAAGTGAGGTTAAAGTGAGGTTTTTCGAATGAACCTCACCTGCCTCAAACACCCTATACATCGGCGTTTTAGCCCCATCAAGTGAGGTTAGTGAGGTTAATGGAAGATGTCTTTCCCTGGAAAAAGTTGACTCATAGAAGTCAACATTATGAAGTATTATCGAACAGAAAAGCAAAGACTTTATTACGATAAAGTGATAGCGCTT
>CACZTJ010000039.1 GCA_902784065.1 uncultured Prevotellaceae bacterium | reverse complement strand
GTAACTAAGAGCTCGATTCTGAGCCTTCTGATACTGATCTAATTTCTTCCTTTTCATAAAAGGTGACTTTAGGTGTCAACCTTATCTACAAAAAGACACCTTAAGTCTTGTCAGTCATAGCATTAATAATCATCTTATCATAATCCTGGGTTTGATAATATTTCTCTTTTTTAACAGGACATGATGCAGTATTTGCATAGATGTCGCGTTATATAGATGTATGAAACAACTTATTATTCTCTTGTTTGCGCTCTTTTCACTCAGTGCAGGGGCGCAGGATCTACCGAAGTATCGGCATCAGATCTTTATCGGCATCGGCACAGGTGCCTATAGACCATGGTTCGGACATGAAGAACCTGGCATGTATGATCTCAGCAAAAACATCTATGAGGAGAACAGCCATGATTCACCCGTTCTCAATCTTGGTTATCTCTATCAGCCAACGTCCCATTGGGCTTTTGGTGGTAACCTTGGGCTGGTTGGCTGGCATCAAAAGATGAAGTATATCGATAGCGGGGCTACCTACGACAAAAAGGGTGAAACCGTTCTTTCGGCGATGTTCTCCACTCGTTACTACTGGCGCACAAAGGATGTGGTGCGTACCTATTCTGGCGCAGGTTTAGGGCTTAGCTATATTTGGGAGGAGAAATATGAGCCTTGGGCTGACACTCAAAAAGTAATGGTTGCAGGTCAACTCACTTTTCTTGGCATTGAAGTTGGAAAGGGTCATCTCGTCGGCTTTGCAGAATTAGGTTGGGGCATCAAAGGTTGGCTCCATGGTGGAATTGGATATAGATTCTAATCCCTATTTTTCCCCTCTTGTGCGTTATAATAAAAGGATTTTAAGACGAATAGAAATATGACAAAAGAAGGATTACTCAAATTGCTTTGTGCAACAATGCTACTCGCTGTAACGATAGTGTATCTGCCATCCTGCAGCAATGACGAAGAAGGTTCGGAATACTGGACGGTAACGCTCGCGGATCATTATGCCCCTTATCAGTATGATTTAGAAGACATGAATATGCTACCCAAGTCTATATTCGGCATGAGAGACAATGGCGAGAGTTTGCTTTTCAGTGAGAATGAGATTAAAGGTTTCTCCTATGAAGAAGGTTATGTCTATGTACTACGTATTAAAGCGATTCCAACACTTCAACAGGTAGGAACCTGCAATCCACCACCCTATACATTTGAATTGGTGGAAGTGATTTCAAAAAAACAACCTAAAATTTGTCCTGCAATATGAAAAAGTATTTTAAAACAATCGTCTATCTGGCTGCAGCCTTAGTGTCTGTAGCCTGTTCATCTGGTGGAGATAATGACCCTTCCAGTTTTAAGCCAGAGAGTTACAATGGCGTCGTTTCCCGGGGAAACACTTATGAAGGCATTTGGATGGTTAACTGCCTGGAGCAACGGTCAGCAGTATCCCTAATTCCATTGCCATACCGATGCGATATATAGGCTATACTGACAATGCCTTCTACCTCGAATTTACCCCCATGTACTACTCGAGTATGGACCCACAGAATATTTACTATCAAGTGATTCTTGAGGATGGAAAGGAGGTTGGTATCTCTATACACCTTGTGACAGAGAAATCTTCGGTAATCCTCAATAGTGAAGGAGGGACATTCTCCTGCATCATCCCTGTGGATAAGATCTTATGTTCAGAAGGTGCGGGAGTTATATTTAAAGAGATACCGTTTGATCCTGAGATGCAGCTAAGATACACAAGTATCAATAGAGTAAAAGGAAGCACTGTTGGAAACTGAGGAGCAACTGCTGAAAGCCATCAAATCAGGAGACCGCCAGGCGATGAGACGGCTCTACGAACGGTATAAGGGATATGCCATGTCGATAGGACTGAGGTATATCCCTGACAGCGATGATGTGGAGGATGTGGTGCAAGACAGTTTTGTGAAAATCCTGACCTCAGTCCAGCATATTGACTACCAAGGGGAAGGATCACTCACAGCTTGGGTCAGGAAGACGGTAGTAAACAAAGCGCTTGACTTCGTGAGGAGGCATGAACGGATCAGTTTTACGGGTACCATCCCAGATATACCCGACGAGGAACCAGAGTTGGAACGGATTCCACCTCATATCCTCAGCAGAATGATCGCACAGTTGCCTGCCGGCTATAGACTGGTGCTAAACCTCTATATTTTCGAGCACTGCTCGCATCAGGAAATCGCCCAAAGCCTGGGTATCAAGGAGAATTCATCAACCTCCCAGCTGGCAAGAGCCAAGCAGATGCTGATAAAGATGATGAAGGATTATATTAAACGGCACGAGATATGAAACAAGACAAATGGACTGAGAGGCTTGAAAAGCATTTGGCAGACTACCGTGAGGAGCCGAAACGCGACTTATGGGAGGGCATTGAGGCTTCGCTTAATCAAGAGGTGAAGCATCAGAGCCGTCTCGTGTCGTTATATCGTTGGATGGCTGCTGCTTTTTTCATTGGGTTGGCAACAGGCGGGGCCTATCTGTTCTGGCATCAACAGCCTGCAACAGATGAACAGCAACAAGTTTTAGCAGATGCTTCTGAGACTACAAAGGATTTGACACATGAGACATCTGATGTGGCTCAGTTAATTACACCAAAGAAAGCTGCTATATCTGTCATAACGCTAAAATCTGAAGAATCAGTTGCTACTGAAACCTCTGTCCCTATTGAGAAGCCTGTTCTAACAGAGAAGCCTGTTACTACTGAGACATCTGTTCCAGTAGTAAATGAAGAAGATAAAATAACGCAGAAGAATCCAGAGAACCAAAAAGAGCGGACTGCTTTGGAATTGTTTGAAGAGAAGAATCCATCACACCATCACAACAGAAAGTTGTCGATGAATCTGTATGCCTCAGGAGGTATGAGCAGTTGGAACGGACGGAATGGAGTACAGATGAGTTCATCGATGCAGCAGAAGTATTTTTTCACTCGTGGAGAGCCTATATATCTGATAGATTATGAGGAACATCAGAATCATAACCAGCCCATCTCTTTTGGACTCACACTCAGCTATCCACTCACAAAGAAACTATCTGTAAATACAGGTGTAGTATATACCAAACTGAGTTCTGATTTCCTGACCATCGTGAAGGATCATCAGATTAAACGTCATCAAGTACTCCATTATATAGGTATTCCTTTGAATCTACAGTTCTCTGTATGGCAATGGCGTGGGTTGGAGGCCTATCTTGCAGCTGGTGGTCAGGTGGATTGGAATGTTGAGGCTAAAGCTAATACAGATGGTGTAGATCAGGAAATGGGTAAAGATCGGATGCAATGGTCGATAGGGGGAAGTTTAGGCGTGCAATATCACATTGTGCCTCATGTGGGTCTCTATGCAGAGCCTGGTATTCGTTATTATTTCAATAATGGTAGTAGCATCAGTAATTTCTATAAAGACAAACCTACAAACTTCAGTCTCCAATTTGGCCTGAGATTTGATTTTTAGGCGCAGAGGGGTTAGAACCTTTACCTCCATTGTTATTGAAAAGTATAATTTCCTCTTCATTCTTTGGCGGTCTTGATAAGATTTATTATTTTTGCAGCAAAAAGGAGATTTTAGCGAATATGAACGATAACAACAAAGAGCAGCAGAGTCTGCAACTGGAATTGCCACAGAATGTGGCACAGGGCGAGTATGCCAATTTTGCCATCATCACTCATTCGAGCAGTGACTTTATCATCGACTTTGCACGTGTGCTGCCTGGGGTGCCGAAAGCTCAGGTGAAGAGTCGTGTGATTCTTGCACCAGAGCACGCCAAGCGTCTGCTGGCAGCTCTTCAGGAGAATATTATGCGCTACGAGAAAGAGTTTGGGCCCATCCGCATTCCCAATCAGCAACCTGCCACGATCGCACCTTTTGACCTCAATAAAGGTGAGGCTTGATACTGTGATACAAGATTCCTATCCTATACAGCACCTTCCAGAGTCAGGAACGGTGCTTTACCCCTTTCGCGAGAACTGCCGCCATGAGGTGAGCAGGTTGAAAGCCCGTTTCTGTGAATGGTTGGGTGAGCAGCTTCCGGAGGGTCTGACGTTCAAAAACGACGTGGGCATCTGTGTGGCGGATGCCTTGCCGCTGATCTGTCCTGATCTGGTGATTTTGGTAGAAGGACATCCAGATGTGCGGATCGCTGTTGAGATCGATGAGCCCTACAACCCTTGTACACGAGAGCCCCAGCACTATCTGACGTGTGGTGATGACTATCGCGATGGATTGCTGACACGTCTGGGGTGGATCGTGGTTAGATTCGCTGAACGACAGGTGTGGAAACATCACAAAGCTTGCGCCGATTATCTGATAGAATTGTTGAAGACTCATGTGCCTGGTTTGGCTTTGCCCAAACTGTCGGAGGAGCCTCTGCCGCCAGTGAAGCGCTGGACAAAGATGGAGGCCCAGAAGATGGCGGCAAAGTCGCAGACAGTCACCTCTGCTCAGATACTCAAAGCGTCTCCATGTTGTACAATGACCCCAGAGGAGTGTCAATGTATGGCGCAGGTAAGTCCCTTGCCTCGAACACAGGATATGCAGGAGAAGATGTCTACCTTCAGGGATGCAGGCCGCTATGAACAGGATGCGCACATCGACTTTGAGCCTTACGAACATATTTATATATATAAGGGGCGACAGCGACTGTTGCCAGTGAGTTCGCTGGTGGGCTATTTTTTCGAGAGCTTTAATCCCTTGGCTGCAGCAGAGCGGCAATGGCAGAACAAAGGCATCCCAGTAGAAGATACATTGGAGCTTTGGGACAGGATCGGCACGATGGCGAGTGAGGTGGGTACGTTCGTACATGCCCAGACGGAGAACTACTTCCGCGATGGTACGTTTGAGACGATCTATCCTTTCTGCTTTAATGGCGAGACGGAGGAGATATCGGTGGAGAAGGAAAAGCAGTATTTTCTTCAGTTCGTAAGCGACTACGCTATCAAGCCCTATCGCCAGGAGTGGCCTGTCTATGATACTGCGCTGAACATAGCCGGCACCATCGACCTGATCTGTCAGGAGGACGACGGCTCGTTTACAATCTACGACTGGAAGCGCAGCGCGAAGGTGGTGAATGCCTTTGGACAACCTATCACAGAGGGCTTCAATGGGAAGATGAGTATGAACGGTATCAACCTGCCCGATACCTCGTTCTATCACTACTGCCTGCAGCAGAACCTCTACCGCTATATGCTGGAGACACATTATGGCATCCGTGTGAGGGCGATGAACTTGGTGGTGCTTTGTGCCGATTATCCTTCTTATTATGTGGCGCAGGTACCAAAGATGGATGAGGTAGTCAGTCAAATGATTGGCATCTGTCAGAGGGAGGATTTAGGGCATCGCCTGCTCACATAGGTAATTTTTGTGAAAATTGTACGGGTTTCGCATTTTTTATGTAACTTTGCAGCGCCATGAGGCGAAGCAGACCCATACTACTGATAGCCTGCCTGATGACGAATGTAGCTCAAGGGCAGGCAGTTCGTAATGATACCATTACGGACAGGACTCACCAGCTTCGTGAGGTGACGGTGACAGAGAGTCGCCGCCAGCATGAAGTGTCGAGCACAGCACCTCTCCGTATCCTTGATAGCGAGCAGATGCTGAGCCTGGGTGTGACGGATGTGGCTGATGCCTTGCATCGTCTTCCTGGTGTCACCTTGCGCGACTATGGTGGGGCAGGGGGACTGAAGACGGTATCTGTTCGTGGCTTCAGTGCCAAGCACACGGGCGTGAGCTATGATGGCATCATGTTGAGCGACTGTCAGAGTGGTGAGATTGACCTTTCACGCTATTCGCTTGATAATGTGGATTATCTCTCACTGGTGATAGGTGATAATGATGATATTTTTATTCCTGCCAGGAATGCCTCAGCTTCTGCCGTGCTGAATATCCAGACTTTTGGTGTGCCAAGAGCTGACAGGCATCCCCATCTGACAACTCAACTGAAAGCAGGTTCTTTTGGTTATATTAGTCCGTTCCTACGCTATGAGCAGAGCACCAGCGAAGCTTTTGCTTTCTCTTTGGTGGGTGAATATACCTATGCAGAGAACGACTATCCCTACGAAATAAAGAATGTGACACAGGTTGTGAAAGACTATCGTAAGAATAGTAGGATGAACACAGGACACGGAGAGCTGAACTTCGTTTGGACTCCAGATGCCTTCAACCGTCTCAGCGGAAAGGTGTATTACTACGACAACGATCGTCAGTTGCCAGGTCAGGTGCATTATTATACGAATGTGAGCAAGGAGACCCTACGTGATCGCAATGCCTTCGGACAACTGCAGTATCTGACGCATAACCGTTCGGGCTGGTCGCTGAAATGGAGTGCGAAGTTCAACTGGAACGCTTCGATCTATGAGGACCCCTTGACAGCCAACCACCAGAATGATGCCAGCTACTGGCAGCGTGAGGCTTATACCTCAGCAGCAGTGCTCTATACGCCATCGGATCAGTGGGCTTTCGATTATTCGTTGGACTATGCGTATAATAATCTCACCAGTTCGTCGGATCGAACGGTTAACGGCAAGCCCTATCGTCATACGATCCTTCAGTCGGCAACGGCAAAATACCGCTCAGGGAGGTTCACGGCATTAGCCCGTCTGCTTTATTCGCTCTATCTGAATGATGCCCAATACGGTGAGAGTGCCAGAAACATGCGGCGCCTGTCTCCCTCTGTCTCGTTGTCTTACAAACTGGTTGAGGATAAGGATCTCTTCTTGAGGGCATCGTATAAGAACATCTTCCGTTCGCCTACCTTTAATGAGAGCTATTATTATCACTTGGGCAGTACCGACCTGTTGCCTGAGAGCACAGATCAATATAATATAGGTGTCACCTATAACACGCAGTCGGAAAGCTGTGATTTCCAGATAACCCTCGACGGTTATTATAACCACATCAAGGATATGATTGTAGCCGTACCTTATAATATGTTTATATGGACCTGTATCAACGTTGGAAAAGTGGGGGTGCTGGGAGGAGAGCTGACAGCTAATACCACCTGTCGACTTGGTGATGAGAACAGTCTGCAACTGTCAGGTTACTATAGCTATCAGCAGGCAGAGAACAAAACGAATCCCCATTCCCCCTTTTACGGCTATCAGATTGCCTATATGCCGAAACACACGGGTAGCCTGGCTATCGGTTGGGAGAATCCCTGGGTGTGTCTTTCCCTGCATGGCTCAGGTGTCAGTAGTCGCTGGGCCAACAATCAGCATTACGAGGGTACGGAGATTGAAGGCTATTGGGATACAGGCTTCACGGCTTGGCATACCTTCTGCTGGAAAAGTCAGTCGCTCGAAGCGCGCTTTGATCTGAAGAACATCTTCGATCAGCAATATGAAATCGTACGCCTCTATCCGATGCCTGGGCGTAGTTGGCAAGTATCACTGAAATATCAACTTTAAAAACAATATAGAGAAATGAAAAAGAACTTGTTAAGTTTTGCTGTGATGGCGATGGGTGCAACCCTCCTCACAGGTTGTTTGGGAGATGATTCAAAAGGTGGTGACACACCTGCGGAGATCGTTGTGACTAAGGGCGCATTTGTGATAAACAATGGTAGCTCTTATCAAAGTATTGATGGTAGTCTGACCTACCTCGACTTTTCAACAAACACAGCCAAGACGGATGTTTATAAGGATGTTAATCGTAAAAGCCTTGGCGGTACACCAAACGATGTGATGGTGTATGGTCAGAAGGTGTATATCGTAGGTTCTGATGAGAACACGATCTTCGTGCTAGATGTAAGAAACTTTAAGGAGCTGGCAGAAGTGAGCACCACTGATCTGCTGGGTGATGCTGATGGTAATACGCCTCGACGCATCGCTGCTTACGAAGACAAGGTGTATTTCACTACTTATGGCGGCTATGTGGCAGCTATCGACACGATATCCTTCTCGTTGAAGGCGAAGTATAAGGTTGGCTCTTATCCAGAAGGTCTGGCCTTGGGTGCCTCGTCCAGCAGTTCAACTAGCCCCGCAGTTTATGTAGCCAACAGCGACTGGGGCATGGGCAATGGTTCTATTTCTTGTATTGATCTGGCCAGTGGCAGTGTGACAGAGAGCAAGTACGACAAGGTTAAGAATCCGCAGGAAGTTGCTGCTGCCGGCTCAACGCTTTATGTGCTTGACTATGGTCACTATAATGAAGACTATACTCAGCAGTTGGATGCCGGCGTTTATATGATCAGTGGCAGTAATACTTCACTGGTGGTTCCCAATGCCACGGGTATGGCAGCTGCAGGCTATACGATCTATACTTTTAATGATCCTTGGGGTGGCACCACTGGCCCGTCTTATAGTATTTATAATATCGAATATGGCGCTCTGTCAACACTGAGTCTGTATGGTGATTCAAGTCATCCGATTATTGCGCCAGCAGCCATTGCTATTGATCCGAATACAGGCTATATCTATATTGCATCTCGTTCGAAGGATCCCGATACAGGTTATCCCAGTTATGCGTTGCCTGGCTTCGTGAATGCTTATAACAGCAATGGCCAGTATGTAGGTTCTTTCGACACGGGTGTAGAACCTCATAAGATAGAGTTCTCTTACGGAACAGCCAAAATAGTATATTAATGAGAATTCTCTTCGGACTCATCCTCGCTTTGTCACTGCTTTCCTGCGGCGGTTCTTCCGACCAGCAGGGAGGCGGCGACAAGATGCCTTTTAAATACGCCTCACTCATCTCCATCACCGAGTATGATGGTTATACGGTGGCTACCATTGGCAATCCTTGGGAGGATGGTAAGGCACTTCACACCTATGTGTTGGTGCCGCGCAACAAACAGTTGCCATTCCATCTGCCTAAGGGTACAGTGATTCGTACGCCATTGAAGAGAGCTGTTGTCTTTACTACCGTCCATTGCTCGCTGTTGATGGATCTGGGTTGCAGAGACAAGATTGCTGGTGTGGCTGATTTGAAATATATCAAAATCCCCTGGATTCAGAAGCAGGTTAAACAAGGCCGTATCAGTGATTGTGGTGATGGGATGAGTCCTGTGATAGAGAAGATCATCGATTTGCATCCCGATGCCATCTTGTTGTCGCCCTTCGAGAATAGTGGCGGCTATGGTAAGTTGGAAGATCTGGACATCCCCCTCGTGGAGTGTGCTGAGTATATGGAGGTGTCGCCATTGGCACGTGCCGAATGGATGCGTTTCTATGGTCTGCTTTTCGGCAAGCAGAAGAAGGCCGACAACCTCTTTGCAGAGGTGGATAAGAACTATAACAACCTGAAGCAGAAAGCCGAGAAGGCAGGAGAGGGCCGTTCTGTTATGATGGACAAACAGGTAGGTTCCGTCTGGTATGTACCTGGTGGGCATAGCACCATCGGTCAGATGATTAAGGATGCTGGAGGACAATATCCGTGGGAGGACGATGAACATAGCGGCTCACTTCCCTTGTCGTTCGAAACTGTTCTTGAGGAAGCATTTGATACAGAGGTGTGGATGTTCCGGTATGAAGGTGACAAGGCACTAACAATCGAACAGTTTGGTGCCGAGAAGGAGGGCTATGATCAATTCCGTGCCTTCCAGACCAAGGAGCTCTATGGCTGTAATGTGCGCACCTCTCGTTTCTACGAGGAGTCGCCCTTCCGTCCAGACTGGCTTCTCAGTGACTTTATCCATATCTTGCATCCCGATATAAAGCTCTCTCAACCATTAAGATATTATAAAAAGTTACACGATTAATCGGGATTCTAAATAAGAAGTCGTATCTTTGCAGCGTTTTAATTCGAATTAGGATATGAAAATAGCTTTAATCGGCTACGGAAAGATGGGTAAGATGATTGAACAGATTGCCCTCGACCGTGGTCATGAGATTGTAAGTATCATCGATATTGACAATCAGCAGGATTTTGACAGCCCTGCATTTGCTTCTGCCGATGTAGCCATAGAGTTTACGGCTCCTCAGGCTGCTTATGGCAACTATCTGAAGGCTTGGTCAAAAGGTGTCAAGGTAGTCAGTGGTTCTACTGGTTGGATGAAGGAGCACGGCGATGAGGTTCGCAAAGCTTGTTCGGAAGAGGGTAAAACGCTCTTCTGGGCATCGAACTTCTCTATCGGCGTGGCCATCTTCTCTGCCGTAAACCGTTATCTGGCGAAGATCATGAACCAGTTCCCTCAGTACGATGTGGAGATGGAGGAGACGCACCATGTGCATAAACTCGATCATCCCAGTGGTACTGCCATCACTTTAGCTGAGGAAATCGTGGAAAATATCGATCGTAAGGAGGCTTGGAAAGAAGATACGACGGATAAGAAATATCTGCGTGTGGATCATATCCGTCGTGGAGAGGTGCCTGGCATCCATACTATCCGCTATGATTCTGATGCTGACTTGATCACGATTACTCACGATGCTCATAGTCGTAAGGGCTTTGCCCTCGGAGCAGTCTTAGCTGCTGAATATTCCAAAGATCATCAGGGATTGCTGACCATTTCTGATATGTTTAAGTTCTAAAACATAGGTTAAAGTCTGGAAAAGATGCAACTTCCTTAAATACCGTTGCGTCAAACCAATGTGAATGTAATTTTGATAAAATGGTAAAAAAGAAAGAATTCAATCCTAAAGTTCAGTGGGCCAAGTTTATTGGTGTACTGGTGCTTTATCTGCTCTTTCTCTATTGGGTAGAGTCGTGGTGGGGACTGCTGGTTATACCATTCATCTTTGATGTCTATATTACTAAGAAGATCAAGTGGCAGTGGTGGAAAGAGGCTGAGCGCCCTGTGAAGTTCGTGATGTCTTGGATCGACGCTTTGGTGTTTGCCTTAGTTGCTGTATATTTCATCAACCAGTTCTTCTTCCAGAACTACGTGATTCCATCGAGCTCGCTGGAGAAGTCGCTGTTGACAGGCGATTATCTGTTTGTGTCTAAAGTGAGCTACGGCCCCCGTATCCCACAGACACCGTTAACGATGCCGCTCACCCAGCACACACTGCCTGTGGTGGAATGTAAGAGCTACATTGACTGGCCTTACTGGGATTATCGCCGCGTAAAAGGTATTGGCAAAGTAGAACTGAACGACATCGTGGTGTTCAACTTCCCTGCTGGTGATACGCTTTGCTCTGCTCCACAATATCAGGCTTATGACTATTATCAGATGTGCTATGGCATTGGTTATCAGTTATATCCGAACCGTCCCAATCCTGATTCCCTCTCAGCGGAAGATCGTATCAAGTATTTCGAGACCATTTATGAAGCAGGCCGTAACGAGCTGTGGCAGAATCAAGGCACGTATGGTGAGATTATCACTCGCCCCACGGACCGCAGAGAGAACTATGTGAAACGATGTGTGGGTCTGCCTGGTCAGACGCTGGAAATCCGCAATCGCATCATCTATCTCGATGGTAAAAAGAATAAGGAGCCAGAGAATGTGCAATACACCTATCATGTGAAACTGAAGCAGGCTATTCCTGAGCAGCTGATGGATCAGCTGGGTATCTCGATGGAGGATCTGACAAGCCTGAACACTGTGGGTTATATGCCTCTCACAAAGTATGCTGTAACATCTTTGCAAGCAAGAAAAGATATTGTGGAGAGTGTGACGCTGAATACGGAGGCCAACGATCTGGAGATTTATCCTTTGAACGGTAACATGCACTGGACACGTGACAACTACGGTCCGATCTGGATTCCGAAGAAGGGAGAGAAGATTCGTCTGACGATGGATAATATCGCCATCTATGAGCGCCCCATCAGGGTTTATGAGGGTAATACGCTGACGATAGATGACGGACACATCTATATCAATGGTCAGGAGGCACGTGACTATACCTTCAAGATGGACTACTATTGGATGATGGGTGACAACCGTCATAACTCCGCAGACTCCCGTTATTGGGGCTTCGTGCCAGAGGATCATATCGTGGGTAAGCCGATCTTTATCTGGTGGTCGAGCAATCCAGACCGTAATGGTTTTGGAGGTATCCGATGGAGTCGCTTAGGAAGTATAGTGGATGACATCAAATAAAGTCTTGTTGAGTACAACTTATTTCGGCCCGGTGCAGTGGTATCAGAAACTGCATCGGGCTGAACTTGTAACCATCGAGCAATGGGAGAGTTTTCAGAAGCAGACCTATCGCAATCGTTGTCTGATTGCTACAACCCAAGGTGTTCAGGCGCTTACTGTTCCTGTTGAGAAGCCTGTGGGCAATGGTACTGCCTATATCAAGGACCTTCGTATCAGTGATCATGGCAACTGGCGCCACTTGCATTGGAACGCCCTTCAGTCGGCTTATGGCGAGTCTCCATTCTTTGAATACTATCAGGATGATATTCGTCCTTTCTTTGAAGAGCGATGGACGTATTTGGTTGATTTCAATGAGGCGATACGGCAGAAAATGTGCGAATTGATCGATATTCTGCCGGATGTGACGTATAGTAACACATACATTGCCGATGCCCAAACAGCAGGAATAGCTGATTTCCGCGCTGCCATCCATCCGAAACATCCTGCACAGGATGATGATTTTAAGCCCAAGCCCTATTATCAGGTATATCAGACGAAACATGGCTTCCTGAAGAATCTCTCTATTCTTGACTTGCTTTTTAACGTGGGGCCAGAGAGTGTTTTCTATCTTTGAGACATGGAAATGAGACATATTTGAAACATTTCCTCATAAAAATGTCTTTATTTTCATTATTTCTGATTACCTTTGCAACACAATAACTAACTGCTATATGAAGAAAACGCTGTTTTTACTGTATAGTTTGGTGCTCTGTCTCACAGCTTTGGGACAGACAAGGCATTTCTATACCTCTGAAAAATTGTCGAGCAACCTGATAACATGTATCTGTCAGGATAAGACTGGTTATATCTGGATAGGAACAGAGTATGGGCTGAATAGATATGATGGCTACCGTTTTACAAATTACTTGCACGATGCGAACGACGCGTCTTCGCTGCTAAGTAACAACATTACATCGCTTTTCCTTGATAATAAGGGAAACCTATGGGTTGGTACAGGTATCGGACTGGTGCGCTATGATGAAGCCACAGGGCGATTTGAGCGTATCGTCCTTCCAAGTACGGGTGCTCCACGTATCAATGATATTGTGCAGGAAGATGACAGACATTTGTTGATAGGTACTGCCGGCTATGGTCTTTACAGGGTTGATATTGTGTCCCACAAGACGGAAAAGGTGGAAAACTATACCCGTGGTGATGTAGATTATTTCAATCATATTCTGATAGATGGTGACGGCAACTTCTGGAAGGGAGGCTCTGGTCCTGATTTCACCTGCAGGAAAACGGATAAGAGCATCTGTCACTATAACTCACCCTATGGACCAGTTACGGCTCTCATCAACTATCAGGGTGGTGTGCTTATGGTGTGCCAACATGGTCTTCTGTTCTATCGTGACGGACAGATTATTCCCGATTTCATCGATCTGAGTATCTTCGGAAAGGATGATGTGCTGTTCCGTTCTGCACTTTGCGATGAGAAAGGCAATCTTTTTATTGGATCGCTGGGTAAGGGACTCTGTTGGGTGCCCCAAGGCTCACACAAACTGCGTCGTTACGAATATTCCAGCTCATCATTCGACTTGAACACAAGTAATGTGTGGGCTTTGTTTGAAGATAATCAGGAAAATTTGTGGGTAGGCTGCCTCAGACGTGGACTGCTGCTGTTACCCCAGCATGAACCCCAGTTTGCTACATGGAGTCTGTCGGCCCAGAACGTGAAGATTGGTGGTTCGGTGACTTCGTTTTGCCAAGGTGACGACGGGATGACATGGTTAGCAGTCCAGAACAATGGTATCTATGGCTTTGACAGTAAGGGAAATGTGGTCGCTCATCCTGCGTCTCCGGCAAAGACCTATGCTATTTACCGTGATAAGGGAGGTAGTTACTGGATAGGTGATGATGATGGTCTGTATAGTTATCAACCTACGACGGGTTCCTATACCAAGGTGGTTAGCGTTGAAAGCGATTATATCAATGCGATAACCGATGATGGGCGTGGGAAGATGTTTTTCTCAACTTATTCAAAAGGTTTCTGTGTTTACGACTTAAAGACAAAGGCAATCAAACGCTTCTCGATGCATGATAACGATCCGCGTCGCGGACGTCTCCACAATGACTGGGTTATGGTGATGATGATCGATAGTCGTGGACTTTTGTGGATTGGTACCTCATCGAACCTGAGCTGTTATAACCCCGTCAAGGATACCTTTAAATCTCTGGGATGGGAGGTATTGCTCGAAGGAAAAACGATCACATCGCTTTATGAGGATATAGACCATCGTGTTATCATTGGAACAGATGTAGGTCTTTTCCTTTATAATCAGCAAAAGGCGACGGTTGAGCCTTTTCCTGGAGCAGAGGCCTTAAACGGAAAGGTCATCAGCGGTATTGAGCAGGATCAGTTTGGCGATCTGTGGTGTAGTACAACCATGGGTATCTGGCAGTATCAGCGTGACAAGCAGAGATGGGTTACCCATGTGAATGGTAATGGCTTGATGACCCGTGAGTATGTGCGTGGTCTCTCAATGCAGCAGGCTACGGGTGATATCTTTTTCGGTATCAGCGATGGTGTAACAGTCTTCCATCCTGCTGCTTTACGCGAGAATCATTCTGCTCAGGCGAAGGTTCATCTGACAGGGTTATTGATTGGTGAAACCCCAGTAAACAGAGGAACTTTGTCGGATGGTGATCCTGTCATGAAGCGCAACTTGGCAGACAACAACCATTTCTCACTCTCATATATCGATAATACTTTCTCGATGGAGTTTTCGCTGTTTAACTATGCGAATGCCGAAAATGTCATCTTTGAATATAGGATGAACGGCTCGAAAGAATGGTCTCAGACACCTGTTGGCGGTAATATGATCCCATTCAGCCATATCCAGCCTGGTTCCTATACGTTGGAGGTCAGGGCCTATGATAATGGTGTCTATACGGATCCTCAGGTTTATTATCTGAACATTAGGGCTCCTTGGTATCGTTCCTCGTGGGCGTACCTTATATATATAATAGGTGGACTGGGATTCCTGGGATACCTCGGATACAGCTGGCGCCGTCAGACCAGACAGCAGCTTGACGAGGAAAAGATGAAGTTCCTCATCAATGCCACGCATGATATCCGTTCGCCACTAACTCTCATTATGAGCCCGTTGCATAAGCTCTTGCGCCGTGACTTCGATCCAGAGACGAAGTCAGAGCTGAAGACTATCGAGCATAATGCACAACGCGTTCAGAACCTGGTGAATCAGATTCTCGATATCCGTAAGATCGATAAACGGCAGATGAAACTGCAGTGTCAGGAAACGGATTTGGTCCAATATGTGGGTAATATCCTGAAGTCGTATGACTACACAGCCAAGGAACGTAACATAGAGTTCTCTTACAAGCCCACTATCGACAAGCTGAATGTATGGCTTGACCGCAGTGCGCTTGACAAGGTGGTGGATAATCTGTTGTCGAATGCCTTCAAATATACTTATGATGGCGGTTCCATCGAGGTTCGTGTAGCTGAAGGAGACCAGAATACGGCTGTTTTGCAGGTTGTGGACACTGGTATGGGCATCAAAGGCGACGCCAACCGGCTCTTCGATCGCTTCTATAGCACCTCTCACTCCCTCCACATTGAGGGAACGGGTATTGGTCTGAATCTCTGTAAGATGATGGTTGAGATGCATCATGGCACCATTGAGGCTGCAAACCGCACTGATGCCCAAGGTAGTGTGTTTACCGTACATCTGCCTCTTGGTAAAGCGCATCTCTCTGCCGAAGAGATTCTGATACCAGAGGAGAAGGAGCGTGGACAGAAGCAGAAAGCCCAGTCTAACTATAAGGTACTGGTGGTTGATGACGATGTGGAAATAGGCGACTATATCTCACAGGAGTTGGGTAGCTACTATCATATCACAGCTGTCACCAATGGTCGTATGGCGTTGCGCCAGCTGCTCTCTGCTGAGACGGATCGCCAGTATGATCTTGTGGTCAGTGACGTGATGATGCCTGAAATGGACGGTTTCACCTTGTTGCGTATGATTAAGACGAATATGAACCTCAGTCATATTCCTGTGGTGATGCTGACTTCAAAGAGCGATGTTGCCAACCGTCTCGAAGGACTGGAGAAGGGAGCGGATGCCTTCCTTGCCAAGCCGTTCGATATGGATGAGTTGCATGTAATCATCAATAACCTGATCAGCAAGAATCTCAGACTGAAAGGAAAATACTCTGGTACCCAGCAACAGAAAGACAAGGTGGTTGAGACAAATGTGAAAGGAAATGATGAGATCCTGATGGAACGTATCATGAAGGTCATCAATGAACATTTGTCGGATAGTGACTTCAATGTAGAGTTGCTGACTAAGGAGGTGGGCATCAGTCGTGCCCAGTTGCATAGAAAGATGAAGGAAATGACGGGTCTGCCCATCAGTGAATTCATCCGAAACATCCGTCTTGAGCAGGCCGTAAGACTGCTAAAAGAGCAAAAAATCAATGTGACACAAGTGGCATATACTGTTGGTTTTAGCAATCTGGCACACTTCTCAACCGTGTTTAGAAAGCAATTTGGTGTCTCTCCAACAGAGTATATTGAGCAAAATTCGCTGGATGATACAAAAAATAAATGAAGTGAAACAAATATAAAAGCTTCGTATTGAAAATCTGCCTATCTTTGCGGCAGATTTTTTCTTTTTATTAACTAATCAAAACCAAAAGTATGAGTTTCAAAGCAATGAAAACAACCGTATGTGTCGGATTATGCTTCTTGGGCATAATCAGTGCACAGCAGGTGTCTGCAGCTTCCGAGAAGGTTGCTGCTGTTCAGCAAACGAGACAGGCAACTGGTCATGTAGAAGACTCTCAGGGTCCTCTGATCGGTGCCACGGTCATGGAGAAGGGTACCAACAATGGTACAGTTACAGACTTTGATGGTAACTTCTCTCTTAATGTTCAGCCGGGCGCTACGCTCGTTATCTCTTATGTCGGCTACGAATCTATGGAAGTGAAAGCCGGCGACAATGTACAAGTGAAGATGAAGGAAGATGGTCACGTAGTGAATGAAGTCGTGGTCATCGGTTATGGTACCCAGCGCCGTGAGGCTGTGACGGGTTCTGTAGCAAACATCGGTGGTGAGAAACTGAATCAGGTGGCTGCTTCTAACGCAGCTGAGGCTCTGCAGGGTCGTATCGCTGGTGTGCTTATGACACAGACCTCTTCAAAGCCTGGTGCCGAGATGCAGATCCGTATCCGTGGTCAGCGCTCACTGAGTGCAGATAACGACCCGCTGATTGTGCTCGACGGTATCCCCTTCATGGGAGCTCTTTCTGATATCAACCCCGCTGACATCAAGTCAATGGATATCCTGAAGGATGCTTCTGCAACAGCTATCTACGGTTCTCGTGGTGCTAACGGTGTGATTATCATCACTACTGTGAAGGGTGCTCAGGGCACACCTGCCAAGGTAACCTATAATGGTTATCTCAGCATCAAGGGTAAGTATCAGAACTCTTTGGACGAGAGCGCTGATATCAATACCGATTGGCAGGATCTGTACTATCAGACAGGTATCGGTTATAACCATGATGTCAGCATAGCTGGTGGTACCAATGGTGGTAGCTACAGCTTCGGTGCTGGTTACTATCACGATGAGTCTGTTGTTCCCACTGAGCAGTTCAACCGTATCACTGTTCGTGGAAACTTCGACCAGAAGGTTGGTGAGTGGTTCCGCTTCGGTCTGACTTCTAACAATAGCTTCAAAAAGACAGAGGGTGTTAACCAGATGTATGCCGTACTGGGTTCAACTCCTATTTCAAGTCCATATGACAAGGACGGTAACCTGAAGCGTTATAACGCTCTGCCTGCAGATGATCAGATTGTTGTAACGAAAGAGACCGTAGAGCGTGACAAGGATGTATGGCTCAACGAGACCAAGGGCTTTGGTTCTTACAATACCCTGTTCGCTGAGGTTAAGTGCCCATGGATCGAGGGTCTGAGCTATCGTGTGAACGTCGGTTTGAACTTCACCACTAGCAAGAATGGTCGTTTCACCGGTACAGGTGTTAATAACAAGGATCCTGAAGCCATCAACGGTGCAGGTATCTCTGAGAGCCAGCAGCGTAACTGGGCTGTTGAGAACCTCTTGACTTTCGACCGCGTCTTTGCCGAGAAGCATAACGTGAACGTTGTGGCTATGTATTCTGCTGAGCAGACCCGCTATGAGTCATCTGGTGCTTCTGCTGATGGTATTCCTGCCGATTACTTCCAGTACTATGCACTGGATAAGGCTACAGGTGCAAATGTCAATCTGAACAACTATAACTACAGACAGTATGGCCTTTCTTCTTGGATGGCTCGTGCGATGTATTCTTATGATAATAAGTACATGCTCTCTGTAGCTGTTCGTTCTGATGGTTCTTCACGTCTGGCTCCTGGCCACAAGTGGCATACCTATCCCGCAGTCAGCGCTGGTTGGAACATCGCCCGTGAGGAGTTCATGGAGAAGTTCACTTGGCTCGACAACCTGAAGCTCCGTATTGGTTATGGTGAGACCTCTAACCAGGCTATCAGCCCGTATTCTACTCTCGGTGGACTGGGTATCCGCAACTATAACTTTGGTAACGGTACCAACTATAAGGCTGGTTACTATGTAAACTCACTGCCTAATGACGCATTAGGTTGGGAGTATTCTAAGACTTGGAACTTCGGTCTTGACTTCTCACTGTTCAATGGCCGCCTCTCTGGATCATTCGAGTACTATATCCAGAAGACCAACGACATCCTGCTGAATGTGAAGCTGCCTGATACTGCTGGTGTAAGCAGCTATACTGGTAACATCGGTAAGACTGAGAACAAGGGTTGGGAGTTCACTTTGAACGGCATTATCATCGACAACAAGAATGGCTGGAACTGGTCTGCAGGTATCAACATCTATCAGAACCGTAACAAGTTGACAGAGCTGGCATCAGGTTCTGACCGTGATGAAGGTAACCTTTGGTTCGTTGGCTATCCTATCGATGTGATCTATGACTATGAGTACGAGGGCCTGTGGAACCAGAGCGATATTAAGACTGGTGCTGACGGCAAGACCAACCTCGATATTCTGGAGCCCGGTGGAAACCTGGGTATGATCAAGGTGAAATATACCGGTGACTATGATGCTAACGGTATGCCTACCCGCGAGATTAATGCTGGCGATCGTCAGATCATGAGCATGGAGCCCGACCTGATTGGTGGTTTCAATACGACTGTTGGTTACAAGAACTTCGACCTGACCGTGATCGGTGCCTTCCAGATTGGTGGTAAGCTGATTTCTGCCATCCACTCTTCTAACGGTTACCTGAATATGCTGACTGGTCGTCGTAATAATATCGATGTTGATTACTGGACGCCAGAGAACACTGGTGCTAAATATCCCGCACCTGGTGGTATTCAGAGTGGTGATAACCCCAAGTACGGTTCTACCCTCGGTTACTTCAACGCTGGTTACCTGAAGTTCCGTACCATTACGCTCGGTTACAACTTCGAGAACCTGAAGGCTATTAAGGATGTTGGTATCGACCGTCTGCGCCTCTATGCAAGCATCCAGAACCCGTTCGTGCTCTTCTCTCCGTTTAACAACGAGAGCGGACTGGATCCTGAGACCAATACATACTCTAACGATGGTGGAAACATGGCTGTTACTTATGGAGGTCATAGAATGCCGATCGTAGGTTATAACACACCATCAACCCGTAGCTTTATCTTCGGTCTCAACGTAACATTCTAAGTATTAATAATAAAGAATTAAGAGTTATGATTACTAAAAGTATTAAATATATTCTTGCTGCGGGGCTTGTCTGCTGTGGTCTTTCTACAACCATGACATCCTGCAACAGTGTGCTCGACGAGCAGCCACGCAGCCAGTTTGACCCGACATACTTCAGCACGAAGGCGGGTATTGAGGGCGGTCTGACTTCGCTCTATGCTCACCTGCGCTATTTCTATGGCAACGGTTATTATCTGAACACTTTGGAGACAGGTACAGACGAATATACCTATGCACAGTCTGCCGATGGTAACTTCAAGGATGCCGACCTTTCTGGCGTAGGCTCTGTAACTCCTACCAGCACAGTAGCTGGTGGCGCTTGGGGCACGCTGTTCTCAAACATCAATACCTGTAGTGGTGTAATCGAGAATGGTGAGGCAGCCGGTATGGATGCTTCTCTGCTGGCTGAGGCCTATTTCTTCCGTGCATTCGACTATTTCATTCTGGTGCAGACCTATGGTGGTGTGCCCCTGGATCTCGGTGCTGGTGAGTTGAAGTTTAATACTTCTCCTATCCGTACTTCTGTCCGTAACACCGTTCCTGAGGTTTATAAGGCTATTTTCGACGATCTTGAGAAAGCGTTGGCCGATCTGCCTGAGAATCCTCGTCTGACAGGTACAGCTACCAAGAATCTGGCCCGCCTGTACCTCTCAAAGGCTTATCTGACCTATGCATGGTGGCTGGAGAATCCTAACAACATTCCCACCTATCCAGAGACAACTCGTGATGCCGGTCAGTCTCAGATCTACTTCCAGAAGGCATTTGACATGGCTAAGGCAGCTATCGACAATCCTGGCCCTTATGCCCTGCAGCCCACTTTCTATGATGTGAATGTTGCTACCAATGATCGTAATTCTGAGTGCATGCTCTATGCTGATCACGATGAGGACGAGAAGTATGGTAACGGTGGTGTAGGTTACGGTTGGGGTAGCGGTGGCTCTCCTGAGAACTTCGCTTACTGGATGGAGACCTGGAACTATACCGAGATGATTGCCAAGAATGATAAGGGTGAGAATATCAATCCCGTTCAGCGTGAGGCTGTTCAGGGTCTCGGACGTCCTTGGACCCGTATGGCTCCTATCGCCGATGCCTTCATGGAAGGTGGCGTATGGGAAGATGATGTAAAGGCTATCGACTCACGTTACGATGCAACCTTCACACTGAGCTACTTCACCAACTGGGATAAGGCAGGTAATCCTTCTCCTTACGTTATCGGTGCTAATGGCATGCAGGTTAAGCCCGATGAGATTTACTTCAGCTGGGTTCCTGAGAGCGATGACAGCAAGATTAACTACACTGGTGCTGACGGTAAGCTTGGCTTTGGTGAGATGGCAGGTCGCCCCGACTTCGTTGTCGCTGTGAACCACATCAGTCGTAAGAAGTATCCTTGTAACTGGAAGATCGGTATCTATCGCACCGATAATGATGGTAGTCTTGGTTCAAAGGTGAACGGTGGTAGCCCCCGTCCTTGGAACGTAGCCAAGTTCTCTGAGTTCTACCTGCTTGCTGCTGAGGCAGCTGTGAAGCTCGGTAAGAACGACGATGCTAAGAAGTACGTCAACGTGCTCCGTGCCCGTGCCGGTAAGCAGACCTACTGCGTTAATAAGAGAGCTACTCAGATTGTAGATCACAGCGCAGAGATGATAGCTGCTACACCTGATGTTATCGATATCGACTTCATCCTCGACGAGCGTAGCCGTGAGTTCTGGGGTGAGGGATACCGTTGGTTCGACCTCGTTCGCACCCAGAAGTGGGCAGAGCGTGCAACTATCTACCACATTGCTGGTGACGGTTACACCGATATGGATCTGAAGGAGGTTAAGCGTGACATTCCTGCTGGTTACTATCTCCGTCCTATCCCACAGGGACAGCTCGACGGTATGGAGATGACTGCAGAGGAGAAGGCTAATTATCAGAATCCTGCTTACAGGAATTAAGTATTTACTTGATTATCTTTATTTGTGATGAGGTGCGCTTGGAAAGGCGCACCTCTTCTTATTGTTAGTGCCGTGATTTAATTATAAAAGAATAATTCCTATAATTGTAAATTCAGTGTATTTATTTAGCAAATTCACTGAATTTGGTGATCAATTTCAGTGAATTTACTGAATTACTGCCGGTGTCTTTCCAAGTAACTAAATACAAACGAGGTACGCAGAACTATCTACGTACCTCGTTACGGCTCATGCAAAGCCCGTAGCCATCAAGTATTTACTCGGGCTTGAACTCGTCTTTGCCTACACCACAGATAGGGCATACCCAGTCATCGGGAATATCCTCAAAAGCTGTTCCTGGCTCGATGCCACCGTCGGGATCTCCTACTGCGGGGTCATAGACGTAACCGCAAACTTCGCAAATGTACTTCATAATTGTAAGTGTTTAGTTATTAATAATGGATATTATTCTTTCAACAATCTGCTCAGGCAGAATGTTATTCAGACAAGCATAGTCGCCGCGCTTACAGGGCTTATTGCCGAAGATGCTGCAAGGGCGGCAGTCGAGATCCACCTGAATGGCGTTTTCTTGTGACTGGTGATAGCCCAGGAATCCTGCCATCGGGTGGGTGGCTCCCCAGATACTGACCACCGGGATGGCTGTCAGCGAGGCCAGATCATGAGAATCAGTTCCTGATACAGAGTCTCACAGTGTTTGCCTACATGCAGGCATTGCTGGTATTGATCGCACCATTGCTTGAAGTATTGCTCTTCCAACTCTCCTTGTCCAAAGAGGAAGATGCGGGCACGGGGCTCCTTCTGGATGAGTTGTGCAATAACCTGCTCCATGAGTTGGGGAGGATAGATCTTTCCCTTGTGTGCGGCAAACGGCGCGATACCGATCCACTTCTGGAAACTGCTCTTCGGCCCGATAATGGCGGGCAACATGTTCTGGTTTCCGCCTTCCGGGGGGAAGATGGAATGGAACAGGCTTATATCAACAGGGTAGCCCAGACGCGCAAAGACCTCTGCATAGTTCTCGAATGAGGTGGGTAGCTGTTGTCTTACCTTATGTTTATAAGAGGTGAGCTTACGGCGCATATGACGGTGCTTGTCAATATGCTCCACACGGTATCTGCCTAAGTTGAAGCGCATACGGAGATAGTCGGAACGGAGCACATTGTGCAGGTCTGCCACCTTTGTAAACTGCTTAGCCGTCAGTCGGCGATAAAGCGCGTTCAGACCTCTCACACCATGATACTCATGTTTTACATCGGCTTCCATGAAGTTAACATTGGGAGCCAGATCGTCGAAGAGCGGCCGAGCCAGGCCACGACTCAGAACCGTCACACGGATATCTGGGTACTGGTTTGCCAGTGCCCAGACCACTGGAACGGCCATCGCCACATCACCCAGTGCAGAGAAACGGATGACTAAGATGTGCTCTTTTCTCACTTCTTATAGAGTATCGGATTGGTGCTCGGGTCGTTATACATCTTCATCTGAAGATAGACCTTCATGTATTTACGACCTTCTTTGATGTCCTCCAACAACTGGTCGATAGCCAAAGAAAGGTCCACCTGCTGCTCCTTCAGTACGGCAAGCTTTGCCTGACACTTCTGGATATGTGCCGGCTCTGCATCCTTACGCTTAACCTGCTCTTCCATGTGGTAGATCTTCAGGGCCAGGATACTTAGACGGTCAACAGCCCAAGCTGGGCTTTCTGTGTTGAGCCTTGCATCGGGTTGAGGCACCACATCGCTGTAAAGGGTGCGGAAATAGGCATCAATCTCTTCCACCAGGTCTGTACGCTCCTGATTACTGCTATCGATCCTGCGTTTCAGCGCCAATGCCTCGACAGGGGCAATGTGCGGATCGCGGATAATATCTTCGTAATGCCACTGTACGGTATCGATCCAGCACTTCAAATAAAGGCTGTGTTCTATCGTGTTTTTGGCATAGGGATTATGAATGGGCGTGTTGACATCATCTGTCAGGTGATAGTCATTGATAGCCCGATTGAAAATCTGATTTGCTTCTTTGGTAAATGACATAATAATTGTTTTATTCCGCAAAACTACAGAAACTTTTTCAAATAACCAACTAATTCCACATATTTTCATCTAATTTTGCATTTCTAATGCTGGTAGCGCACACAAAAAGGGTGCAAAAATGCACAGTTTACCCCTATTTGTGCAAGAGAGAGTGAGATTTTCTAAAAAAAGTTTGCGTAAATGAAAGAAAATGTGTTACTTTGCACCCGATTTCAGCAATACGCTGATATTTTTCAAGATAGCAAAATCATTATTAACATTTTAAAGTATTACAATTATGTCAGAAATTGAAAGCAAAGTAAAGGCAATTATCGTTGATAAACTCGGTG
>CACZTJ010000038.1 GCA_902784065.1 uncultured Prevotellaceae bacterium | reverse complement strand
TGCACCGAGACCGTGAGCGATGCCAGGCAGGAGGCCGGCCAGCCTCGGATCTATCCCGACTACATCGGGGTCACCATCCCTGTGAATATCGCCCCTCTGGACTTTAACATGGCCGATGAAACGGCACTTTTGGTTGATGCCGTCATTACAGACAGACACGGGAACAGTTTGCACAGCCAGGGCGATGAAACCGTGGATTTTGACATTGACGAGTGGCATGCGTTGCTCGGACAGAACCAGGGCGACTCGCTCAGCGTCGTCGTCTCGGCCAAGTATGAAGATGGCTGGCGCACCTATAAGCCGTTCTCCATCTACGTCAGTCCCGACAGCATCGACTACGGCCTCTGCTACCGTCTGATCGAGCCGGGCTATGAGGTATGGAGCAAGATGGGCATCTACGAGCGCGACCTGTCCTCGTTCGAGGAGCGTCCGCTGATTGAGAACACGCAGTTTGAGGGCTGTGTCAACTGTCATAGCTTCAACCGCGGCAACCCTGCCGACATGAGCCTCCATATCCGTGGTAAGCACGGCGCTACACTGCTGCGCAGGGACTATGGACCCGTCACTGCCTACAACACCAGGACCGACAAGACGCTCGGACTCTGTGTCTATCCCTATTGGCATCCCTCGGGGCGTTACATCGCCTATTCCACAAACAAAACGAACCAGCTGTTCCACAGTGCCAGTCCGAACCGTGTAGAGGTCTTCGATACCGCCTCCGACCTGCAGGTCTATGATGTCGAGAAGAATGAGCTGTTGCTATCACCATTGCTCAAGCGTGACTCTGTCTATGAGACCTATCCCGTATTCTCTGCCGACGGCCGTTCGCTCTATTTCTGTGTAGCAGCAGACAGTCTGGAGTTTAAAGTTGACAGCTCGGAGTCTGATGCCACCATCCCTTCTGCATTTGACACGAGGGCTGTGTCAAATACTTCACTCTATACGCTCAACGCTAAACTTAACAGCCTCCGCTACAGCCTCTGCCGCATTGACTTCGACCCGGAGACGGGCACCTTCGGCGACCATATAGAGACGATTGTGGATGTTGTCTCTCTGCAGAAATCAGTATCCTTCCCCCGTCCGTCTTATGACGGCCGTTTCCTCTGCTACACGTTGTCCGATTACGGGCAGTTCAGTATCTGGCATCATGAGGCAGACCTCTGGCTGCTGGATCTCGCAACGGGGGAGAGCCGTCCCATGAAGGAGGCTAATTCTGAGGATACGGAGTCGTTCCACAACTGGAGTACGAACTCGCGCTGGCTCGTGCTGAGTTCGCGCCGCGACGACGGCCTTTTCACGCGGCCGTATTTCTGTCATGTCGATGAAATGGGGAAAATTAGTAAGGCCTTCATGCTGCCACAGCGGAATCCGAGGCGATTCTACCGCGGACGGTTCATGTCGTTCAATGTGCCTGACTTCATCACTGGACCCACTCGCTTCGATAGCCGTCAGGCCGCCAAAGCCATCAATGATGACTACCGCAAGGACTTCAACGTGCGCTAAGAATTCTATCTAACTCGTCTAGTTCAGCATCGGTGGTGGCCCAGCTAGTGACGAAACGACAGATGGTGTGATGGCGATCGGTTTGCCCGAAGTGGGTAAACAGTACTTGACGACTCAGACGCTCTGCCTGTTCATTGTCCATAATCACAAACTGTTGATTGGTGGGGGAATCAACCAAAAACTCAAAGCCTTCACGGATGAAGAGCTCCTTCATGCGCATGGCTGTCTTGATGGCTTGCTCGGAGAGTTTAAAATAGAGGTTGTCTGTAAACAGCGCCTCAAACTGCAGACCGATCAAGGCTCCTTTAGCAATCACAGCCCCGTGCTGCTTCTGGATGGAGAAGAAATGCTTATGGGCATTCTGGTGGGTAAAGACAACGGCTTCGCCGCAAAGGGCACCAATCTTCGTTCCACCGATATAAAAGACATCGCAATGGCGAGCCAGATAAGGCAGGGAAACATCATTCCCCTCAGCCATCAGACCATAGCCGAGGCGTGCACCATCAATATAAAGCGGTATTTCATAATGCTGGCAGACCTGATAGATGTCGTTGAGCTCCTGTGCAGTATAGAGGGTACCAAGCTCTGTGGGGAAGGTGATATACACCAGTCCAGGATGGACGGCATGATCCTTGTTACCATCGTGCATGTAGTCATCGAGGTATTTGTCGAGTACCGCAGCCTCCATCTTTCCTTGGTGATCGGGTAGGGTGATGATTTTATGCTCCGTAAACTCCACGGCACCAGCCTCATGAACGTTGATATGACCGCTACCCACACAGATGACACCTTCATACTGATAGAGCATGGAATCGATGGTGGTGGCATTGGTCTGGGTGCCACCGGTCAGAAAGAAAATCTGGGCGTCAGGCAGACCGCAGGCCTCACGGATACGGGCTTTGGCGCGCTCACTGAACTCGTCGAATCCGTAGGGTGTGGGTTTGGCATTGTTGTATTTTACCAGGTTGTCGAGCACCTGCTGACAAGCCCCGTTATTATAGTCACATTCGAATGAAATCATAATGGTCTAATCTTATTTTGGCTGCAAAGATAATCATTTTAGACTATTTCGCTTGCAAACATCAGACTTATTTTGTAATTTTGCATCCAAATTTCTATTTTATTGATGATAGATAGGCAGAGATATTCTTTCCTGACACTAGTTTTTATAGGACTGACACTGATGCTCTCTTCGTGGAATGACGAGGAGAGACGTTCTATCATAGGTCCCCTTCCACCAGTGCCGGATTATACCGATTCTACCCAGTGGTTCATCGTGAATCGAGGTGGCGAGGCAGATCTCTTCTATATCATCTCTACCGAAACAGGCGACCATATGCAGGGCGACGATACCTGTCACTTAGCCGATACCTACGATGAGACCTTACGGAAGAATATGTTGAAGGAAATGGTGGCCGTTGATTCGTTCTACTCCGGGAAACGGCTGAATTATTTCTCACCTTTCTACCGTCAGGTGTCGATGAATTCCTGGGGCACACCAGATCTGGCATTCGCCCTTTTGCCCATTGCTGTTGAGGATGTGAAGCATAGTTGGGATTATTATCTGAAGCACTTGAACCAGGGACGTCCGTTTATCATTGCCGGTTTCAGTCAGGGAGCCGTTGCCACCTTCGATATATTAAAAGAAATGCCTGACAGTGTTCGTAGTCGACTGGTGGCAGCCTATACCATCGGCTTTAAGGTGACTCAGGAAGATATTGTCCATCCGAATATCAAATTGGCTCAGGGCGCAACAGACACGGGGGTGCTTATCGGCTTCAACTCCGTCAAATCACCAGAGTCGATACTCTATATCAGTGAGAATAATGTGGCGTGCATCAATCCTGTGAATTGGCATACGGATGCGGAACCTGCGACTTTTGTGCTATATGGCAGACGGGGGAACGATACACTCTCTGTGTGGTGTGATACGGTGAGTCATCATCTGATTGTGGATGGCTATACCAAGCATCGTCCCATACCCTTGTTCGGTAAGCCAGGTAACTATCATAATATGGAACTGAAGTTCTACTATCCTTATATCCGTCAGAATATGGCCGACCGTGTAGCGGCATTCATGAAGAAGAAAAAAGAAGAGTGAGGTTAAGGCCTCACTCTTTTGGTAATGACATCACGAAACGGGCACCGCCTGTATAGTTGGTATCTAGCACGATGTTACCTCCTAAGCGGCGGGCAATACTCCGTGCCACTGTCAGTCCGATACCCGTTCCATCGTAATATTCATCGAGTTGTACGAATTCATCAAAGATGTGTTCTGCTTCCTTGGCAGGCACGCCGATACCGGTGTCTTCTACGATGAAATCGATGTTTTTTGGTTGCAATTGGATGCTCAGGCGCACTTCACCCTCCTTGGTAAACTTGCGGGCATTATCGAGCAAGAGGGTGAGGGCTCTGGTGGCTGAACGCAGGTTGGTATGCACAACAGTCTCTGCCTGTGCATCGGTCAGCAGGTGGAACTTGATGTGGATGTCTTGTTGGATGCCGGCATTATCTGCCGCCTGAGAGGCAATCACCAGAGCTGGGATGTCATCACTACGCTCGATTACCTGTTGGCTGTTGGCATCGGAAAGCTCCAGCATCTTGTTGACCAGACCGGTGATACGCTCGGTACTCTCGGAGATACGCTTTTGGATGTCGGCTTTCTCTTCATCCTGCAGTACCATATTGGGCGTAGTGAGAATCTGAGTGAAACCGTTGAGGATGTTCAGCGGTGTACGGAACTCATGGGAGATCTGTTGGATGAAGTCGGTCTTCATCTTCGATGACTCTTCGGCACGGGCATTGGCAATCATCAGTTCCTGGTTTTTCTGAGCCAGACGCTTGGCCGCCCGATGACGGAAATACATGAAGAACAATAGCACAAGCATGAGCAGGCCGATGATGATGATCACGAAGCGGGAGCGCTCAAGCTGTCCTTTGATGCGGAGTTCATCCACCTGGAAAAGGGTGTTCAACTCGTCGAGCTGCATTCGCACATCTTTCGAGAAGGTAGAATCCTTATGGAGGTACATCTTCTGATAGAGAAGGGCAGCCTCGCGGTTTCTGCCAACAGCCAAAAGTGCTTCACCGCGCAGACGCTGAGCCATCGGCCACCAGTCAAGGTCCATCATCGGTGCATAGAGGTCGGTATAGGCAACTGCCTTGTTCATATCGCCTTCCTTGATGGCCAGGCGGGCCTGATGTACCTGCATCTGATAGGTAAGATAAGGGTCTTTGATCTGCTCGTTAAGCTGTTCGCAAGCTGTCAGTTCATTGGCTGCAGCAGCAAGGCTGTCGATGCCAATGAGCGCACTGGCATACCAGAGGTGTTGCTCCATGTCATAGACATTCATCTTACCAAGCCCAGGCTTCTCCAAGGTCTTGATATGTTCCAGATGCTGTCGCCATTCTTTACAGATTGCCAGTTCACGGGGATAGTCTTTGATCTGATCCAGTTCCTGAGCCATGTAGAAGTATGCACTCAACAGCTCGTTCTTGGCAACGTTAGGTATCTCTTTCATCAAGCTGATACTGTGGTCGAGTGCTTTGACAGACTGCTGATGATCGATATTATCATAGATGACACCAATCTGCTGATAGGCTAAGGCACGTCCGAGGGTATTGTCCTGTTTCTGGGCATATTCCTGCATCTGTTCGGCTTCTCGGAGGGCGGTCTGTGGACGACCAGTATAGGAGCAACTCTCAATGATATCGCGCCAGGCCTTATAGAACGAATCCCAGAGCTGATGTTTCTCCATCCAGTCTTTCTGTTCCCGGGCCTCTTTCTCCAAGCGCAACCAGTCCTCTGAGTTGTAGATCAGCGTCAGACGTTTGTTGCGTCCTGCCTCCTCATAAGCCAGATTGCCTTCTTGCTGAGCGTATTGAATCCATTCATCGCAGATGCTGAGTACTGTGTTTACCTCACCCGACCACTCTGTCTCATTTACCAGACTCTCGTAGGCTTTCAGTTTTTTCTCACCTGTGAGACCGGATATGGGACCTGCAGCCTCTATGGAGAGGGCTGTCAAAAGGGTGATGGCGAAACAAATAAATCTTCTCATGCAAGTTTGCGATAATGGTTGTTACTACTTCTTAAAGCGCTTCGAGCATGCGCTTGATCACCACTGAACAGCTAATCTCGCGGTTGGCAGCCTCAGGGATGACAATGGAGTTGGGTGACTCAATGACATCATCGGTCACGATGAGATTACGGCGTACAGGCAGACAGTGCATGAATTTACCATTGTTGGTCCATGACATGTGCTCTGTATCCACTGTCCATGACATGTCCTTCGATGTGATCTTGCCATAGTCAGCCGGATTGGTCACACCAGGGTTACTCCAGTTTTTGGCATAGATGAAATCTGCGCCCTCGAAAGCCTTCTTTTGGTCGTATTCCACACGGGCATTACCGATGAACTGCGGATCGAGCTCGTAGCCTTCGGGATGGGTGATGACGAAATCCACATCAGCTGCATTCATCCACTGGGCGAAACTGTTGGGTACAGCCTGCGGCAAAGCACGGCAATGAGGAGCCCATGTCAGCACCACTTTAGGACGCTTGACGGTCTTATACTCTTCAATCGTAATCAGGTCGGCAAAAGCCTGTAAGGGGTGGACGGTAGCCGTCTCCATGGCAAACACAGGGCGACCGGAATATTTGATAAACTGCTGCAGCACTGTCTCGGCATAATCATACTCACGGTCTGTGAGTCCTGCGAAGCTGCGTACGCCGATCAGGTCGCAGTAGCAGCCCATCACAGGGATGGCCTCCAACAGATGCTCACTCTTGTCACCATCCATGATGACACCACGCTCTGTCTCCAGTTTCCAGGCACCGGCATTCACATCGAGCACGATGACATTCATACCCAGGTTCATAGCTGCCTTCTGGGTGCTGAGACGGGTGCGCAGTGAGTTATTGAAAAAGATCATCATCAGGGTCTTGTTTTTACCCAGATGCTGATATTTATAACGGTCGTTCTTAATCTCTTGTGCTTCGGCGAGCGCCTTCTCCAGCGGGCCAATGTCTTCAACGTTGATAAAACTTCTCATACTTTATTATCTTATTTAACTTCTAATTTGGCCTTCGCCTTCGATGAGCCATTTGTAGGTGCAGATTTCCTCAAGTGCCATCGGACCACGGGGACCGAGCTTCTGCGTGCTGATACCAATCTCTGCACCAAGACCGAACTGGGCACCATCGGTGAATGAGGTCGGAGCGTTCCAATAGACACAGGCTGCATCAACATGTGCCTGGAACTTGCGGGCTGCAGCTTCATCCATCGTGACGATTGCCTCACTATGACCACTACCGTTCTCATCGATATGGGCGACGGCCTCATCGAGTGAGCTAACAGTCTTGATGGCGAGTTTATAGTCCATAAACTCTGTGCCAAAGCTTTCCTCAGTAGCATGCTCCAGATAGGGATAATGCCCGTCGAGAGCACCATAGGCTTGCTTATCGGCGTAGATGATGACATGTTTCTCTGCCATCTTTTCGCATAGAGCAGTCAGATCACCGAGACGACTCTCATGGATCAGCAGACAGTCGAGTGCATTGCAGACAGATACTCTACGGGTCTTGGCATTATGGATGATGGCCTTACCCATCTCGAGGTCGCCGTCTTTGTCAAAGTAGGTATTCACGACACCAGCACCTGTCTCGATAACCGGTACACGGGCGGTATCTCGTACGAAGTCGATGAGTTTGCGTCCACCACGGGGGATGCAGAGGTCGATATAACCGACAGCATTCAACATCTCACCTGTTGCCTCGTGGGTGGCAGGCAACAGCGCCACAACATCTTCCGACACCCCATATTGCTCCAGCACCTCATGGATCAGTGCCACCTCCTCACGATTGGAGCAGTCGGCATCCTTACCACCTTTCAGTACACAGGCATTACCGCTCTTGAAGCAGAGCGAGAAGACGTCGAATGTCACATTCGGACGTGCCTCGTAGATCATGCCAATGACACCGAAGGGGACACTGATACGACAGAGACGCAGGCCGTTAGGTAATGTCTTCTCTTTAGTGATATGTCCTAAGGGGGTAGGCAGGGTTGCTACATTACGCATGTCGCTGGCAATACCCTCTAATCTGCTCTCCGTCAGTTGCAGACGGTCGTAGAGAGGGTTCGACGGATCCATCTTCGCCAAGTCCTGGTCATTAGCCTTGAGGATGCGTTCCTGCTGAGTCATGATGGCATCGGCAACGGCATTCAGGATGTCGTTGCGTTGCGCGTCGGTCAATAGTGCCAGACGCTTGCTGGCTTTCTTAACGCGTTCGAATGTCTCTTTCAATTCCATATCTTTTCTATGTTAAGAATTCTGTGTGCGGGGTTTGCTCGGGGTTCTCGATGAGATCGATCAGAATGTTGTCGCGGGTGCCATTGGCAATGATGACATGGATACCGGCAGACTGTACGTTGCTGGCTGTGTGGTATTTGGAGTGCATACCACCACGTCCGAAGGCACTCTTCTCTGTCTGGATATACTTCGAGAGGTCGGTGCATGGGGCAACCGTTCGTATCAGCTCTGAAGAAGGATCATCGGGATGACCGGTAAAGATACCGTCAATGTTAGACAGAAGAATCAGCGAGTCGGCTTTCATCATCTGAGCGATGAGACCAGAGAGCTCATCGTTATCTGTGAACATCAGCTCGGTGACTGAGACGGTGTCGTTCTCGTTGACGATAGGCAGCACGTCGTTCTCAAGCATCACAGTCATACAAGCCTGCTGGTTGCGGTACTGTTCCCCTGGTCGGAAGTTCTCCTTCATCGTCAGGACCTGTCCGACGTGGATACCGAACTCACGGAACAGGTCGTAATAGAGTCCCACGAGCTTCACTTGTCCGACAGCCGAAAAGAGCTGTCGCTGCTCTACGGAGTCGAGTGAGTGGTCAACCGTCAGCTCACGTCGTCCACACGCCACGGCACCTGAAGATACCAGAATAATCTGGTAATCCTGCTTTCTGAGCCAGGCTATCTGATCAACGAGGGCAGACATACGGGTCACGTCGAGTTTCCCGTCCTCACGTGTCAGTACGTTTGAACCAACCTTGATGACTATTCTATGTTTCATTTTGCATCTTTTTGTCTGATCTCTACACGGCGGATCTTTCCGCTGATGGTCTTCGGCAGTTCATCGACGAACTCGATGATACGCGGATACTTATAAGGGGCCGTCACCTTCTTCACATGCTGCTGCAGTTCCTTGATGAGGTCATCACCGGCCTTCTCCTTCCACTCCTTGCCAAGTACGACGGTTGCCTTGACTACCATACCACGGATATCATCGGGTACACCAGTAATGGCACACTCCACGACAGCAGGGTGGGTCATCAGGGCGCTCTCCACCTCGAACGGACCGATGCGGTAGCCAGAACTCTTGATCACATCGTCGATACGGCCCTCAAACCAGTAGTAGCCGTCCTCGTCACGCCAAGCCATATCACCTGTGTGATAGATGCCGTCGTGCCAAGCCTCACGAGTCTTCTCCTCGTCGCGGTAGTAGCCCTTGAAGAGGCCGATAGGCTTGCGGTCGCCAACGCGGACGACGATCTCACCCTTTTCACCGTCTTCACAGGAAGTGCCATCGGCACGGAGCAGGTCAATATCATACTGGGCGTTGGGAATACCCATTGAACCTGGTTTTGGCTCCATCCAGGGGAAGGTGCCGAGCGTCATTGTGGTCTCTGTCTGTCCGAAGCCCTCCATCATCTTGATGCCCGTCTTCTCATAGAACTTCTCATAAACGGCTGGGTTCAGGGCCTCGCCGGCTGTACAACAGTACTCGAGTGATGACAGGTCGTAGTTCGACAGGTCCTCACGAATCATAAAACGATAGATGGTGGGAGGTGCGCAGAAGCTGGTCACCTTATATTTCTCGATCTGGCGCAGCAGGGTGTCGGCATTGAACTTCTCATGGTCGAACACGAACACCGTTGCACCAGCAAACCACTGACCATAGAACTTACCCCATACTGCCTTACCCCAGCCAGTATCGGCTACGGTCAGGTGGAGAGAGCCCTCATGCAGGTTATGCCAGAATACACCCGTTGTCAGATGTCCCATCGCATAGAGATAATCGTGGGCTACCATCTTCGGCTCGCCAGAGGTGCCGCTGGTAAAGTACATCAGCATCGTATCCTCATTGTCGTTCACATGCTTTGGACGGACGAACTTCGGTGCCTGCTTCCACTCTGTCTGCCAGTCGTGGAATCCCTCAGGGATAGGTTTGCCGTGATCCGTAATCGTCACCAGCGTATCCACCGTCGGACTATCCGGCATCGCTGCCTGGATCTGACTTACCACGTAGGGATCATCTACACAGATAATGGATTTGATCGAGGCGCTGGTATTGCGATAAACGATATCCTTCTTCGTCAGCATGTGGGTGGCGGGAATCACGATGGCACCGATCTTACAAAGGGCCAACATTACCACCCACCACTCGTAGCGACGCTTCAGAATCAGCATCACGGGATCGTTCTTACCGATGCCGAGGGTGGTGAGATAGGATGCTGCCTGATCGGTCTGCTCCTTCAGCTGTCCGAAAGTCGTACGGATCTCCTCGCCCTGATCGTTGGTCCAAAGGATGGCGAGTTTTTCAGGTGCCTCTTCAGCCCACGCATCCATCACGTCGTAGGCGAAATTGAAGTTCTCAGGGATGATAAACTCCAGATTCTTATTATAATCCTCTACAGACGTAAATTTCGTCTGTTTTAAAAATCTTTCTACCATAGTAAAGTCTATTCTACTGTAAATGCTAAGAATTTCACGGGTTTGTTACCTACGGCGAGCATGCCGTGAGGTTTGGTGGAGTCGAAATAGATGGAGTCACCCTCCTCGAGTACTATCGTCTTACCACCGATATAGAGTTCCATCTTACCTTCGAGCACCATGTTGAATTCCTGGCCTGGATGTGTGTTCTTATAGACCACATGGGCCTCGGGCTTGGGCTCTACGGTAACGATAAACACATCAGCCTTGTGATTTACGAAACCACCTACCAGCGACTGGTATTTATAGGCCTTGGTGCGCTCGATACTCATACCCTGTCCCTTGCGTGTCACATAGTACGACTTCATGTGGGGTGCTTCGGCAAAGATCAGCTCCTCGGTAGATACACCGTACTTCTTGGCAATCTTCATCAGACTGGAGATCGTGATGTCCATCTCGCCAGCCTCGATCTTCTCATATTTCTCTGCGTCGATACCAATGGTCTCTGCCATCTCGTTCACTGGGATGTCGAGTACGTCGCGCAGTCCCTTCAGGCGTTCGCCTATTTGTTTCAGTTGTTCGTCCATATCTATAATATTTTATTTTGCTCCTGCTTTTAAACCACGGATGACGGCAGAGGTGAAACCTGCATGCTCCATCTCGTTCAGTCCTTTGATGGTCACGCCACCAGGCGTTGTCACCAGATCGATAGCCTGTTCTGGGTGCATACCGCTGGCCTCCAACAGCTCTACGGCACCCTTCATCGTCTGCATCACGATCTTCTTGGCATCATCAGCCTTGAAACCCAGTTCCACACCGCCCTCGCTGGCAGCACGGATATAACGCATGGCGTAGGCTATGCCACAGCTGGCGAGTGTCGTTCCTGCTGCCAGATGCTGCTCGTCGGTGATAAGCGTATGTCCCATCTCATCGAAGATCCTTACAACGGTCTGTGTCTCATTCTCTGAGGCATTTACAGGCACGATGAAGGTCATCGAGGCCATCTCGGCGATAGCGATATTGGGGATCGCTAAGAACAAAGACGGGCACTGCTCTCCCAACCACTCCTGAATGTTTTCCGATTTCACACCGGCTGCAATCACGATGAGTATCTGTTTCTTGGGGTTCAGTTCTGGTTTGATATCCTTCAACACGCGCTCTACCAGCCAGGGTTTTACGACCACACAGACGATGTCGGCACTCGCAGCAGCCAACTTGTTGTCTGTTGTCACGCTCACACCTGTCTTCGCGAATTTGTCAACCACCTGCTGTGAGGGATCACTCACGGTGATATCCTCGTTCTTAAACTGCTGGCCTTTGATGAGGCCTTCAACGGTGGCACCACCCATGGCACCAGCGCCAATCACTGCTATCTTCATAATGTTTTCTTTAAGCGATTCATAAAGTCATCGGCATCCTGCTTCGTCAGGCAGAGTGGGGGCAACAGACGTAGGATGTTTGTACCGGCACAGCCCGTGAAGCAATGCTCCTGATAGATCAACGGCTGGCGCACATCCTTGTGGGGGATATCGAGATCGATGCCAATCATCAAACCGCGACCTCTCACATCCACGATGTGCTTCTGCGTCTTCTGCAACTCCTTCAGTTGGGCTATCAGGTATTCACCCACCTCATGGGCATTCTCTACCAGATGTTCTGCCTCGAACACGTCAAGCACAGCCAAGGCTGCTGCACAGGCCAGATGGTTGCCGCCAAAGGTGGTTCCTAACTGTCCATATACTGGTTTGAACTCTGGGGCAATCAGCACGCCGCCCATCGGGAATCCATTGGCGATACCCTTAGCCACAGTGATGATGTCAGGACGGATGCCCAACCACTGATGGGCGAAGAACTTGCCGCTTCGTCCGTAGCCGCACTGGATCTCATCGCAGATAAGGATCGTGCCGTATTTCTTACAAGCAGTTGCCAGTCCTTGCGCAAACTCTGGCATGGCGAGCTTGATGCCACCCACACCCTGGATGCACTCCAGGATCACAGCACATACATCACCCTTTGCCAGTTCGGCCTCCCAAGCGGGCAGGTCGTTCATCGGCAGATAGGTAACATGACTATTGTCATTGATGGGAGCGATGATCTTTGGGTTGTTCGTCACCTCCACAGCCAGCGACGTACGTCCGTGGAAAGCCTTCTCACAAGAGAGCACACGAGTACGTCCGTTGGTGAACGAAGCGAGTTTCAGGGCATTCTCATTGGCTTCGGCACCGCTGTTGATGAGAAACAGCTGATAGTCGTCGTAACCACTGATCTTACCTAAGCGCTCTGCCAGCTCCACCTGGAGCTTGTTGATGACGGAGTTGGAGTAAAAACCTATCTTCTGCAGTTGTTCCGTTACCTTTTCAATATAGTGGGGGTGTGAGTGGCCGATGGAGATCACCGCATGACCACCATAGAGGTCGAGATACTCCTGTCCGTTCTCGTCCCACACTTTACAACCCTTGCCCTTCACGATATTCACGTCGAAGAGCGGATATACGTCGAATAGCTTCATATATGCGTTCCTTTAATTCTATATTTTAGAAAGCTGATGCTTTCAATTTCAGTCCGACAGTCTCGCTGAGACCGAACATGATATTCATATTCTGGACGGCTTGGCCTACAGCACCTTTCAACAGGTTGTCGATACACGAGGTGATGAGCAACTTGTTACCGTACTTTTCTACATGTACCAGTGCCTTGTTGGTATTTACCACCTGCTTCAGGTCTATTGACTTGTCACTATAGTGAGTAAAGGCGGCATCGGCATAGAAGTCCTTATAGGCCTCAATGACATCCTCTACGGGTGCCGGGGTCTTCACTACAGCGGTACAGAAGATACCACGGGCAAAGTCACCACGATAGGGGATAAAGTCGATATCGGCATCGAGATAGCCCTGTACTTGTTGCAGACTCTGGCGAATCTCTGCGATATGCTGATGCTGGAAGGGCTTGTAGATACTCAGGTTATTGTTACGCCATGAGAAATGGGTTGTGGCACCTGGCTTCTGACCTGCACCTGTAGAACCTGTGATCGCATTGACTGCCACATCCTCCTTCAACAGGTTCAGGTGGGCCGCAGGCAGCAGGGCCACCTGGATACAAGTGGCGAAGCAGCCGGGATTAGCCACATGTTGGGCCTGTGCAATCTCCTGTTTGTTGATCTCAGGCAGACCATAAATATAGTCGTGACTGCCTTTGATGCGGAAATCCTGTGCCAGGTCGATGATCTTTACCCCTTCAGGGATGGTGTGTTCTTGGAGGAAGGCTTCACTCTTGCCGTGACCGAAGCAGAAGAACACGACGTCAACCTGATCAAAAGGCATCTCGTCGGTGAACTTCAGGTCTGTCTCGCCAATCAGTCCTTCGTGCACATCGCTGACCAGATTGCCCGCGTTGCTCTCAGAGTTGGCAAAGACAATCTCTGCCTCAGGATGGTTAAGCAACAGACGGATCAGTTCTCCACCTGTATAACCTGCCGCACCTAATATTCCAATTCTAATCATATCAGTCCTTAAGTCCTGTAGTCCGTTGCTAAATATTATCTTTTCTCGTCCTTGTGGATACCGTAATAAACACGCAGTGGTGTAGAGCTGACCTTGATGAAGCCCTTGGCCTCGTCGGCAGTCCAACCAGTCTGGGTCTCGCCGTATTCACCGAGTTTGCTCTTAGTCAGGTCGTTAGCAGAGTCGATACCTACCGTCTCGAAACCATAGGGACGGAGTTTCAGGATAGCGGTACCTGTGACGTTACGCTGGCTTGATGTCAGCATGGCCTCGATATCGGGCATCACTGGCTCCAGGTACTGACTCTCGTGGAGGAACATACCATACCAGTTGGCTACCTGATCCTTCCAGTACTGCTGCCACTTGGAGAGTGTTGACTTCTCCAGCAAGCGGTGAGCCTCGATAATCAGTTTGGGGGCTGCTGCCTCGAAACCTACGCGACCTTTGATACCGATAATGGTATCACCCACGTTAGCATCACGACCGATGGCGTAAGAAGCACCAATCTCCTCGATCTTCTGGATGGCCTTGATGCGATCGTCGAACTGCTCACCATTGACGGCTACGATCTCACCCTTGTCAAAGGTGATCTTCAGCAGCGACTCCTGTTTTTTGGCTGTTACATGTTTCAAGTAAGCATCTTCGGGCAGACCCTGAGTGGGGTCAAGGAGCTCGCCACCACAGATACTGGTGCCCCAGATACCAACGTTATAGCTGTATTTCAGTTTGGTGAAGTCGGCGAAGAAACCGTGCTCATTCAGATAATCTACCTCTTCCTTGCGGGTCAGCTTCTTGTCACGCGTCAGGGTGATGATCTCCACACCAGGAGCCATCACGAGGAATGTCATATCGAAACGGATCTGATCGTTACCGGCACCTGTTGAGCCGTGAGCGATGGCATCTGCACCGATCTCCTTGGCATAACGGGCGATGGCGATGGCCTGGAAGATACGCTCAGAAGATACGGAGATGGGATAGCAGTTGTTACGCAACACATTACCGAAGATCATATATTTCAACGACTTGGCGTAATACTCCTGTGTTACATCGAGGGTGACATAAGCCTTGGCGCCGAGCTTAAAGGCATTCTCCTCGTTCTTCTTTAACTGCTCCTCGCTGAATCCGCCGGTATTGGCGCATGCAGCATATACATCCCAGCCGTCCTGGGTTAACTTCATCACGGTGTAGCTGGTGTCAAGTCCACCTGAAAAGGCTACTACAACTTTCTTGTTTGCCATATCTTTCTATTACTATAAATTCAAAACGATTAATTAAATGTTCTCTTTTTCGTCTATCTGGCGGATACGCTCGAGAACGTCATCAGAAATCTTAGCTGGGAGATGTTCGGTCGGGTCATAAAGCATGGCAGTACAGATGCAGTATTTACGACCAGTGCGGTGTAATACATCCACGTTGACGCACCCCTCACAGCCTTTCCAGAATGCCTCATCCTCAGTCAGGTCTGCGAATGTGACGGGCTGATAACCCAGTGCAGTGTTCATCGCCATGACGGCAGCACCACTCGTCAACGAAAAGATCTTGGCATGGGGCCAACGGGTGCGAGCCAACGAGAAGGTCATGTCTTTGATGCGCTTTGCTACATGATGACCACGGAAGTCGGGATGCACTATCAAACCCGAGGTGGTGACGTATTGTTGGTTCTCCCAAGTCTCAATATAACTGAATCCTGCAAAACGGCCATCCTTTGTCAGGGCAATGACAGCCTTGGCTTCCAACATCTTCTTGGTCAGATATTCGTGGGTTCGTTTTGCAATACCAGTGCCGCGTACTTTGGCTGCCTCGGCAATCGTGTCTAAGATGGTGTCCACATACACCTCGTGCTGTGGACCTGCTACTAAGACTTCAATCTCTATTTCCTGTTCCATTGTGATATTATTCAGAAATCTTTCCTTATTTCATGTTTGGCACCACCTCGCTCAGGGTATTGATGATTTCTTGATGCTTTGTGCCTTCCTTGATGACGATGAAGATCGTATCGTCGCCGGCAATCGTACCTAATATCTCAGAGATGTCACTGTTGTCGATGTTCCATGCAATGGAACTGGCATAGCCAGGACGTGTCTTGATAATGCCGATGTTACCAGAAAAGTTGATGCTCATGAAGCCTGGAACTTTCAGCATTTCGCGGATGGTGTTTGGAGTGCTTACACGTTTATACATCGTTTCATTAGGCAACACATATACATAGTTGCCACTCATTGAGGCGGCCTTAGCTACTTTAAGTTGCTTCAGGTCGCGGCTCAAGGTTGCCTGAGTCAATTTGAATCCCTCCTTCTGCAAGGCGGTAAGTAGCTCATCCTGGCTGCCCAGCTGCTGGCTCGATATGATGAGTCTCAGCGCTTCTAATCGGTTGTTCTTAACTTTCATGAAGTATATTTATTCAAAAGTCGGCTGCAAAATTATACAAAATTCTGCATTCAACCAAATATTTCTGCATATTTTTACATATTAATTTATTTGTCTTGTTTTTCCTATCTCGCACATGCTATATATTATATATAATAAGGTATAATCCATTTTTGGTTTTGACATGTGTCAAGAGGTGCATAAATATTGCAATTAAATCGAAAAAAAACGCCGAAAAGTTTTGTTGGTTTCTGGAAAAGTTGTACCT
>CACZTJ010000037.1 GCA_902784065.1 uncultured Prevotellaceae bacterium | reverse complement strand
CATCGGTATCGGTCTGCAGAGCTTCTGTATCCCCGGATCAGTAGCCGACGATCGTAAGGTAGGTATCGGTCACGGTAACCTCGCCGCTCGTCTGCTCCGCGAGGAGACTGAGTGCTTCGCATTCCTGGCTGGTCACGAGAGCTTCGCTGCTGCCGAGGGTGCTATCAAGATTGCTGAGATGGCCAACAAGGTACGCCAGAAGCCGCTGCGCGTGATCCTGAACGGTCTTGGTAAGGACGCTGCTCAGATCATCAGCCGTATCAACGGTTTCACATACGTACAGACCAAGTTCGACTACTTCACTGGCGACCTGAACGTTGTTAAGGAGGTTCCTTATGGCAACAACCCCAGCCGTCTGAAGGTAAAGTGCTATGGTGCCGACGATGTTCGTGAGGGTGTAGCTATCCTGTGGAAGGAGAACGTTGACGTTTCTATCACTGGTAACTCTACCAACCCCACCCGCTTCCAGCACCCAGTAGCTGGTACCTATAAGAAGGAACGCGTGCTCGCTGGCAAGCCTTACTTCTCAGTTGCTTCTGGTGGTGGTACTGGTCGTACGCTGCACCCAGATAATATGGCTGCCGGTCCTGCTTCTTATGGTATGACTGATACGCTGGGTCGTATGCACTCTGACGCTCAGTTTGCAGGTTCTTCTTCAGTACCTGCTCACGTAGAGATGATGGGCTTCCTGGGTATGGGTAATAACCCGATGGTAGGTGCTACTGTATCTGTAGCCGTTGCTATCGACCTCGCTTTGAACAAGAAATAAAAAGTAAAACACACCAGTTTTTACTTTTCCCTTCTATCCACCTCCCGAAATGATCTTCGGGAGGTGATTTTATTTATATCAGGGCTTTGTATAGTTCATGTGGACGCGCTCCCAACTGAGGGTGCCGTCTTTCTTGACGTGAACACGGACGAGATAATCACCAGGGCCGGGATTGCTTTTCTCGCACATTGTTTGGAGTGTCAGGAATTGCGTATTGCCATTTCTGCGTTCATCCCATTCGTGAACATGTCCGAAGAAAGCGATATCAACGTTCCACTTCTTGATCTGGTCCAGCAGGAAGTAAGTCTCCTCACGGGCGAAAGAGGAGGTTAACTCCGTGGTTGAGACGTGGAAGATGCTCGTATGGCTGAAAACGAATGTATTGCGGACTTGCAATCCAATCTCAGCCTGTTCATCAGGAGTGAGTACATTCTGTTCAATCAGATTGACCTGTTCACGCCCGAGGGTGGCGTTGGCCGTATCGAGGAAGATGAAATTGTCCACAACCCTTGTATCTTGGAATTCACTTACTATGACATAGATGCTATAGAAAGAGGTATGGAAGAGGTTCGCCCACAAGGCCCAGCCGCTATGGGTGATGTCGTGGTTACCTACCACAGGATAGAAGGGATATTTCAGATCTTCCAAGGCGTAGGGCGTGTTCGTTACGGTATCTATATAGAAATATAAATCATCAGATATCACCTGGGAAGGATCATCTTTATCTCCGACAAAGACCGTCTTGTAATGTTTCCTGGCCCACTTTCTCTTGTATTCAGTCAGTAAGTCTTCCAAGCGGACGTAATATTCGGCCTTGGTGTCTGCAATATCGCCCAAGTGAGCCATCAGGAGATCGTCGTGGTCAAGAGAGTTCTGCATCATCTCGCGCAAACGGCCATCGTCATTCGTCAGGTGACTGTCGGCGCCCACCAGGAAGGTATATTCGTCTTGATCGGGTGCAAAGATTTCCCTCTCCTCATCCATATACCTGGAAAAATACTCGTATGACATTTTTATACGGTCCTCGACAGCTGTTTCTGCAATGAGGATACCAGTGGGACTGATCTTATCGCACGAAATGAACAACAGGCTCGCCATAGCAGCTATCAGTGTATATCTTTGCTTCTTCATATTACCATACGTATTTAATACCTAACTTTCCTGAATACTCATATCTGGTAGCCAACTGGTTCAAACTGCCTGCCGGGCGGATGTTGAACTCGCCAAAGAGTTGCATGTCCCTGTAGAGGGGGGAGTAGAAGTTCAGACCCCAGTTGATGTTCCATCCGTCATAAAAATAATCATCGTAGTTACGGAGGAAAAGTCCGATGTTCCATGGGTTCCATCGTGGACGGATATGGACGCCTGTTCCTAGGATCATAATCGGAGGTTCGGTATAGCCAAAATCCTCCATACTATAGTGGAGATACACACCGCCAAGGCGAAAGTGGAAATAGGGCATCTCCCAAATCACCGACATGTTGGCGATGGTCTCATTAACATTCCAGCGCTCGTAACGGTTGAGCAAAGCCATAGCGTTAAAGTAGAAATTACTCCAGCCTACCGGCAGGCGGTAGCCTCCCTGAACACCTATAGAATAGAGCTGCTTGCCGAACTGTGCCTCAGCGTCGCCCCCCACGTGCCAGCGGTCGGTAAGATGACGCTTATAGGATACCTCCAGTCCGCCAAACCCTTCCGTCACGATGTTGTAACCTCCTATAATATAGGATGTTATCTCGTTCTTGTGCTCACCGTCATACTTATGCTGGCCGTCGAAGATCTGTGCCCGGACAACGGTGGTGCTGCATAGAAAGATGGCGGTGAGCAAATATGGTGTTATTCGCTTCATCATGATGACGGGATTTCACTGTCAGATTTCGAAGTCGAGACAACTACGCTGTACGGTATAGGGGCGTACTTTGCCGTTGGCAACGGCCACATGCTCGGGGTGAACGGCGTAACCCTTCAGTGCTTCTTCGCTCTCGAGGGTACTGTCGAGCATCACGTCGGCATTCGATGAAGCCAGACGGCCATCGATATGTACCTTCACGTCGATCAGTCCTGGTACCTTACCTACGAGTGCTTCCAAACCTGCCTTAATACCGGCCTTCACTTGCTTCTTCTCTTCTTCAGAGAGTTCTGGATTCAATGTCCAGAGGATAATGTGCTTAACCATAACTTGATTGTTTTTAGAGTTAATATTAATAGGGATAAAATTGTTCAAATGGATAGGGCAACTCAAAGTGCATACGTTTCTCCGTCGTGGGATGGACGAAGGTGATGGCTTGCGCCTGCAGATAGAGGCGGTCGGCCTTCTCACCATAGAGTTCATCACCCACAATCGGGCAACCCAGCCCTTCCGGATGGGCACAGTGCATACGTAGCTGGTGGGTGCGGCCTGTATGGGGATAGAGTGCCAACAGACTTTGTTGTCCAGCCTGCAACACGCGATATTCGGTGATGGCACGCTTACCCTTCTCATGGTCAACCACTTGAAGAGGACGGTTCATCGGATCGGATGCCAGGGGCAGATCGATGATTCCATGTTCCTTCGCAGGCGTACCCTCCACAATGGCGAGATATTTCTTCTTGACCGTCCTGTCGGTAAACTGCGTCTGCAGATGCTGATAAGCCTCCATCGTCTTACCTGCTACGATGATACCCGACGTGAGCATATCGAGCCGATGAGCCAGCAGTGCATCCGACCACTGTGACTGTGCCCAGGTGGCCACGGAATAGTCGTCGGTCTTCCCCGGCACGCTCAACATACCAGCAGGCTTGAAGAGTACCGCCATTGCCTCGTCTTCATAAACCACTTCAGGTTCCTGACGGGGAGCATTGGCAGTCTCCGGATGCGGATCGACATCGAGCCCCTGTAACATCCAGGTCAATACCGGCTTACACTTCCCGCGACAGGCAGGATAGAAATGACCATGATGCCTGATCAGACTCCTGGGCGAATCACCCCACCAGAACTCGGCCATACAGACGGGTTCCAGATGGTGAAGATAAGCGTATTGCAGGAGTTTCGGTGCACAGCAGTCGCCCGTACCGCCAGGGGGTAACGGATATCTGCTCCGGATGCGGGCAGAGCAATGGTAGTCCTGCCATACTTCAACAAGATCCTTCACCTCACCACGCCCGTTCAACAGCTGATATTGATGAAAAAGCCACGTCTGGAGTTCCTGTGACATTTCCTTATGCGCCTCCGACTGCATGATCTCACGCTCCCTGGTTTTGAAATAGCCATCGGGCTGCTGGGCATCATATACAGGCGGCACAAAATACGGCCAGTCGTTACGTCCTTCCAACAGTCCAGAGTAAGCCGCCAGGAAAGCCAACCCTTCTGCCGACTCCACCACCAGCACTCCAAACATCTTCCCCTCCAAGGGATTGATGCGGGTAATTTCCTGCTTCACCTCCTCTGCCGCCAACAGGCATAGAGGATGGGGCTCGTAGCAGAAAGGATCAGTGAAATGCACGGGCTTCTGTATATCTGTATTTAAAGGATGTAAGCATACCATGATGGGGCAAAATTACTAAAAATTCCCTATATTTCAAAAAATCTGCCTTAAAAATATCATTGTTTCAAAATAAATGTTTATCTTTGCGCTGTACTATCCAAATTACAAGATGAAACAGGACGAACTATTTGTGATTACGATTAACCGCGAACTTGGTTCGGGTGGTAGAACTATCGGTAGGAAACTGGCAGAAAGACTTGAAGTACCTTTCTACGACAAGTCAGTCATCCAGCAGTTAAAAAAGAAATATAATCTTACTGCCGATGAGATTGAACGGCTGAAAGGTCAGAAGCATAACTGGTGGGCAGAATTCAAGCGCAGCATGATGTTGATGCCTAATTTCGTGGCGCCCCAGGTGCTCCCCGACTATTCAAGCATGCCTGATTTCCTGATTACAGATGAAATTTTCAAGGCAGAGACAGAGATTCTGAAAGGTATCGCTGCCGATGGCTCCTGTGTCATTGCAGGCCGCAGCGGTTTCTATATCTTCCGTGACCATCCCAATCACCTGAGCGTTCTGATTCAGGCATCGATGCAACATCGCATAGATAGAGTGATGCAGAAACAGAAGATTACAGCCGAGGAGGCAAAAGCCATTATCGATCAGGTGGATGAGAGTCGTGAGAACTACGTGAAAAAATACACAGGTTCTTCACGCTATGACACGCGCAATTATGACCTCGTGATCAATGCTGATGAACATACCGAGGACGAGATTGTAGAGATTATTATCCACTATCTGAAATTACCGCTATCCAAGATCATCTTCTAAAGATAGAAGGTCGAGGCATTTCTCCACAGGGATGCCTCGATTTTTGTCATCGGTATCACGATAGCGATCGATCATACGGAAGACGGTATCCATAGCATGACGGGTGCTGATCTTCAGCGACTCCCCATTTAGCAGATGACCGATGAGGACGGCAGAGAAGATATCGCCCGTTCCATGGAAGAGACCAGGAATCTCATGATAGTCCAGATGGAAATAGCTGTCGTCAAAATGATTATAGCCAGCCACAGAGTTCTTGCCATCAATCTTACAGCTGGTGATCAGCGCTGACTTTGCACCAATTTCTCTCAGTCCATCAAGCAAGTCGCCAGCTTCTTCCCAGCTGATACCACCCATCTTGATACGGGTGCCCGTAAGGTAACAGGCTTCAGTATAGTTCGGGAAGGTCAGATGAGCCACAGATACCATCTCACGCATCAACTCCACCTGACGCTCGGTCATGCCATTATAAAGCCGTCCACCATCACCCAGGATCGGATCGACGAAGACCGTCGTACCGACTCTCCCCTGCTCCTCACAATAGTTTGCCACGAGCTTGGCCTGTTCTTCGCTGAACATCAAGCCGGTGCAGATAGCATCAAAGGAGAAACCCAGTTCTTTCCATACTGGTAACGTACCTTTTATATATTCGGTCGTATCCTGGATGTTAAACTTCCCATAATCGAGCGTATTCGACACAAGTGCCGTGGGCAGACTGTAGGTAGGAATGCCCAGATAAGAAAGGATTGGGAGCATCGCGCCCATTCCTACTTTTCCGTAGCCTACAACATCGTTTATTAACAGTATCTGTTTCATTTTAATGAATTTGGCTGCAAAGTTACGAATATTTTTTGTAACTTTGCAGCCAATTATGGAAAATCAACAGGTTTCGCCCATTTTGGCACTCCAACAGCAACGGCTTTTACTCCAGATGGAGTATCAGGCCGAGAAAGAAGCTTTCCGCAAACAGACCGAAGAAATGGGTCTGCAGCGGAAGGTTAAACGTGGCGATGCCTGGTATCCCCTGAAGATGGGCAGGAGCTATTATAACTCGCTGAACCAGTTGGTGGTTGAGGTGTTCCGGCAGGACGATGAAGAGATAGAACATAACTTCGAGTTCGGAAGACCTGTGACTTTTTTCCGCATCGATGAGAACAACCAAATTAAGTACTTCAATTTCACGGCCTCTGTGAGCTATGTCGATGGCGACAGAATGGTGATTGCCGTTCCCGACAACGGGAAACTGATCGACGTACAGGGAACTGAGCATGTCGGTGTGCAACTCTTTTTCGATGAGACCAGCTATAAGATGATGTTCGATGCCCTCGACCGCGTGATGAAAGGCAAAGGACGATTGAGCTATCTGCGCGACCTGTTCTATTCGCATCAGAAAGCCGAGAGCTTCTCATTTGCTCCGCTCCACTTCCCTTATCTGAACGCTACGCAGGAGGAGGCAGTAAACAAGGTGCTCCGAGCTAAGGATGTGGCTATTGTCCACGGTCCTCCAGGTACTGGCAAGACCACGACACTCGTAGAAGCCGTCTATGAGACATTGAGACGGGAGAACCAGGTACTGGTCTGCGCACAGAGTAACATGGCAGTTGACTGGATCTCAGAGAAGCTGGTGGATCGTGGCATCAACGTGTTGCGTATCGGCAATCCCACTCGCGTCAACGACAAGATGCTCTCCTTTACCTATGAGCGGCGCTTTGAGGCCCACCCCGACTATGAATTGCTCTGGGCCATCCGAAAGGCGATCCGTGATCTCAGGAGTCACCGCAAACGGGGTGATGCCAAATACCACCAGAAGCTGGAACGTCTGAAAGAGCGTGCCACAGAACTCGAGGTGCGTATCAACGCCCAGCTCTTTAGTGAAGCCCGTGTGATTGCCTGTACACTCGTAGGTTCAGCCAACCGTCTGCTCGAAGGTCAGAAGTTCGGCACCCTGTTCATCGACGAGGCAGCCCAAGCCCTTGAAGCTGCCTGTTGGATTCCCATCCGACGGGTGTCACGTGTCATTCTGGCGGGCGACCACTGTCAGTTGCCGCCAACGATAAAGAGTTATGCCGCATTGAAAGCCGGCCTCGGGAAGACGTTGATGGAACGGATCGTTGAAAACAAACCTGAGGTGGTGACCCTGCTGAAGATGCAATACCGTATGAACGAGGAGATCATGCGTTTCTCCTCCGACTGGTTCTATGGCAACCAGGTAGAGAGTGCGCCTGAAGTGAAATACCGCAGCATCCTCGACCTCGACATCCCGATGTCTTGGATAGACACCTCACAGTTTGAGTTCCCCGAAGACAGTGACATCTCCTTCAAGGAGACCTTTGTCGGTGAGAGCTTCGGCCGTATCAATAAGGCAGAGGCAGAACTCACCTTGCTGGCTCTGGAGCAGTATTTCGAGAAGATTGGTAAGGCGCGCATCCTCGACGAGCGTTTGGATGTCGGCGTGATCTCCCCCTATCGGGCTCAGGTACAGTATCTACGCCGCTTACTGAAAAACAAGGAGTTCTTCAAGCCTTTCCGTCACCTGATCAGCGTGAATACTGTTGACGGATTCCAAGGTCAGGAGCGTGACATCATCCTGATCTCACTGGTGAGAGCCAACGACGAAGGACAGATCGGTTTCCTACGTGACCTGCGCCGTATGAACGTAGCTATCACCCGTGCCCGTATGAAGCTGATTATCCTAGGTGATGCCTCTACGATGACCCGTCACCCCTTCTATAAGAAGCTCTACGAATACATCGATGCACTCAGTTAACATTATTTATATGGGCGGCTACATCATGAAAGCAGATTTATTTGTACCTTTGCAGCAAATTGAAGTTTGCGATTAGCTTCTAACGATTATGATTGAGATACACCAAGTAAAGAATCATCATCAACTCAAACAATTCGTACAGTTCTACTATGATCTGTATCGTGGAAATAAATATGCAGTGCCCTATCTCTTCTTCGATGAGATGGCAACACTGCGTTCAGATAAGAACCCATCCTTCGAATGCTGTGAAGCAGCCTATTTTCTGGCCTATCGTGAGGGAAAGATCGTAGGACGTGTAGCTGCCATTATCAATCGCCGTGCTAACGAGCGCTGGAACTGTCACCAGGTGCGCTTCGGCTGGTTCGACTTCATTGATGACATAGAGGTCTCTACTGCCCTATTGAAAGCTGTTGAGGACTGGGGGCGCGAGCGAGGCATGTCAGAGATAGCAGGTCCGCTGGGCTTTATCGATACCGATCGTGAGGGTATGCTCGTTGAGGGCTTTGATCAGCTATCTACGATGTATATCAACTATAATTATCCGTATTACCCTCAGCACATGGAGCGCATGAGCGGATTCAACAAGGATAATGACTACGTGGAGTGTAAGGTCAAAGTGCCCGAGAAGGTGCCCGAGAAGTTCTCAAAGATCACCGAACTGGTTCGGAGCCGATATGGGCTGCGGGTACATAAATTCTCTCGTAAAGAACTGATCGAAGGAGGTTATGGTAAGCGGGTGTTCGACCTGTTGAATGCCACCTATAAGGACCTGTATGGTTTCAGCCAGCTGTCGGATCGTCAGATCAAAAAACTCGTCAACGACTATATCAAGATTGCCGACATGAATCTGTTGACTGCCGTTATGGATGGCGATACGATGGTGGGATTCGGCATTACATTCCCCTCCTTCTCACGTGCTCTTCAGAAGACACGCGACGGACGCCTCTTCCCCTTTGGTTGGTGGCATGTCTTGAAAATCCTGAAGTGGCACAAGACGCCGATTGTGGATCTGTTGCTGATAGGTGTGCTGCCCGAATATCGTGCGAAGGGTGCCAATGCCCTGATCTTCGACGATCTGATCCGCTGGTTCCAGCGTTACGGTTTCGAATGGGCAGAGACGGGTCCGCAAATGGAGACCAACGAGGGTGTGCTCTCACAGTGGCAGTATCTGGAAGCCATCCAGCACCGTCGTCATCGTTGTTATAGAAAGAAATTTTAATTATGGATATGACTTGGGAATTTGTGCTACGCATCTTCGTAGCAGCTTTATTAGGTGGTGTGATTGGTTTGGAACGCGAGTACCGTGCCAAGGAGGCCGGGTTCCGCACACACTTCCTGGTGGCGTTAGGTTCGGCGCTGTTTATGATCGTGTCGGCCTACGGCTTTGAGGATGTGGTCTCCCTGCCCGGTCATCGCCTTGACGTGTCACGTATAGCTGCCCAGGTCGTATCAGGCATCGGATTCATCGGTGCCGGTACCATTATTTTCCAAAAGAGCGAGAACATTGTTCGAGGTCTGACCACCGCTGCAGGCGTCTGGGTGGTGGCAGCCATAGGTCTTGCCTGTGGTGGCGGCATGTATGTGTTGGCCACAGCAGCCACCGTACTGGTGCTGGCTGGCTTGGAAGCCTTCAACTACCTCCTCCACAAACTCGACAGACACAGAGACTCCAACGCTTGATTTATAAGTTTATATACACAGAAACCAAAACCTATAAGCTTCATGATAAAAAAACAACTATTCGTATGTCTTCTGGCAATGCCATTGTTGGCACAGGCTCAGAATCCGGTGATTCGTGATCAGTTCGCTGCTGATCCCACCGCACGTGTGTTTAATAACAAGGTGTACCTATATCCGTCACATGACATCTTCCCGCCCGAAGGACAGCGGCAGGACTGGTTCTGTATGGAGGACTACCATGTGTTCTCATCAGAGAACCTCACCGACTGGACCGATCATGGTGTGATTGTCACCCAGAACAAAGTGCCCTGGGTGAAACCTGATTCCTATTCTATGTGGGCACCTGACTGTATCGAACGAAACGGGAAGTACTATTTCTATTTCCCATCAGCCCCAAAAGATGGTAGAGGCTTCGGCATCGGTGTTGCCATCGCAGACAGTCCGGAAGGTCCGTTCATTCCTGAGCCGGAGAACATCAAGGGAATCAGCGGCATAGACCCCTGCGTGCTTCAGGCTTCTGATGGCAATGCCTACATTTTCTGGGGTGCCGGCCGTTGTGCCAAACTCAAGCCCAACATGAAGGAACTGGCTGACGACACACCGACGGAGACCGTCAAGTGGGGCGACCGTGAGTTCGAGCTGTCTGGTGTGAATTGCCTCAAAGACCTGCCCAACCGACAGGCGGAGGGACCATTCGCATTCGAGTACAATGGCAATTACTACCTGACCTACCCATACGTGAGGGAGAATACCGAAGTACTCGGATATGCCATGAGTAAGAATCCGATGGGACCGTATGAGTATAAGGGACTGATTATGCCTGAGCACGACAATGGCTGTTGGACCAACCACCACAGTATTATCAATTACAAGGGTCAGTGGTATCTGTTCTATCATCGTAACCATTTCTCTCCCCGTGACGACAAACGTCGTTCGGTATGTATCGAAAAGCTGTTCTTCAATCCCGACGGCACGATTCAGGAAGTGAAGCAGACCATGCGTGGCGTAGGTATCAACCAGGCAACCGAGAAGATCGAAATCGACCGCTATAGCAGTGCCAGTGCCGATGTGACGACACAGCTCATCGATACCGTTAACACCTTCCGCAGCTTCCAGGCTAACCTGCCCAAGAAAGGCAGTTGGATTTGCTACAAGGATATTGATTTCAGCTGTCTTACTGACGGTTACTTGGTGATTTCTGCGAAGGCTGCCGACAATACTGCTTTCTATATCCGCGAGAAGAGCGCCGATGGTAAGATTATCGCCAAGATCGATATGACCGTGAAGCCTGAAACGCCTGCAGGCATGCCTGCTATGTTCCGTCGCGACTACAGTAACCAGTGGCTCACGATGACCGCTCCGCTGTCCTTCACACCGAAGGGTGTCAGTGATCTGGTCATCACTTGCGAGGGCGATGCTGGTGTGTCAGTAGATTGGATCCAGTTCAAGAACCGTCCTCAGTACTTTACACCGGCAACGGCTACTCCCGCTCAGCCTGACGACAATGGCTTCATCCGTCGCTGGCTGCTTCTGGAGCCCATCGACAAACCCAATCCAGGCAACACCGTCTTCACTGACACCTATCTGCGTGAGCACTTCAATAGAGAGTACTTCAAGGGTCAGCAGACCATCGTTCCAAAGGATGGTCAGAAGGTGAAGGCCACCTTCAAACAGGAGCAGGCACCTGCAGGCTTCGGCCGTGGTGCAGAGCAAGCTCCTGCAGTGCCTGAAGTAAAGACCGTTACTCAGAATCTCACCTGGCATGCCCTCGATAGCGAAAACTACAACGTGAAGCTCTTCCGCTTCGCTGAGAAATGGGGTCAGCAGGTGTATGGTGTCCTCTTCTGGGCGGTCACCATCATCGACTGCGACGAGGACATCAAGAACGTTCGTCTGGCTGTTGGTTCTAACTCGGCCTCTATGTGGTGGCTGAATGGCCAGGAAGTCCTGTTACTCTCTGGCGACCGCCGTATGGTGGAGGACGATGCCATGTCGCCCCGTCTCACCCTCAAAAAAGGCCGTAACATTCTGCGTGGTGCCATCATCAACGGTCCTGGCATGAGCGACTTCTGTGTCCGCTTCCTCGACGAGAAAGGTAACCCTGTCACTAACTATTCAATCAAAGCACAATAATATGAAAAGACTACATACAATTCTAGCGGCATTGGCCCTTGCTACAGCCGCCCAAGCACAAATAGGAGAACCTTATATCCATGATCCCTCGACCCTTGCCGAGTGTGACGGTAAGTATTACACCTTCGGCACTGGTGGCGGTGGACTGATCTCTGAAGACGGCTGGAGCTGGTACAGTGGTGCCGACCGTCCCGGTGGCGGTGCTGCCCCCGACGTACTGAAGATCGGCGACCGTTACCTCTGTATCTATGGTGCCACGGGCGGTGGTCTTGGTGGTGGTCATGCTGGCCGCATCCTCACCATGTGGAACAAGACGCTCGACCCCAAGTCGCCTGACTTCAAATGGACTGAGGCGGTTGAGGTGTGCTACTCTGACGGTATGGAGGATCAAGACGCCATCGACCCAGGCCTGCTGCTCGATCCCACAACGGGTCGTCTGTGGGTGAGTTACGGCACCTATTTCGGCACCATCCGTCTCATTGAGCTCGACCCCAAGACAGGCTTCCGTGTGAAGGGCAATAAGGAGAAAGATATCGCCATCGACTGCGAGGCCTCCGACCTGATGTATCGCGACGGCTGGTATTACCTGCTCGGCACCCACGGCACCTGCTGCGACGGTGTCAACTCCACCTATAACATTGTGGTAGGTCGTGCAAAAAGTGTAGAAGGTCCGTATCTGGACAATGTAGGCCGTGATATGTTCCACGGTGGTGGTAAGATGGTGGTGGCTGCCGGTGATCGCAAGGCTGGCGCCGGACACTTCGGACGTACCATCATCGACGAAGGTGTAGAGGTGTGTTCATTCCACTGGGAGGCCGATTTCGACCTGAGTGGCCGTAGTGTGCTTGCCGTCCGTCCGCTGCTCTGGAAGAACGGCTGGCCCTATGCTGGTGACCAGTTTAAAGGTGGTACTTTTGAGATTGAGTCAGAGCGTCGCGGCTATGCCTTGGAACTCGCCGTTGATTTCGTCCGTATGAAGCAGGAGCGTCAGGGTTGGTTCAACCGTGAACAGATGCAGCAGCCAGCCAAGCCTATCGCTAACCAGACCTTGGCAGAGGTGATCGGCACCTGGCCTCAGGGCGACATTCCCGCCCGTATTGGTGACTATATGTTCCGTCCCCACCAGCGCTGGACCATCACGCCCGTTGATGCCGCAGGTGGCTACCTCAGCAATCCGTATTTCAAAATTACGATTGAAGGCACAGAGCGCGCTCTGGCAGCTACCGCTGATAAGGAAGTGACTACTGTTCCCGCCTATACAGGTGCTGACGAACAGCTCTGGCGCATCGAGCAGCTCACCGACGGCACCTTCCGCATCATGCCGAAGGCCATCCCTGGTATGGAGGGTGTCAACACGACATACTGCCTCTACAGTGCAGGCGACTCCACCCCCACCCTTGCTAAATACGACTTCAGCAGCGACAATTCAAAATGGAATTTCCGCAATCATTGATCCTGACAGAAAGCCCGAATCTTTGAAATGTATTCGGCTTTATGCTCATGATATGACAACGCGTGCTCGGCACCATCGGCTACCCAAAGAGCCTTGGTGCCGGGTTTCGCTTCGTAAAGGGGATATACCATATCACAAGGTACAAACGTATCGGCATTGCCATGAATAAAGAGCATCGGATAATGACACTTCTTGACCTGTTCTAAAGCCGACGCCTGGTCAAAATTCCAACCATAGCGAAGTTGACAGAGCAGACTCGTGGAATACATCAACGGGAAAGGAGGCAGACCAAACTGCTCTTTCAGTTGCCCAGTAAACTCGTCCCACACACAGGTGTAACCACAATCCTCCACAAAACGCAGATCCTTAATGCCCTCAGGCATCGTCTCTCCGGACATCATCATAGTGGTGGCAGCACCCATCGAGACACCATGCACCACCATCGTGTCGGCCTGGAAGGTCTTCAGCCAATGCAGCACATCGAGTCGGTCCTTCCATCCCATCTGGATGGCATCGCCCTCGCTTTCGCCACAAGCGTGCAGCTCAGGCATCACCACATTGTAGCCTAACTCATGCTCATAGATACGTGCCAGCCAGAAGAACTTGATGGCACAATCACGCCAACCGTGAATCACGAGGGCAGTACGAGTGCTGCCTCTGTCCACAAAGAAGGCATGATGACGTTCACCTGTCGGCATCGTCATAAACGTGTCACGCAAAGCTCCGATGCTTCCCAGACTGTCAACCCAATCTTTACTCTCAGGATATGTCTCAAACTGCTGTCGATAACACGAGTCGGTATCCATCCGGTTCGGATCGGGAGCCAGTGAAAAGTTTAGAGTATAAAAGCTACCGCCAATGAGTGCTACAACGAATACGGTAACAAGGATGACCAATATCCACAATACTTTCTTCATATTCAATCTTGTTTTATTATCATGCATATTTAGGTTTCTGCGTGCAAATATACAACTTTCTTTGAAACTTCCCAATCTATAGTGGCCTTTTTCTCAAAAAACGATAAATTAATAGCGTTTTTCTTTTTGTAATTCACGCATTAATTCGTAACTTTGCAACCATGCTAACAGAGAAGACGATGGAGAAGCTGCGCATTCTGGCAGAGTCGGCGAAATATGATGTTTCATGTTCGTCGAGCGGTACTGTGCGCAAAGGCAAACAGGGCATGGTGGGCTCTACCGTCGGCGGTGTGGGCATCTGCCATTCGTTTGCCGATGATGGGCGTTGTATCTCGCTGTTGAAGGTGATGCTGACCAACTACTGCATGTACGACTGCGCCTACTGCATCAATCGTCGTTCGAACGACATCAAGCGGGCCACGCTCTCTGTCAGCGAACTCGAAGAGATCACGATGGAGTTTTACCGTCGTAACTATATCGAGGGACTCTTTTTATCCAGCGGTGTGGTGCGCAACCCTGACTACACGATGGAGCGGCTTGCGGCCATTGCCCGCGACCTGCGACTGGTGCATCACTTCAACGGCTATATCCATCTGAAGAGCATCCCTGGCTGTTCGCAGGAACTGCTCAACGAGGCAGGTCGTTATGCCGATCGTATGAGTGTGAATATCGAGATCCCCAAGGAGGAATCGCTGAAACTGCTCGCCCCTGAGAAGGATCACAAGAGCGTATTCCAGCCGATGAAGATGATTCAGCAGGGTGTGCTGGAGAATAAGGAAGACCGGAAGAAATACCGTCACGCACCCCGATTTGTACCTGCAGGACAGTCCACACAGATGATTGTTGGTGCCACCAAAGAGACCGACAAGGATATCCTCTCTATGTCGTCTATGCTCTACGGCCAGCCCACCATGCGACGCGTCTATTATTCGGGGTATGTCAGCGTAAACACCTACGACCCTCGACTGCCCATCCTCAAACAGCCGCCCTTGGTGCGTGAGAACCGTTTGTATCAGGCCGACTGGCTGCTACGCTTCTACCACTTCAAGGTCGAAGAGATTGTAGATGATCTGCATGCCAACCTCGACCTCGAAGTAGATCCGAAACTTGCCTGGGCACTCCGTCATCCTGAAGCTTTCCCTGTGGATATCAACACGGCCGACTATGAGCAGTTACTGCGTGTCCCAGGGCTTGGAACAAAATCTGCTTGGCTGATCGTCAACTCACGCCGCTTCAGTCGTCTTACGTCCTACGACCTGAAGAAGATGGGTGTTGTGATGAAAAAAGCGAAGTATTTCATCACTTGTCACGAACTGTCCTCCACCTACTCCACCCCGATTGTAGGCATCAACGAGCTCCGACCCGAGCGTCTGCGCCCGTTACTCATCTCAAAGGCTCAACAGAAACGGGCTGCTGAGGAACAACAACTGAAAATAGATTTTGGCGATGACAATCTATCAGTTTGACGGCACGATGGACGGGCTTCTGACAGCTGTTTTCGACGCATTTGCCCTGAAAGAACAGCCTGAGCAATTAGTGACCACAGGCGATGCTCTGCCCCTCTTCTGCGACCGCATCTATCAGGTCACCACCGACGAGGAGAAGGCCCAACGCGTATGGATCGGCCTGGAGAAGCGGTTATCACGTGAAGCGATGAAACTGATATCCGTGAGTTGGCTGTCAGAAGTGAAGGAGCTGAACACACCACTGTTCCGATATATCTGCAAGGTTTTTAGGCAGGGTGATATCTCCAAGAACTTTGCCGATCCTGACGTGTTGGCGGTAACGAACATCGCCCGTCGCGTGCTTCATGAGCAGTTACGCATGAAGCAGTTCATCAGGTTCCAAAAGGCGAAGGATGGCACTTACCTCGCTGTGGTCAGTCCAGACCACAATGTGCTGCCCATCATCACCGATCATTTTCAGGACCGGTTCAACGACCAGCCTTGGCTCATCTACGATGCTAAACGGCATTATGGCTTCAACTATGACGGCAAGACCGTGATCCGCATCACCTTCGAAGACGAGTCGGCTGTGCCCTTCAGTCTGAACAACGGCAAACTGAATGAAGAGGTGCTCAGCAGCGATGACCAACTGTTGCAGAACCTCTGGCGCACCTACTTCAAGGCCATCTGCATCAAGGAGCGTATGAATCCCCGTAAGCAGCTCAACGACATGCCCCGCCGCTACTGGAAATACATAACTGAAAAACAATAATCCAAATAAATTTGGTATTTCGCTCAATTTGCACTATCTTTGCACGCAAATTAGAAATTTAATAATTAAATAGGTATGATACGCTTCTTTCAGACCCCACAAAAGACAGTGATTGCCACAGAGGTCGATCACGCACTTAACGAACAGGAAATCAACGAATTAAACTGGCTTTACGGCGATGCAAAGCTGTTGGATGCCGAGCAGTTGGAGGGCTACTTTGTTGGTCCGCGCCGTGAGATGGTGACCCC
>CACZTJ010000036.1 GCA_902784065.1 uncultured Prevotellaceae bacterium | reverse complement strand
TTTTACCTGTTAATTCCATAATTAAATGTTTTATTTTGTTGAATTTTTCGTTTTCACGTGGCGAAATTACTAAAAATAGTTTGAAAAGCATCATTTTCTACTAAAAATTTTGCGCATTACAACGTTTTTTTGTAATTTTGTGCTCAATTATGTAATATGTAATAAATAACAAGAAGCTATAAAACTATGCGATTTACATTATCAAGTACCGCACTGAGCTCAAAGCTCTCTGCACTTTCGAGAGTTATCAACAGTAAGAATGCACTGCCCATTCTGGGAGATTTTGTGTTTGAAATCAGTGGTAATGTTCTCCGTCTGACAGCATCAGACAGTGAAAACATCATGAAGACTCAGCTTGAACTGACTGAGAGCGACGGCGATTGTCGTTTTGCCATTGACAGCCACAATCTTCTGGAAGCTGTGAAAGGTATCTCTGAGCAGCCTATCACCTTTGACGTGAATCAGGAGCAGAACATTGTAAGGATATCATATCAGAATGGTTTATTCTCACTGCCTATTGAAAATGCGGATGAATTCCCCATGTCTCAACCTGTAAGCGACTTTGCAAACACAATCACTATTCCCAATGCCATCCTGGCAGAGAATATCAATCGTACTATCTTTGCTACGGCTCAGGATGAGTTGCGCCCAGTCATGAATGGTATCTATTTCGACCTTACCTCCGATTTCCTCGCTGTGGTGGCTTCAGATGGTCACAAGCTCGTGCGTAACAAGGTGTTTACCATCAAGAACGACCAGCCTGCATCCTTTATTCTTCCTAAGAAACCCGCAAACCTGTTGAAGAACCTGCTTGGAAGAGATGGCGGTGATGTGATTATCCGTTTTGATGAGCGTAATGCTGAGGTCAATTATGGTGATGGAACACTCCAGTGCCGTTTGATTGAGGGTCGTTTCCCCAATTACAACTCTGTGATTCCTCAGAACAATCCTAACGAATTACGTGTGGATCGTCTTGGTCTTTTGGCTGCTCTTCGTCGTGTACAGCCCTTTGCCAATGGCTCCAGCAATCTGATTCGTTTCCATGTAGAAGGCTCTACCCTACAGCTCGATGCAGAGGATTACGACTTCTCAAAGACAGCTACAGAGCGCATGACTTGCGATTATAACGGACAGGCCATGTCTATTGGTTTCAAGGGTTCTTCCTTCATCGAGGTTTTGAGCAATTTCGATTGTCCGGAAGTTGTCATCCAGTTGGCTGATCCCAGTCGTGCAGGACTTGTTCTCCCCTGTGAGCAGCCCGATAATCAGGATGTGCTGATGCTTCTGATGCCGATGTTGATTAACGACTAAGATAGTATTCACAGATCCATGAGACTGAATCTTACCAAACCAATAGTCATCTTCGACTTGGAGACGACAGGTATCGATCTTGTAAAGGACCGTATCATACAGATTTCCTATATCAAAGTCTATCCTGACGGAAAGGAAGAACGTGGTAACGAACTGGTGAATCCGGAGAAGCCTATCGATTCGGCGATTACACAGTTGACTGGTATCACCAACGAGGATGTGAAGGATAAGCCAACCTTCAAACAACTCGGTCAGAAACTTGCCGAGAAATTCAGGAATTGCGATTTTGCAGGATTTAATTCCAACCATTTCGATATTCCCCTATTGGCAGAGGAATTCCTGCGTGCTGGTGTTGACTTTGATTTCTCCAAGAGTCGTATGATAGATGCCTGTACTATCTTTAAGCGAATGGAGCGCCGTAATCTGGCTGCTGCCTATAAGTTCTATTGCGGACGTAAGATGGAAGACGATTTCGAAGCCCATCGTGCTGACCAGGATACAGAGGCCACCTATCGTGTGCTCATGGGCGAACTCGATAAGTATGCCCCAGGTGCCAATGAGGATGAAGAAAAAGTGCTGGAGAATGATATGGACAAACTGGCCGAGTTCTCTAAGATGAATAACTATGTGGACTTCGCAGGTCGTATTATCTGGGCTGAGATGAAAGACGGACGTGGTAACGTCCTACTTGATAGGGACGGTAATCCTCGTATGACGGAGGTGTTTAATTTTGGTAAGCATAAGGGAATTCCTGTAGCCGATGTCCTTCAGATTGATCCCGGCTATTATAGTTGGATTCTTGCAGGCGATTTCACTTATAACACGAAACAGGTGCTTACACGCATCCGTCTGCGCGAAGCAAATCTTAACGGATGATCATCGGACGGACGATACTCACAACCATTTTCATGCTTGCAGTTCTTGGCTTACGGGCTCAAGAACTGCAAGTTAAGGTTAATATCAACCACAGCCAGATCTCTGGTACAGACATCAGCGTGTTTGAGAATCTCCAACAGACTATCGAACATTTCATCAATGAACGTCAGTGGACTCCTCTGCAGTTTCAGAAGCAAGAACGTATCCAGTGCAGTCTCAATATCACTGTCCTCAGATACAACCGCGATGATAACCATTTTGAGTGTACGGCATTGATCCAGGCTAATCGTCCTGTCTATAATTCATCCTACACCACCACCTTATATAATAATAAGGACGACAACTTCCACTTTGTCTTTTCGCAGTTCGATCAGTTGAACTTCAACGATGAGAATGTGGATCAGCCCCTCACCGCTCTCCTCGCCTATTATGCCTATCTGATCATCGGACTTAACCTTGACAGTTTTGCACCGATGGGAGGCACAGATATCCTTCAGCGCTGTATGTATCTGGTAAACAACGCCCAGGAACTTGGCTACCCCGGATGGAAATCATTCGAGGATAGTAGGAATCGTTTTGCTATCATCAACGACTATCTTGATGAGTCTATGCGTCCCTTCCGACAGCTCCAGTATGACTATTATAGAAAAGGACTCGATGAGATGAGCAATAATGCAGAGCGAGGACGGACAGAGATTTCTGAAGCCCTTGAGAATGATTTACAAACAGCTCATGAGAACAAGCCTCTCAGTCTGTTGCCACAGATCTGGACAGACATTAAACGCGATGAACTGGTTAATATATATAAAGGTAAGGGCACACAGAAGGAGAAAGAGCGTATCTACAACTTGCTGATATCGCTAAATGCCTCCCAGAGTAATGCCTGGGAAAACATCAAGAAATAAGTTCACGCCCAGAACCAATTAAGAAATATGCTAAAAAGACTATATATAAAGAACTTCACACTCATTGATGAACTTGATATCGACCTCTTTCAAGGGTTCTCTGTCATCACAGGTGAGACTGGTGCCGGCAAGAGTATAATCCTGGGGGCAATAAGCCTGTTGCTTGGACAGCGTGCTGACTCGAAGGTCATCAAGGACAAGTGTGTCATCGAGGCAAACTTCGATATCTCACGTTATGGCATGGAGGATTTCTTTTCTGAGAATGATATCGAATACGATCCGTCAGACTGTATCATCCGTCGCGAATTGACAAGTGCAGGAAAGAGCCGTGCCTTTATCAATGATACCCCTGTACAACTGTCCTTGTTGAAGGAACTCGGCGATCAGCTGATCGATATCCATTCCCAGCACCAGAACCTCCTGCTTAATAAACAAGACTTCCAGCTGAATGTGGTGGATATTATTGCTGATAATGCCAAGTCATTAGCTCAATATCAGCAGACCTACAAACAGTACCAGTCTGTCAGTAAGGAACTGGAGATGTTACGCGACGATATTGAGCGTAACCGACAAAACCATGATTTTCTGCAGTTCCAGTATGATGAGCTTACCAATGCCAATCTCGTTGACGATGAACAGGATGAGCTGGAACAGAAGAGCGACACTATGAGTCATGCAGAGGAGATCAAAGGTGCTCTCTATGAAGTTGACAATGCCCTCTCGGCTGATGAGACAGGTGTTGTCAGTGCCCTTCGTTCTGCCCGTACTGCCTTAAATGGCATTCAGCGTGTCTTTCCAGATGCCAGTGAATTGGCTCAGCGTATAGAGAGTAACTATATCGAACTGAAGGATATCTCCGAAGAAATTTCAAGTCAGCTTGAGCGTGTTGATTTTGATCCTGCCGAACTCGATGCTATCAACAATCGTCTGGATCATCTGTATGATCTTGAGAAGAAATATCATGTTTCAACAGTCTCTGAGTTGATTGCCAAGCGTGATGAACTCAAGGCTCAGCTCAATAATATTGAGAACAGCGACGAAGCCCTTGCTGCATTACAGGAACGTCTGGATACCCTTCATACAATGGCCAAGCAGGAAGCTGAAGTCCTGACCAAGCGACGTAAGAAGGCTGCACAGCAGATTGAGAAAGAGATGCAGTCACGTCTTGTTCCTCTGGGTATGCCTCATGTGCGTTTCAGTATCCAGATGACTGACGATACACTCGGTCTCTCAGGCCAAGATAAGGTCTCTTTCCTTTTCAGTGCCAACACCTCCACCCCACTCAAGCCTGTCTCTCAGGTAGCTTCTGGTGGTGAGATAGCCCGAGTTATGCTTTCTCTGAAGGCAATGATTAGCGGTGCTGTGAAATTGCCTACGATTATTTTCGACGAGATCGATACAGGTGTCAGTGGTAAGATTGCCGAGAAAATGGCAGAGATTATGCAGGAGATGGGGCGCCACGAACGTCAAGTCATCAGTATTACCCACCTCCCACAGATTGCAGCCCTAGGCACCACGCATTACAAAGTGGAGAAAGAGGAAACGACTCAGGGTACTATCAGTCGTATGACCCAGCTGTCGCAAGAAGAACGTATCCGTGAGATTGCCCAGATGCTCTCTGGTAGTGATATCTCCGATGCTGCCATACAAAACGCCAAACAATTATTACGAATATGAAGAAAATCAGTATGATATGCTGTCTGCTGTTTACAGCACTCAGCACCTTCGCCCAGCCAGGCTGGGTGAAAAATGCCTCACGCTCTGTTTTTACATTGCCAGCAGCAACGGTTTTTTCACAGGAACCAATGGTGAGGCTGTCAGTAACTTTACCCCTTTTAAAGGTGCAGCACGTGCTGTTGTCATCGATGCCCAAGGTAAAGAACTTCAGGTCACAGGTATCATGGGAGCCAACGATATGTATGACGTGGTGAAGTTTCGTGTGAACAGTGTCAAGACTCTTCCACTCACTCTTAGCTCTTCCATTACTCCTGTCGGAAGTTTAGCTTATCTCCTGCCTTATCATGAGGTGAAGGCAGTGAAGAGTGGACCCGTTCGTAAGGCTGAGACTTTTCAAGGTGACTACCCCTACTACACCGTTGCACTCTCTATGGGTGAGAATCAGGTCAGTTGCCCCTTACTGGATGCCTCTGGTCAGGTGATTGGTATGATGCAGCAGCCTGCTGTGGTTGGTGATAGTCTCTGCTATGCTATCAGTGCACTTTTCGTTGACTCTCTGAATATCAATGGTCTCAACTTTTATGATGAGACGTTTAAACTCACACAGGTGAAGAAACTGCTGCCAACGGATATCAAGGAGGCAAACCTCGTGCTCTATTTCGCAGGCTCACAAAGTGACTCATCAGAGTATGTATCGCTTATCCATGATTTCATTCAACAGTTCCCCAATGCTCCCGACGGCTATATTTATAGAGCCCAACAAGAGACTACTGCAGGTGATTTTTCTTCTGCTGAACGTGATATGGAACAGGCCTTGAAACTGGCTAATCCTAAAGATGATGCCCACTTCAACTATGCCCGCATCATTTATAATAAGGAGATCTATCAGAGTGCCCAGCCTTATGCCGGTTGGAACCTCGACAAAGCACTTCAACAAATACAGACAGCTATCAGTATCAATCCTGTAACTACCTATCGTCAGTTGGAAGGTGATATCCTTTTTGCCAAACAGCGGTATGATGAAGCCTATGAGATTTATAACAGTCTGCTCTCAACCAATCTTCGCAGTGCAGAACTCTTTTTTGCAGCTGCCCGTTGTAAGGAAATGCAAAAAGATACCACAGCGATGCTTGCTCTGATGGATAGCACCATCAACATGTTTAGTCGTCCATATCTGAAAGAGGCTGCTCCCTATCTATGGGCACGTTCAGAGGCTCGTCGAAATGCAGGACACTATCGTGAGGCCATTGCTGACATGAATGATTATGAGACTATCATGACAGCTACCGTTAACGATAACTTCTATTATATTCGCCACCAGGTAGAGATCCAGGGACGTTTGTATCAGCAGGCCCTTAACGACATCAATCGTGCCATCCAGATGAATCCCAACGAGATTCTCTACTATGCTGAGAAAGCTTCTCTGGAGATTCGTGTCGGACTCTACGATCAGGCTATCGCAACAGCAAAGGAGTGTATCTCCTTAGATGCAGGAAACAGTGATGGTTATCTTTTCTTGGGGTTGGGACAATGCCTTAAAGGTCAGAAGGCAGAAGGTATCAAGAATCTGCAGAAAGCCAAAGAACTTGGTGATACGCAAGCCGATGCCTTGATAGAGAAATACAAATAACCACAATAAAGCCCTGCCGATCGCAGGGCTTTATTATTTAAAATGGTAATGGGCCATTGTCCTCAGGTGGTGGAATCTGTGAACTTCCACTAAATGGATCATAACCCTCTGGCATTTCAGGTGGGGTGTTATTATTCCCATTGACCTTTGATCCCAGTATCTCACCGCCACCCATTGGGGCACGATTCCCAAGATTTTTATCCTCAGGATTCTCAAAGCGTGTATATTCGCCACGGAAGGTCAGCAACACATCGCCAGTTGCACCCTTACGGTGTTTGGCAATGATGATCTGAGCCATTCCATGCAGATCTCTGCCATTATCATCCTGATAGATATGATAGTATTCTGGACGATGCACGAAAATAACCATATCCGCATCCTGCTCAATGGCTCCCGACTCACGCAGGTCTGACAGTTGCGGGCGTTTTCCTTCCAGTCCCTCACGACTTTCTACACCACGGTTCAACTGACTCAGCGCGAGAATAGGAATATCCAACTCCTTCGCCAAACCTTTCAGAGAACGAGAGATGGTTGACACCTCTTCCTGACGTGATGAGAATCTCATGCCATTGGCATTCATCAGCTGAAGATAGTCGATCATTATCAACTTTACACCATGTTCTCTCACCAATCGACGGGCTTTGGTTCTCAACTCAAATACAGAGAGACCTGGCGTATCATCAATATATAAAGGTGCTCCCAACAGGGTGTTGATGCGCTTATCCAGTCGTTCCCACTCATCACGCTGCAACTGGCCGTTCAGAATCTTTGAGCCTTGAATTTCACAGGCATTGGAAATCAGACGGTTTACCAGTTGTACGTTTGACATTTCAAGCGAGAAAAACGCCATCGGTATCTTCAGGTCGGCAGCAATGTTCTTCGCCATTGAGAGTGCAAACGAGGTCTTACCCATCGCAGGACGTCCGGCAATAATCACAAGATCAGAGGCTTGCCATCCACTGGTGATATCATCGAGCTTATAGTAACCTGTAGAGACACCTGTCAAGCCATCGGTGTTCTTGGCTGCATTCTGAATCGTCTTCACAGCTTGTGAGATCACAGGATCAATCGCCGTATAATCCTTCTTCATATTGCGCTGAGACAGTTCGAAGAGCGATCCCTCTGCCTCCTGCATCAGATCCTCCACATCTATCGTTTCATCGAAAGCCTTCGTCTCAATCACACTGGCAAACTGAATCAGTTGTCTAGCCAGACTTTTCTGTGCCACAATATTGGCGTGATATTCGATATTCGCTGACGATGCCACTCTGGCACTCAGTTCTGTCACATAGCCAGGACCTCCAACCTCCTCCAGATTGCCGTTCTTAGCCAACTGCTCCGTTACAGTCAGGATATCTACAGGACGTTCTGCCATACTCAGCTCCATGATGGCCTGATATACCATCTGGTTTCTGGGTTCATAGAAACTCTCTGGGCACAGTGTCTCACACACCACAGCATAGGCATCCTTGTCAATCATCAAGGCACCCAGCACTGCTTTTTCAACCTCCAGCGCCTGCGGTTGTAAGTGTCCGTAAGTGTTATCCACAGGTTGTGGTTTTCTTACGCGTTTGTTGCTTGTATTGTTCTCTTGTACAGCCATTTATTTATTTTTGTTCTTTAATTTCTTTCAGTATGGGAAGGGAGATATGATACCTCACTGCTAGGAATCTTACCAGACAGGTCACCACGAAACTCACGATGGCGCTAAACTCTGCCGACACCCCCAGATCCATCAGACCCCAATAGGCCAATCCGCCCAGCACACAAGCCATCGCATAGATCTCTTTGTGGAAGATCACAGGCTCATTGTTCAGAAGCACATCACGGATCACGCCACCGGCCGAACCAGTGATACAACCCATGATGATTGCCACCCAGAAAGGTTGTCCGAAGGCGATGCTCTTCTGGATACCTGCGATTGTAAACAGTGCCAGTCCTAAGGTGTCGAACACGAACCATGCATTTTTCAAGGGTTCCATCCAACGTCCGAAGAACGCCACTGTCAATAGTGCTATGCCTGTACAAATCAGGTAAATCGGTGTAGTCATCCAGAATGGGGTTGTCCCTAGCATCACGTCACGGATTGTACCGCCTCCAATAGCCACTGCCACGCCACAGACATAGCCACCAAACCAGTCGAAGTGCTTGGCAGCCGCATGCCTGATACCTGAGATGGCAAAGGCAAATGTACCCAGCAACTCAATGATTCTTATGATAACGTCCTGTTCCACAAATTCTCACACTCCTCACTTCTCAAATCTCTTCCCCCAATAGTTCACCATACGCTGATACAGCTTCTCCTCAGTGGGATTATGCTGTCCGTGCCAGAATCTTTCATCTACCAGCTCATCTGGCAGATACTGCTGCTCTATGAAATGTCCAGGATAATCGTGCGGATACTTATAGCCATCATGATAGCCCAGCTCCTTCATCAGCTGAGTGGGAGCATTCCTGATTGGTAGTGGCACAGACAGATTACCCGTCTCTCTGACCTTGGCCAATGCGGCATCAACACCCAGATAGGCACTATTGCTCTTAGGCGAGGTGGCCAGATATACGGTAGCCTCTGCCAAGGGAATCCTACCTTCAGGCCAACCAATCTTCATCACCGCATCAAAAGCTGTATTTGCCAGCAACAGAGCATTGGGGTTCGCCAGCCCTATATCCTCAGAGGCACTGATAATCAGTCGTCTGGCGATAAACTGCGGATCCTCCCCACCCTCAATCATTCTAGCCAGCCAGTAGAGAGCTGCGTCAGGATCGGAACCTCTGATACTCTTAATGAAGGCCGAGATGATGTCATAGTGCATCTCCCCGTCCTTATCATAGGCCAGTGGATTCTGTTGGAGACGGTTCTCCACCACCTCGTCGGTAATCACGACTTCGCCTGCAGATTCCGCTTCCACCACAAGCTCAAGGATATTCAACAGTTTCCGGGCGTCACCACCACTATAGCGCAGCATCGCACTCGTCTCCTTCAGTTCAATCTTCCTTTCTTTCAGGATCGTGTCCTGATGGATAGCCCTGTCAATCAGCTTTAGCAAATCATCCTTCTCCAACGATTTCAGCACATAGAGCTGACAGCGCGAGAGCAAGGGGCGGATTACCTCAAACGAAGGATTCTCTGTAGTAGCACCAATCAGCGTTACGATGCCTTTCTCCACAGCACCCAACAGCGAATCCTGCTGCGACTTGGAAAAACGATGGATTTCATCTATAAATAAAATAGGTGATGCCTCATTGAAAAAACGTCCTTTCTGGGCCTTCTCAATCACATCCCTCACATCCTTCACACCGCTGGTCACTGCTGACAATGTATAGAAAGGTGTCTCCAACCTGTGGGCTATAATCTGTGCCAACGTGGTTTTACCCACGCCTGGAGGTCCCCAAAGTATAAACGATGAAATCCGCCCTGCTTCTATCATTTTTCGCAGGACGGCACCCTCGCCCACCAAGTGTTGCTGTCCGATATAATCGTCGAGCGTGCGAGGTCTGAGTCTTTCAGCCAGTGGTTGAACCATAATATTTGGTTGCAAAATTACGAATAAGTACGCGAAAAACCAAATTTATTTCGATTATTAAAAAAAATATTGCCCAAAAACTTGCTAATAAAAAATAAAGTGGTTACATTTGCAGAAAAATTTAGTATTATTATGGCAAGAACAAAACAACAACAACCGGAAAGTAATCCTGCATTATCTATTAAGGCCGTCACTAAGAACAGTGTATGGGACATCCAAGAGAACGATGTGTTCCGTATGTGGGAAGCAGCTACGAAAGACGCAGAAGTAAAAGAAAACATTCAGCATTATCTTGATATCTTCAAGAGTGCTTTTCTCATTGAGGAAATCAAAGAAGAAGGTCCCCTTGTTAAAAAAGGCTATGAGAAGCGTGGCTATAAAGTGATGGATATTAAGTTCGAAGAGAACCTGAAATTCACCTGGGCTATTAAGAAACGTCCTATCATGCGTGTTACTGATCTCTCATACGAGAATATCCGTCATATCTCAGCCGCAAAGTTACTTGAGGTCATCGATCGTAACTTCGGTGGTGGCTGGGATTCTCTGTCACAGTCCATTCAGGACATTATCCTCAGTGGCTTCGATATCTCCACTACTACCCTTCCCAAAGATCGTCTCCACAAGAAAGGCGGTATGTATGATAAGAAGGTAGAAGATGGCTTCGATGTACTCGAAGTGTCCAAAGGAGGCTGGGTAGAGGCTATCTTTGCGAAGCTTAAGCCAGAAGAAGAGAAGATCAAGATGAAGTTCTCTGATAAGAGCAGCAGTGATGACGATCTTGAAGATAACGACAATGAAGACTACGAAGTAGAAGACAATTACAGCTCTCACGATGATGAAGATGATGAGGTACAGGATCCCAACGACGATGAGATCACCGAGGACAACTACTCCACGATGATGGATCTGGGTTCTGAAGACCCCGAAGACGAGGCTGCAAACATGCTAGACTACGTAGAGGAATAACCAAATTCCAACAAATAATAACCCTTTTAAAAAGCCCTTGTAAATGATGAACATCCCCGCAGTATTCTGGCTCGTGCCCGTAGCATCGCTCGTGGCACTGAGTATGGCGTGGTTCTTCTTCCGCCAGATGATGGCAGCTGATGAAGGCACGCCTCGTATGAAAGAGATTGCACTTTATGTGCGTAAAGGTGCTATGGCCTACCTCAAACAGCAGTATAAGGTGGTCTGCATCGTCTTCGTGGTACTCTGTGCCCTCTTTGCTTTCATGGCCTATGGCTTGAATGTGCAGAACCCCTGGGTGCCATTTGCCTTCCTTACTGGTGGTTTCTTCTCAGGTCTCGCCGGATTCTTTGGTATGAAGACAGCTACCTATGCTTCTGCTCGTACGGCAAATGCTGCGCGTGAGAGTCTGAATGCAGGTTTGAAGATTGCCTTCCGTTCTGGTGCAGTGATGGGTCTCACGGTAGTAGGTCTTGGTCTGCTCGACATCGCCATCTGGTTTGTCGTGCTTAACCACTTCGATCCTGACGGACTCATCTCTATCACCACCACGATGTTGACCTTCGGTATGGGTGCTTCTACACAGGCGCTCTTTGCTCGTGTAGGTGGTGGTATCTACACCAAGGCTGCCGACGTAGGTGCCGACATTGTAGGTAAGGTTGAGGCAGATATCCCTGAGGATGATCCCCGTAACCCCGCTACTATTGCTGATAATGTTGGTGATAATGTAGGCGACGTGGCTGGTATGGGTGCCGACCTCTACGAGAGCTATTGTGGTTCCGTACTTTCTACTGCTGCCCTCGGTGCTGCTGCCTTTGCTGTTGCAGGTATCGATATCCAGCTTAAGGCAGTTATTGCTCCCATGTTGATTGCTGCCGTTGGTGTGTTCCTCTCACTGCTGGGTATCTTCCTGGTACGTACTAAGGAAGGTGCTACGATGAAGGATCTGCTCCACTCCCTCTCTGTAGGAACGAATGTCAGCGCTATCCTCATCGCCATTGCCTCTTTCATCATTCTCAATCTCTTGGATATCGAGAACTGGTTGGGACTCTCCTTCTCTGTTATCTCAGGTCTGGCTGCCGGTGTCATCATCGGACAAGCCACGGAGTATTATACCTCTCATTCTTACAATCCTACGAAGAAGATTTCTGAAGCAGGTCTGACAGGTCCAGCTACGGTGATTATTAAAGGTATTGGTACGGGTATGATCTCTACCTGTATCCCTGTCATCACCATTGGTGTCGCCATCATGCTTAGCTACCTCTGCGCCAATGGTTTCGACCTCTCTATGTCATCAGAATCCTTGTCACATGGTCTCTATGGTATCGGTATTGCTGCTGTAGGTATGCTCTCTACACTGGGCATCACCCTTGCTACCGACGCATACGGACCAATTGCCGACAATGCTGGCGGTAATGCAGAGATGTGCGGTCTGGGTGAAGAGGTACGTCATCGAACTGATGCCCTCGACGCACTGGGCAACACCACAGCTGCTACTGGCAAGGGCTTCGCTATTGGTTCTGCTGCCCTCACAGCTCTCGCTCTCCTCGCTTCTTACATTGAGGAAATCAAGATCGCGATGGTACGTGCCGGACAGACCCTAACGAATGTGGCTGGTGATGTCATTGCTGCTACCGATGCTACTATCCCTGACTTCATGAACTACTTCCAGATCAACCTGATGAACCCCCGCGTCATCGTAGGTGCCTTCATCGGTGCTATGGCTGCGTTCCTGTTCTGTGGTATGACAATGGAAGCCGTAGGCCGTGCAGCAGAGAAGATGGTACAGGAGGTACGTCGTCAGTTCCGTGAGATTGCCGGTATCCTCGAAGGTACAGGCACACCCGACTATGGTCGTTGTGTGGAGATCTCTACACGTGCTGCTCAGCACGAAATGATCGTGCCCTCTATCCTCGCCATCCTGATTCCTATCCTCGTAGGTATCATCCTCGGTGTAGCTGGTGTGTTAGGCTTGCTCGTAGGTGGTCTGGCAGGCGGATTCACCCTTGCTGTCTTCATGGCTAATGCAGGTGGTGCTTGGGATAACGCCAAGAAGAATATTGAGGAAGGTAACTTCGGTGGAAAGGGTTCGTTTGCCCATAAGGCTTGTATCGTTGGTGATACCGTAGGCGATCCTTTCAAGGACACCTCTGGTCCTTCACTTAACATTTTGATTAAGCTCATGTCGATGGTTAGCATCGTGATGGCAGGACTTACAGTAGCCTTCTCGTAAATGATACGAAATTACTTTTTCATATTTGTCTGGCTTTGCAGTGCTTTATGCCTGCAAGGCCAGACACTTTCTAAGGGATTCTCTGCTCAGCCTATCCCTGATAGTATCTGGCATTTCATGCAGGGGCGCAGCTATCAGCCTAATCCCCATATCCATCGGGCAGACCTGCGCTATCTGAAAGTTCTTCACTGTGATTACGACGGACGTACCCATCAGGGTGAGCTTGTCTGCAATAAACTCATAGTAACAAAGCTCCTCACCATCTTCCGTGCGCTTTATGAGGCTCGTTATCCCATTGAACGTATCACTTTATCCGACAATTATGATGCCGATGATGAGCGTCAAATGCGTGCAAACAACACCAGTTGCTTCAATTATCGTATCGTATCAGGAACAAAGAATCTCTCAAAGCATGCCTATGGATTAGCCATCGACATCAATCCGCTCTACAACCCTTACATCCGGTATAGTAAAAAAGACGGGCATCGCATCGTTGAACCAGCTACAGGTTTGCCATATGTCGATCGCAAGAAGAACTTCCGTTATAAGATCACCACTGATGATCTCTGTTATAAGCTCTTTATCAAACATGGTTTCACCTGGGGCGGCGCTTGGCGTTCCGTCAAAGACTATCAGCATTTCGAATACCGTCAACCCTTATCGTCATCGGTAGATACTAGCAGCCAGTTGCCTACATTAGCCGATGGCATCATTGACACCACCAATTACGAAACAGCTGGACTCTCACCCTCGCCTGCAGTCAAAACCGTTACTGTCTTTCACGCTGATGACCAGACAGATCATTATGCCAACGGTGTTGTGATGACTGCGTTTAAGGGGAAGTTATTCTGCATGTGGCAGAGTTCACCGAAAGATGAGGACAGCGATGATACATGGGTGGCTTATAGTGTGAGTGTCGATGACGGAGAGACATGGGGCAAACCACAACCGTTGGCATTGCCTACAGATGCCTATTATTGTACATCGGGCGGATGGTTGGTACGAGGCGATACACTCACTGCTTTTATCGATACCTGGCAGAAAGGCCTAGAGCCACGAGGTGGAAAAACAAATTACATGATTACCACTGACGGACACACTTGGAGTCAGATGCAGCCTGTAAGGATGGCAGACGGAAACGAGATGGAGGGGGTATTGGAACAGGATCCTTACACTCTACCTGATGGTCGGATCATTGGAGCTACACACTTTATGCCAGGGTTGCACGTCTTTCCGGTATATACAGACAATCCTCGTGGTGTCAGCGGTTGGCATAAAGCATCCTTCCAGGCAGAAGACAACGGAAAATCATCACGCGAGATCGAACCGAGCCAATATTTACAAGCTGATGGTACGATTGTCATGCTGTTTCGCGACCAAAAGAGCAGCTTTCGAAAACTGGCTGCTATCAGCACTGACAACGGACAGATATATACCAAGCCTGCACTCACAAACATGCCTGATGGACGCACCAAACAGTGTGCAGGCAACCTGCCCGACGGTACCGCATTTATCGTTTCTTGTCCAGCCAATGGCAAACGTCGTTGGCCACTTGTTCTTCAACTAAGTTCCGATGGTGTCACATTCGACCAAGCCATTCTCTTACGTAGTGGCGCTTCCAATGAACTGCCCTCACGCCGCTATGAAGGCCGTTATAAAACCATAGGCTATAACTACCCAAAAGCCATCTTATGTCATGAAAAACTCTATATCACCTACTCCACCAACAAAGAAGATGTTGAATGTAGCATCATAAATCTTCTTGCTCTATGAAATCTTTTTGGGGGTAAAATAATTATTTTAAGGGTAGAATGTGCTTAAAATCAATCTTTTTTTATACCTTTGCACCTTGAAATAGAAAAGAGTATAAAAAACAAGAATAGATGGATACGACAGCAATACTGCTTTTGCACTGTCCTGACCAACAGGGCATCATCTCTGAAGTGACTAAATTTATCACCGATAACAAGGGTAACATCGTCTATCTCGACCAATATGTGGACAAGGTAGAAGGTATGTTTTTCATGCGTATAGAATGGGAACTTGAGGGTTTCCTGATTCCACGTGATAAGTTATACGACTATATCACCACGCTCTATGCCCAGCGCTATCAGATGAAGTTCAACCTTTATTATAGCGACAAGCGACCACGCATGGCCATCTTTGTATCGAAGATGAGTCATTGTCTTTATGACCTCTTGGCTCGCTGGAAGGCTGGAGAGTTTAAGTGCGACATTCCCTGTATCGTGTCAAACCATGAGGATCTGCGCTATGTGGCCGATCAGTTTGGTATTCCCTATTACGTATGGAGCATCAAGAAAGACCACTCTAACAAAGCTGAGGTAGAGGCTGCTGAGATGGAGCTGCTGAAGAAGGAAGATATCTCATTTATCGTATTAGCTCGTTATATGCAGATTATCAGCGATGAAATGATTGCCGAATATCCGCATCATATCATCAATATCCACCACTCGTTCCTGCCGGCCTTTATCGGTGCCAAGCCTTACCATCAGGCATGGGAGCGCGGTGTAAAGATTATCGGTGCCACCAGTCATTATGTTACGGCTGACTTGGACGCAGGTCCTATCATTGAGCAGGATGTGACCCGCATCACCCACAAGGATACGCCAGAGAGTCTGGTACTGAAGGGTAAGGATCTGGAGAAGATCGTGCTCTCACATGCTGTTAGCAAACATATCCAGCGCAAGATCCTGACTTACAAGAATAAAACTATCATCTTCTCATAAATGCAAATAGCAATCGTAAAATATAACGCAGGAAATATCTATTCGGTGGTGAATGCACTTCGACGAATGGGTATTGAACCCCTACTGACCGATGATGCCGAACTGCTGAAAAAGGCAGATCGCGTGCTTTTCCCAGGACAAGGTCATGCTGGCGAGGCGATGGACTATCTGAGATCCCGTGGACTTGACCAGATGATCCGCGACCTGAAGCAGCCTGTGTTTGGTATCTGTGTGGGACAGCAGTTGCTCTGCAAGCATTCAGAAGAGGGCGACACGGACTGTATCGGTATCTTTGATGCCGAGGTGAAGCGTTTCCAGCCACAACGTCATGAAGACAAGGTGCCTTGTATGGGATGGAATGATTTGGATGTAAGATGTAAGATGAATGGTGGAAAATGTGATCCGTTGATGGAGGGATTGGGTGAGAAACCTTATGTTTATTTTGTACATTCGTACTATGTACCTATCTGCGAAGAAACTATTGCCACAGCAGATTATATCCTGCCCTACTCTGCCTCAATGCACAAGGACAATTTCTATGCCTGCCAGTTCCACCCAGAAAAGAGTGGCAAGGTGGGTGAACAAATACTTAAGAATTTCCTCGAACTATGATAGAATTGATCCCTGCTATAGACATCATAGGCGGCCAGTGCGTACGTCTCACGAAAGGTGATTACGATCAGAAGACGGTGTATCGTGACTCCCCTGCCGAAGTGGCTCGTGAGTTTGAGAATATCGGCTTTAAGCGTCTTCATGTGGTTGACCTCGATGGTGCTAAATCCAAGCATATTGTCAACGAGCAGGTTCTCCAAACAATTACTGCCGAGACCCATCTGACAGTAGATTTCGGTGGCGGTATCAAGACAGATGAGGATATCGAAAAGGCGTTTACCGCAGGTGCCTCGATGGTAACCATCGGTTCTATCGCTGTTACAAACCCAGACTTATTCATGGGTTGGTTGGAAAAATATGGTTCGGACCGTATCATTCTGGGGGCTGACGTCAGACACGGAAAGATTAGTATCAACGGCTGGAAAGAAGATTCTTCTGAGGATCTGTTACCTTTCCTGAGAAAATATGTGGATGCAGGTGTGAAGAACGTGCTCTGCACGGAGATATCGAAAGACGGTACCCTTGCTGGTCCGGCTATAGAGCTATACCGACAAGTGATGGCGGCATATCCAGAGTTACATCTGATAGCATCTGGTGGTGTATCCTCAATCGAAGACATTCAAGCTCTTGATACTGCTGGCATCCCCGCTGTTGTTTTCGGCAAAGCTATTTATGAGGGGCGAATAGATTTAAACGAATTAAGAGAGAAATTTAGCAACGAATGAGTTTAGCAAAGAGAATCATACCCTGCCTGGACGTGAAAGACGGTGAGACCGTTAAGGGCACGAACTTCGTGAACCTGCGCTCTGCAGGCGACCCAGTAGCTCTGGGCAAGGCCTATAGCGAGCAAGGGGCTGATGAACTGTGTTTCCTAGATATCACAGCTTCTTTTGAAGGTCGCAAGACTTTTACGGAGATGGTGACACGCGTGGCTCAGGAGATAAATATCCCCTTTACCGTAGGCGGTGGCATCAACGAGCTCGCTGATGTAGAGCGACTGCTCTATGCTGGCGCTGATAAAGTGAGTGTGAACTCAGCCGCCATCCGCAGACCAGAACTCATCGATGAGATCACATCGCGCTTTGGTTCTCAGGTGTGTGTCTGTGCCATCGATGCCCGTCTCGATGAAGATGGCTGGCATTGCTATCTGAAAGGTGGTCGCGAACGCACAGAAAGAGGGCTTTTCGAATGGGCCCATGAAGCTCAAGAGCGAGGTGCAGGCGAAATTCTGTTTACTTCAATGAACCACGATGGTGTGAAGGAAGGATATGCCAATGAGGCGCTGCGCGAGTTGGCAGACCACTTGTCAATTCCTATTATTGCCAGTGGTGGTGCTGGTTGTAAGGAGCATTTCCGCGATACCTTTATCGAGGGTCATTCTGACGCAGCACTCGCTGCTTCTGTATTTCATTTCGGTGAGATTCCCATCCCCGAACTGAAGCAATATTTAAAAGGGGAAGGCATAAATGTAAGATTATAGTAAAAAAAGAATATGAAGATCGATTTTGAGAAGTGCGGTGGGTTGGTTCCTGCCATCATTCAAGACGCTAAAACTAAGAATGTGCTGATGCTGGGCTATATGAACCAGGAGGCATACGACAAGACGATAGCCACCAAGAAAGTGACGTTCTGGAGTCGTAGTCGCAACTGTCTTTGGACAAAGGGAGAAACCTCGGGTAATTTCCTGCACCTTGTTGACATTATGGTTGACTGCGATAATGACACCTTGTTGGTGAAAGCCAATCCCGATGGTCCTACCTGCCACACAGGCACAGACACCTGTTGGGGTGAAGAAAACGAGCACAATCCTCTGCTCTTCCTGACGGAGTTACAGGATTTTATCAATCTCCGTCATGAGGAAATGCCTGAAGGAAGCTATACCACCAAGCTGTTTAAGGATGGTTTGAAGCGTATTGCACAGAAGGTTGGTGAAGAAGCTTTGGAGTCGGTCATCGAAGCTTGCACAGGTACTAATGAGCAATTGACATATGAGGTGTCAGACATGCTCTATCACCTCCTTGTATTGCTGACTGCCAAACACATGCGTATCGAAGATGTGGCTGCCGAGCTGCAGAAGCGCCACGATCCCAATTGGGACAAGAAACGCCGTGAAGCCAAGGCTAAAGGTGAAATGAAGTAAATGGAAAATAGTTAAGCTTGAAAAGTTGAGAATATGCTGATCAATCTAAAGAATGCGAACATCTGCCAGCGTGAAGGCAGGCTAGTGTTGGGAAATGTGAACTTACAGGTGAATGAAGGTGACTTCATCTATCTGATTGGACGTGTTGGTGCCGGCAAGAGCACATTGCTGAAAACACTATATTGTGAGCTGGTGCTCGATGAGGCCAACGAGGCAACAGTACTGGGGTATGACCTGCTGACTATTCGTAATAAAGAAATTCCCGCCCTCCGCAGAGAGATGGGTATCGTCTTCCAGGATTTCCAGCTCCTTAATGATCGCAGTGTCTATAAGAACCTCTATTTTGTATTAAGGGCTACAGGTTGGAAGGATAAGGATGCTATCAACGAGCGCATCAATGAGGTGTTGACAGAGATCGGTTTAGCCGACAAGAAGGACAACATGCCGCATCAGCTTTCTGGAGGTGAACAGAAACGTATTGCAATTGCCCGTGCCATTCTCAACCGCCCCAAGCTGATTATTGCCGATGAGCCGACCAGTAATCTTGATAAAGATACGACCGACGAGGTGATGCAGCTGTTGAAAACTATCTCTGAACAGGGTACTGCCATCCTGATGACAACCCATAACATCTCACTCCTCAACAAGTATCCAGGCAAGGCCTTCCAATGTCAGGAGAAAGTGATGAAATTCGGCGGTACGTCCGTCGGCACCCCACAGAGGATGAAAGAAGTGACCAATCTTGTCACAAAGTCTGGAGAACCTGTATTCGTAGTACTTTCGGCTATGGCAGGTACCACCAACTTACTTGTCGAGATCTCTGACTATCTCTACAAGAAGAATTCTGATGGCGCTAACGAAGTGATCAATCGTTTGGAGCATGATTACAATCGTCATGTGGAAGCGCTCTACACAAAAGAAGAGACAAAGGCAGCTACGCGTGAGTTCCTGCAGAGCGAGTTCGACTATCTGCGTTCGTTTACAAAGGAACTTTTCACCAGCTTTGAGGAAAAGAGTATCCTAGCACAGGGTGAGATTATCTCAACGAATATGGTTGTAAACTATATGAACGAGATTGGCATTAAGGCTGTACTCATCAATGCACTTGACTTTATGCGTACAGACAAGAACTCTGAGCCAGATCCCGTTTATATTAAGGAGAAACTTAAGGCTATTCTTGATGAGCATGAGGGAGCACAAGTATATCTCACACAGGGTTTCATCTGTCGCAATGCCTATGGAGAGATTGATAACCTGCAACGTGGTGGCTCTGACTATACGGCCTCACTCGTTGGTGCTGCTATTAATGCCGAAGAGATTCAGATATGGACTGATATTGACGGTATGCACAACAACGATCCACGTGTAGTGGATAATACGTCACCCGTGCATCAGCTTCATTTTGAAGAAGCTGCAGAGTTGGCTTACTTCGGTGCAAAGATTCTCCATCCCACATGTGTACAGCCTGCCAAGTATGCTGGTATTCCAGTACGTCTGCTGAACACTATGGATCCAGATGCCGAGGGTACCACCATCAGCAACAAGACCGAATACGGAAAGATTAAGGCGGTAGCTGCCAAGGACAATATCACAGCCATCAAGATCAAATCAAGCCGTATGCTCCTGGCTACAGGTTTCCTGCGTAAGGTATTTGAGATCTTTGAGAGCTATCAGACCAGTATTGATATGATCTGTACCTCAGAGGTTGGTGTCTCTATGAGTATTGACAACTCTTCACACCTCGGAGAAATCGTAGATGAGCTGAAGAAATATGGCACCGTAACAGTGGATACTAACATGTGTATCATCTGTGTGGTAGGTGACCTCGACTGGTCGAACATCGGTTTCGAGTCGTTGGCTCTTGACGCCATGAAGGATATTCCCGTACGCATGGTTAGCTATGGCGGCTCCAACTACAACATTTCATTTCTGATACGTGAGGAGGACAAAAAGCGTGCACTCCAGAACTTAAGTAACACGATCTTCAACAAATAAACAATAAAACAACACACAACACAAGTAGAACTGATATGGCAAAAGGAAAATTTCCTGTAGAGAAGTTGCAGTCGATACAGACCCCCTTCTACTACTACGATACAGAATTATTACGCCAGACACTTCAAGCTATTGTTGGTGAGGCACGCAAGCATGAAGGTTTTGTGGTGCATTATGCCATTAAGGCGAATGCTAACCCCAAAGTTCTCCGCTTCATCCGTGAAGCAGGCTTGGGTGCTGACTGCGTGAGCGGTGGCGAGATTGAGGCCTCTGTGAAGGCTGGATTTCCCAGCAACAAAATTGTGTATGCTGGCGTAGGAAAGAGTGACTGGGAGATTAACCTTGGACTCGATCAAGATATTTTCTGTTTCAATGTAGAGAGTATTCCTGAACTGGAGGTCATTAATGAACTGGCAGCAGCTAAAGGCAAAGTGGCACGTGTGGCATTCCGTCTGAACCCGAATGTGGGCGCACATACACATGCCAATATCACGACGGGTTTGGCAGAAAATAAGTTTGGTATTGCCATGCATGACATGCTGACCGTTATCGGTGAGGCAGAGAAACTGTCGAATGTAAAGTTTGTAGGACTTCATTTCCACATAGGTTCGCAGATTCTCGATATGGGTGATTTCGAAGCACTCTGTAATAGAATCAACGAATTGCAAGACGAACTTGAGCGTCATCGTATCAGAGTGGAGCATATAAACGTAGGTGGCGGACTGGGTATCGAATATACCCACCCCAACCGTGTTCCCATTCCAGATTTCAAGTCGTACTTCGATACGTATGCCAAGAAACTGAAACTGCGTAACGGACAGACACTTCATTTTGAACTCGGAAGAGCTGTCGTAGCACAGTGTGGTTCTCTTATCACGCGTACCTTATATATAAAAGAAGGCGCTACCAAGAAGTTTGCTATTGTGGATGCCGGCTTTACGGATCTGATTCGTCCGGCTCTGTATCAGGCTTATCATAAGATTGAAAATATTACCAGCGAAGAGCCTGTTGAATCATACGATGTGGTGGGACCTATCTGCGAATCGACAGATGTGTTTGCAAAGCATACTGATTTGAACAAGACAAAACGCGGTGATCTGCTGGCTATCCGTTCTGCTGGTGCTTATGGTGAAATTATGGCCTCACAATACAACTGTCGCAAATTGCCTCTAGGCTATATGAGCGACGAATTATAATACAAGAATAATGAATATCGATAAACAAGGATTCTCCATTATCATGACGGTCTTTGACCAGGCTCATGAATTAAAAGAAAACTTGCCCGCATACCTCACCCAGGCATACGAGCCTGGGCATGAGGTGATTATTGTTGATGAGACATCTACCGATGAAACACCTGATGTGCTAAAGTTATACAAGCAAGGTTATCCGATACTATATTCCACTTTTCTTCCGAAGCAAAGGAATGTGCGTGTACGTAGGAAGATGGCAATAAATCTCGGAATCAAAGCTTCAAAATATGATTGGCTGATCTTTCAGAACATCCACAACAAACCTAAAGGTGAATCAGAGCTTCAGACCATTGTTGAAGCATTAGACGAGGATGCAGAACTGACACTTGGCTATATCAACAAGAAGGGAATCCGTCTGCAGTCGTTTGCCTCATACGATGAGGCTTGTTACCATATTCTGAAATCAGAACGAAAACTGAAGCATGTCTACAACCGTCGTTTCCTGAACTATTTCTGGGGACGATACAATTTTATGATTATCCGTAAGGATGTAAGTTATGACGTATTGAAGTACTTCGAACAGAAGGTCTCACCTTTTAGTCTTTTGAACTACCGATTACATATCATTCTCAAGAACATATTCAATCGTTCAGAGACTACAGTCCTCAAATTAGAATAATATTCATTGTCAGTATTATGAAGGTATTATACATATTCCCTAAAAGCGATCCGCTGATTCGGCAACACGTCGAACTGTTAGCAGATGGTTTGCGCCAAAGTGCGGAGATATGTATAGCAGATAGTTATGCGGCCTTCAAACAACAACTGAAAACTCTACAGCCCGACATCGTGCATTGTCATGGTTGTTGGAATTTCGATATCATCCGTGCTGCGATGTCAGGTCGTAAGGCTGGTGCACGAATAGTGATAACACCTCACGGACAAATGGAATCCTGGGCTATCGAACAACAGACTCCTCAAGCCAAAGCAGGCAGGATCTTTCAATGGCAGAAATTGTGTATCCAAAGGGCTTACACCATCATCGCTCTTGGCATGTTGGAACAAAAGAATTTCTTAAAACTGAAATGGAACAAGCGTGTTGAAGTCGTACATAATGCCATTATCACCAATACCATCTCACCTATGGAGATGTGTTCTCAGACATTTACTGTCTACCAGAAGGTGATTGACTCTAACACATTGGAGCAAATGGACGATATCACAGCAGAGGCACTTGCCACGATTATCAAGGCGAGTATCACTGGGGATCGGCGCTGGTGCAAAAACCTTGATGTTGTCGCACACCCACAAGATATCGACTGGAGACGTTTGATGATCTATGCCTCACATGAGAATATCAGAAACTATGTTGACTATGGTATCAATATCCTCAGTCTTCCGACACCGGGAATTGACACCAGCCATATAGCAGCCTACTATCCTGACAGCTACACGCAACCTCGCCCCATCAAGGAAATCATTGGTGATTATCAAGGCAATGAGACGGATTACCTGTTGAAGATGATTACCCAGCTTCATCGCCAACCGTTATTGCTCCATATGATAGAACTGACACGTGAACTTATGCGAGATACAGTTAACGATGATCAGTTATACGAAACACTTGAAGGGAAAAATCTGAAAGGATTTGCCGCCAGCTTGATGCAAGTTCTCAGTGAGGAGACAGATCTCGATGAAGGCTATATGCCCCTACCCCCACAGGAGAATAGACAAACGAACAAAATTCGCAAACTTTTGACAAACCATTTAAAGATATGACAACAACTCATTTTGAAACTACGAAGGACGATCTGCATTATCTGCAACTACTATCACAATCCTTCCCTACCATTGCTGATGCCTCTACAGAGATTATTAATCTGGAGGCTGTGATGGCATTGCCCAAAGGTACGGAGCACTTTCTGGCTGATCTTCATGGAGAAAGCGGTGCCTTTCAGCATGTCTTGAAAAATGCTTCGGGAAATATCAAGCGAAAAGTGAACGAGCTTTTCGGCAATAATATCCGTGAGTCGGAGAAGAAGGAGCTTTGCACTCTGATCTACTATCCAGAACAGAAACTTGAACTGATTAAGACACGTGAGAATGATATTGATGACTGGTATCGTATCACCATCCACCAGTTGGTGAAGGTATGTCGTGATGTCTCGTCAAAATACACCCGATCTAAAGTGCGCAAGTCGCTGCCTGAGGATTTCTCGTATATCATTGAGGAATTGCTCCATGAGAGTGTGTCCGACATTGATAAGGCTGCGTATGTCAGTGTCATTGTGAACACCATTATTTCCACAGGACGTGCTGACGACTTCATCGTAGCCATCTGTAATGTCATCCAGCGGCTGGCTATTGACCAGCTACATATCCTTGGCGATATCTATGACAGAGGCCCTGGTGCACATATCATCATGGACACGCTGCGCCAATATCATGCATGGGACATCCAATGGGGTAACCATGATATTCTTTGGATGGGAGCTGCCGCAGGAAATAATGCATCTATCTGTAACGTTTTAAGACTCTGCCTCAGATATGCGAACCTTAGAACCATCGAGGAATATGGTATCAATCTCGTGCCTTTGGCTACATTTGCACTTGATGCCTACAATGATGATCCGTGTGAAGAGTTTAAGCCCAAAATTCTCCCTGGCAATAAGATGGACGAGAAGATGCGTTTGCTAACAGCAAAGATGCACAAGGCTATTGCTGTCATCCAGTTCAAAGAGGAAGCTGCGATCTTTAATCGTCGTCCCGAATGGCATATGCAGGATCGAAACCTGTTTAACTTTATCGATTTCGATAGAGGAGTATGCAAGCTTGATGGAAAAGAATACGAGATGCGTAGTTGCCACTTCCCCACCATTGATCCTGCCAATCCTAACGCACTGACCAGTGAGGAAGCGGATCTGATGGAGAAGCTTCATCATTCATTCCGTATCTGTGAGAAACTGAAGAAGCACATCCGAACGCTGCTCTCACATGGATGTATGTACACCATCAGCAATTCCAACCTGCTTTTCCACGCCAGTTGTCCTCTGAATGATGACGGTTCGTTAAAGGAAGTCGAAGTTTATCCAGGTGTACGCTACAAGGGAAAGGATCTCATGCATAATATCGGTATGATAATCCGTACAGCCTTTGAAGGACCTTCTGAAGATTATCCACTCGACTATGCCCGTGATTTTTTCCTCTATCTCTGGTGTGGAAAAGACTCCCCGCTGTTTGACAAATCAAAGATGGCAACTTTTGAACGCTATTTCCTCAAAGATAAGGAGACATATAAAGAAGAGAAAGGCAATTATTTCAAACTTCGTGACTCAGAGGCGATCTGTGATCTGATCCTGGATGCTTTTGGGGTTAGAGGGAAAAATCGTCATATCATCAATGGTCACGTGCCTATTCATGCATCCAAAGGAGAAAATCCCATCAAGGCAGGAGGTAAGCTGATGGTGATTGATGGTGGTTTCTCTGAGGCATACCATCATGAGACAGGTATTGCTGGTTATACGTTGGTGTATCATTCACGCGGCTTCCAGCTCGTTCAGCATGAGCCGTTCACCTCTCAGCGTGATGCCATCGTTCGAGAAACGGATATCAAATCCACTACACAGATCGTAGAGATGTCTGCTCATCGTATGCTTGTGGCAGATACAGATAAGGGAGAAGAACTGAAACGTCAGGTAGCTGATCTAAAGAAGTTGCTCTATGCCTATCGTCATGGTATTTTGAAAGAACGCCGTAGATAAATAAAAGAAAAACTCCCTCGCTATTAGCGGGGGAGCTTTTATTTATAAATCATTGTAATTTTGAACACTGAAGGTTGAGGTTCGCATATCGCCTGTTTCAAAACCTCGTTTCAACCAGCGCTTACGCTGATCGGATGTGCCATGGGTAAAGGATTCTGGTGTAGCACGACCTTGAGCCTTCTTCTGCAACCAGTCATCACCAATGGCCTTAGCCAGTTCAAGACCTTTCTCCAGATCACCATACTCCATAGAATGGTTCATTTCTTCCTCATAATGAGCCCAGACACCTGCGTAGTAATCAGCCAACAGTTCCAAACGGACACTAATCTGGTTGGCTTGTACCTTATCTGTCTGATTCATCGCCTGATGGGCCTTTCCCAAAGTGCCTGTCAGATTCTCAACATGGTGACCTATCTCATGGGCAATAACATAGGCATAGGCAAAGGTGTTACCCTCTACACCAAGCTGACGTTTCATCTGTGTGAAGAACGAAAGGTCAATATACAATTTCTGGTCGCCTGAGCAATAGAAAGGTCCTACTGCAGCTGTGGCTGAACCACAAGCAGAGTTTACCTGATTAGAGAAAAGAACCAGTGTTGGTGGTGTATAGGTGCCACCCATCTGTTCGAACACGGGTCCCCATACATCCTCAGTAGAAGCCAGAATCTTCTTACAATCTGAAGCTAAGGCCTGTTCCTCCTCTGTGAAATTCTCCTCACCAACAGTCTCTGTCTGTCCTGTCATCATCTGTTCCTGAGCAGCCTGAAGACCTGCAGAAAGGGGATCTCCACCACTCATCCAAGCAAACAATGCTGCTACAATAATGGCGCCGATACCGCCGATACCAGCTTTTGCGCCTCCGCCCATTCCGCGACGATCTTCCACGTTAGAGCTTTCTCTTCTTCCATCTAATCTCATAATGTTATGGTTTTTAAGTTATTAATTCTATCTTACCGTCATGTGAAAACAACCCTGTTTTACCTCATATTTGATATAACAGCGCTGCTGAAAACGCATATCACGAAGAACCTCAGAAAGAACCCATTTGAGGGTGTCGTTTCGCACTTGTCGTCGAGAAGGTCCTTCAGGATCCTCTACCGTCTTATAACGGTTATAACAGATATCAAATGTCGTGCCATAGAGATGGCATGAATTCTCCGTCGCATTAACATTACGTCCACGCAGTTTCAGAACATCTTCTTGTGAACGTAACACACTGGTAACAATCAGTTTATGGAATGGTACCCCTTTAACATAGAGGCTGTCAAAGAATGCCTGACCGATATCTTGTAAAAGCACAGCAGCACGTGGTACGAGGTATGGAATGCTAGAAGATAAAGGATCAACATGATAATAAGGGCTTGAGCCAATATAAACCAACTCGCGCTTACGGGCTTCTGCATCTTCACGGTTCTTTACAGGAGAAACGCCCCATTGTTTGGCAGCCACCAGTTGTACAGCATTCGTGTCGGGGAACGCCTCTTTGTAACTTGCTACTGATAAAATTCGGTGATTCCTAGCTACACTTGTTGGAGTCGTCTGACTTGGTACGTTTGAGTCTCTAGGAATGACGGAAGAATTGCTGGCAGCTACTTCTGGAAATGTCCAGCGAACAACAGCCAGAATAGCTACTGTAATAACAAAACCTTTTCGGGGACAAAGTTACAAAAAAAAAATGTAACTTTGCACGCAAATTAGTAATTTGTCGATAAATTGATAGAGAAACATCTTGTTTTAGAGGATATTGACCCCGTAGTCTTCTATGGAGTGGGTAATGGTCATCTTCAGATGATCAGATCACTCTACCCTAAACTGCGCATTGTGGCTCGCGATAATGTCATTCGTGTACTTGGTGATGAGGAGCAGATGGCAGCCTTTGAAGAAAACGTAGAGAAGATGCGTCGTCATGTGCTTCGTTTCAACTCTTTAAAGGAAGAAGATATCCTTGATATTATCAAAGGTAAGCGTACCAATGACGAAGTGCCAGAAGGTGTGGTTTGTTATTCTATGTCTGGCCGACCTATCAAGGCAAGATCAAAGAATCAGCAACGGCTGATTGAGGCCTATGAGCAAAACGATATGGTGTTTGCTGTAGGACCTGCAGGTACAGGAAAGACCTATCTTTCCATTGCCTTGGCAGTGAAAGCCCTGAAAGAGAAGACCGCCAAGAAGATCATTCTGTCACGTCCTGCTGTTGAAGCCGGCGAGAAACTGGGTTTTCTTCCTGGTGACATGAAGGATAAGATAGACCCCTATCTCCAGCCACTCTATGACGCGTTGGAGGACATGTTACCACAAGTCAAACTTCAGGATCTGATGGAGAAGCATGTCATTCAGATTGCCCCCTTGGCATTTATGAGAGGTCGCACGCTGAGTGATGCTGTTGTCATACTTGACGAGGCACAGAATACGACCCCTGCACAGATTCGGATGTTTCTGACACGTATGGGATGGAACACCAAGATGATTATCACAGGTGACATGACACAGATAGACCTGCCCCATTCACAGAAGAGCGGATTGATTGAAGCCCTTCATATATTAAATAAGGTAGAGGGTATTGGCGTTGTGAACCTGGATCGAAGCGACATCGTCCGCCACAAGCTTGTGACGCGCATTGTCAATGCCTATGAGGAATATGATAAGGAAATGAAATCAGAAAAGTGAAAAGTTTATTAAGATATGAAAGCATTAACAAAGACGGACTTTAAGTTCGAAGGACAAAAGAGCGTTTATCACGGAAAGGTTCGTGATGTGTATAACATTAACGATGACATGATGGTTATGGTGGCTACCGACCGTATCTCTGCATTTGACGTAGTACTTCCTAAGGGAATTCCCTTTAAAGGACAGGTACTGAATCAGATTGCAGCAAAATTCCTCGATGCAACAACAGACATTTGTCCGAACTGGAAGTTGGCAACACCAGACCCCATGGTGACTGTAGGACTGAAATGTGAAGGATTCCGTGTAGAGATGATTATTCGTTCTATCCTCACAGGTTCTGCATGGCGTGAGTACAAGAACGGTTGTCGTGAGCTCTGTGGCGTTAAGCTTCCTGATGGAATGAAGGAAAACGAGCGTTTCCCTGAGCCTATCATCACCCCAACGACAAAGGCTGATGAAGGACATGACATGAATATCTCTAAAGAAGAGATCATCGCTCAAGGAATTGTGTCTGCAGAGGATTATGCAATCATGGAGGATTATACCCGCAAGATCTTCGCACGCGGTCAGGAGATAGCTGCTAAGCGCGGATTGATTCTTGTTGACACAAAATATGAATTTGGCAAACGTGATGGGAAGGTCTATCTGATCGACGAGATTCACACCCCAGACTCCAGCCGCTATTTTTATGCTGAGGGTTATGAAGAGAAACTTGCCAAGGGAGAACCCCAGCGTCAGCTTTCAAAAGAATTTGTACGCCAGTGGCTTATCGAACACGACTTCATGAATGAGCCAGGACAGATTATGCCGGAGATTACCGATGAATATGCAGACAGCGTTTCTGATCGTTATATTGAGCTGTATGAGAATATCGTCGGAGAGAAATTCGAGCGTGAGACCAGTAATGAGGATATTGCGTCTCGCATAGAAAAGAATGTTACGGATTGGCTGAAAGCATATAAGAGCAAAGCATAAATATTAGGCAGTATGGGCTACGACCAGGAAAAAATCAATCCCTATAAGAAAGGGGTGGAAAAAACGCAGCAGGTAGAGCAGATGTTCGACAATATTGCTCCTACCTACGATAAGTTGAACCATCGACTCTCATGGGATATTGATAGAGGATGGCGGAAGAAAGCTATCCTCCAGCTGAAGCCCTATCAGCCATTATCACTTCTTGATATAGCTACAGGCACAGGAGACTTTGCCATCCTTGCCGAAGAGATACTACATCCAACGAAACTGATTGGTGCTGACATCAGTGAAGGAATGATGGAGATTGGACGTCAGAAAGTTAAGGCTAAGGGGTTGGATCATGTCATCTCTTTTGAAAAGGAAGACTGCACAGCCCTCTCCTACTCTGATGGCTCGTTTGACGCAGTGACTGCAGCATTCGGTATCCGCAACTTTGCCAACTTGGACAAAGGACTTTCTGAGATGTGTCGTGTGCTGAAACCAGGAGGACATCTGAGTATTGTAGAACTCACAACGCCAGTGAGTTTCCCCATGCGACAGCTCTTCCATATCTACAGCCACACCTTTTTGCCAATCTATGGACGTCTCATTTCGAAAGATACCAGTGCGTATAGTTATCTGACCAAAACCATTGAAGCCTTTCCTCAGGGAGAACAGATGGTAAAGATTCTCTGTAAGGCTGGCTTTAAAGAAGCCTCTTTCAAACGACTGACATTTGGCATCTGCACCATGTATTTTGCAACTAAATAATCATAAGCAATGGACAAGTACGGATTAATTGGCTATCCTTTGGGACACTCGTTCTCCATCAGCTATTTCAATCAGAAATTTGCTGATGAAGGCATCAATGCGAAGTACGAGAACTTTGAACTTCCAAGTATCGACATGCTTACGGAAGTGCTGGACAAGAACCCAGAGTTAAAGGGACTCAATGTGACGATTCCTTACAAAGAGAAGGTGATTCCCTTTCTCGATTCTATTTCTCCAGAGGCAAGAGCCATTGGGGCCGTTAATGTCATCAAGATAACCAATGAGAAGGGGAAAACCCGTCTCAAAGGGTATAATAGCGATGTGATTGGCTTTACCCAAAGTATTGAGCCGATGCTCGATAAGAAATGGCATAAGCGAGCACTGATCCTTGGAACTGGTGGCGCATCAAAGGCCATCAATTATGCCTTGAAATCCTTAGGTGTGGAGCCTGTCTTCGTGAGCCGTTATGAGCGTCCCAATACAATTCAGTATGATAAGATCACCCCAGAGGTGGTGAAGGAGTATAATGTGATTGTGAACTGCACACCTGTAGGTATGTATCCACATACAGAAGAATGTCCTCCATTGCCTTATGAGGCTATGGACAATCATACGATTCTTTATGATCTGATTTATAATCCTGACCAGACTCTTTTTATGCGCAAGGGTGCCCAATATGGAGCTGACGTTAAGAATGGTCTGGAAATGCTTTTGCTTCAGGCTTTTGCTAGCTGGGAATTCTGGAATGATAACAAATAATATAAAGAACATACAATAAAATGAGTGACAACAGATATATGATGCGTGGTGTGAGTGCAGCCAAAGAAGATGTGCACAATGCCATTAAGAATATCGACAAGGGTATCTTCCCACAAGCTTTCTGTAAGATTATTCCTGACATCCTTGGAGGTGACCCAGAGTACTGCAATATCATGCATGCCGATGGTGCAGGAACCAAGTCTTCATTGGCTTATATGTATTGGAAAGAAACAGGCGACCTTTCCGTCTGGAAGGGTATAGCTCAGGATGCCATCGTCATGAACACCGATGATTTGCTTTGTGTTGGTGCTGTAGACAATATTCTCGTTTCAAGTACGATCGGACGTAACAAAATGCTCGTTCCTGGTGAAGTCATCTCAGCTATCATCAACGGTACTGATGAGCTGTTATCTGAACTGCGTGAGATGGGCATTGGCATTTATCCCACAGGTGGAGAGACTGCTGATGTGGGGGATCTGGTACGTACGATTATAGTAGATTCCACAGTAACTTGTCGCATGAAACGCTCCGACGTCATCAACAATGCCAACATCCGCCCGGGTGATGTGATTGTAGGTCTTTCTTCTACTGGTCAGGCCACTTACGAGAAGCGTTATAACGGTGGTATGGGTAGTAATGGTCTAACCTCTGCCCGTCATGATGTCTTTGCAAAGTATCTGGCAGAGAAATATCCTGAGAGTTTTGATCATGCTGTGCCCAACGAGCTGGTATATAGTGGTAAATATCAGTTGACAGATACTGTTGAAGGCTCTCCCGTAGATGCAGGACAGCTCGTTCTCTCTCCCACTCGAACTTATGCTCCTGTCATCAAGAAACTGCTCGATGAATTGCGCCCAGAGATCCATGGTATGGTTCACTGTACTGGTGGCGCACAGACCAAGGTGCTGCATTTCGTCAATGATAATTGCAAGGTGATTAAAGACAATATGTTCCCTGTTCCTCCACTCTTCAAAGCTATCCACGAATGCTCTGGTACAGATTGGAAGGAGATGTATCAGGTATTCAACATGGGACATCGTATGGAGATCTATGTACGTCCTGAGATTGCAGAGAAGGTGATTGAGATTTCAAAGAGCTTCAATATTGATGCTCAAGTGGTGGGACACATCGAAGAAGGTCAGAAGAGTCTGACAATCAAATCAGAATTTGGAGAATTTACATATTAATGGAGAATAACAGTATATTACAGAAACTCGATGGTCTGGAGGCACGTTTCGAAGAGGTTTCAACCCTGATTACCGACCCTAGTGTGATTGCCGACCAGAACCGTTTTGTGAAACTCACTAAAGAGTACAAAGACCTAGGCGACATCATGGATGCTCGCAAACGTTACATTGCCTGTCTTAACGGCATCAAGGAGGCTAAGGATATTCTTGCAAACGAGACTGATCCAGAGATGAAGGAAATGGCACGTGAGGAGTTGGCTGCCAATGAGGAACTCCAGCCTATACTTGAAGAGGAAATCAAGATCGCCCTCATTCCCAAGGATCCAGAAGATGCCAAGAACGTCCAGATGGAGATCCGTGCAGGTACTGGTGGTGATGAGGCTTGTCTCTTTGCTGGTGATCTTTTCAAGATGTATAAGAGCTATTGTGATGCAAAAGGTTGGCAACTCTCTATTACAAGTGTGTCGGAAGGTGCCGTCGGTGGTTATAAGGAGATTGACTTTGCCGTCTCTGGTGCTGATGTCTATGGTACTTTGAAATATGAGTCTGGTGTGCATCGTGTACAGCGTGTACCTGCCACAGAGACCCAGGGGCGTATGCACACCTCTGCGGCAACGGTAGCGGTATTACCTGAAGCAGATAAATTCGAGGTACACGTCAATGAAGGCGAGATCAAATGGGATACTTTCCGTTCATCAGGTGCTGGTGGACAGAATGTAAACAAGGTGGAGTCTGGTGTACGTCTACGTTATATGTGGAAGAATCCCAATACAGGTGAGACAGAAGAGATTCTTATCGAGTGTACGGAAACCCGTGACCAGCCAAAGAATAAGGAACGTGCATTGAGTCGCCTCTATACCTTTATCTATGATAAGGAACATCAGAAGTATATGGATGATATCGCCTCTCGCCGTAAGAGTCTTGTCTCTACAGGTGATCGCAGTGCGAAGATCCGTACCTATAATTTCCCACAGGGACGTGTGACAGACCATCGCATCGGTTATACCACACACGATTTGCAAGGCTTCTTAGGTGGTGACATCCAGGCGATGATCGATGCCCTGACTGTGGCTGAGAATGCAGAACGAATGAAAGAAACAGAATTGTAAATTGACATTATGACAAGACAGGAACTCATCAATCAGATAAAAGAGAAGCAGAGCTTCTTGTGTGTAGGACTGGATACTGATATCGACAAGATCCCCCAGTGTATCATCGACGAGGCGAAACAACACGATGGCGATGATTATCTTTTCAGAGCCCTTTGTGAATTTAATGCCCTTATCATTGATGCTACAGCCCCCTATTGTGTTGCATATAAGCCCAATTTGGCTTTTTATGAGGCTTATGGTGTAGATGGACTGATGGCCTTTGAGGCTACCATCGATTATCTTAAAGAAGAATATCCTAACCATTTCATCATTGCAGATGCAAAACGTGGGGATATCGGCAACACCTCGAAGATGTATGCCAAGACTTTCTTTGAGCAATATGATGTTGATGCTCTCACTGTTGCTCCTTATATGGGTGAGGATTCTGTGACCCCATTCTTAGGTTATGAGGATAAGTGGGTTATTCTTTTGGCACTGACCTCCAATAAGGGTTCTCATGATTTCCAACTGATAGAGGATACCCAAGGTGAGCGTCTGTTTGAAAAGGTGCTGAAGACCTCTCAACAATGGGGAGACAAAGACAATATGATGTATGTAGTAGGTGCAACCCAAGGTAAGATGTTTGAAGATATCCGCAAGGTTGCTCCTGAACATTTCCTTTTAGTACCAGGTGTTGGTGCACAAGGAGGTAGTCTCCAAGAGGTTTGCCAATATGGCATGACAAAGGATTGTGGACTTTTAGTCAACTCCTCACGAGGCATTATCTATGCTTCTAAGGGTGAGGATTTTGCAGAGGCTGCTGCTGAGGCTTCAAAGAAACTACAACAAGAAATGGCTATCGAACTCAATAAGGCTGGGATTATACGATAAGTGAAAGAAGCTAAGATTATCAACGACCCTGTTTTCGGGTTTATTAAGATACCTCGTGGTCTGCTCTATAACATTGTGGAACATCCGTTGTTCCAACGTTTGAACAGGATCAGTCAGTTAGGTCTTGCTTCTGTTGTCTATCCTGGTGCTCGACACACCCGGTTCCAACACTCTCTTGGTGCTTTTCACCTGATGGGTGAAGCCGTCATCTCTCTTCAACAGAAGGGAATCTTTATCTTTGATGCTGAAGCAGAAGCTGTACAGGCTGCTATTCTGATGCATGATATCGGTCATGGGCCTTTCTCCCATGTGTTAGAAGACACGTTGATTCATGATATATCCCACGAAGATCTCTCCCTGATGATGATGGAAGAGATCAATGAACATTTCAATGGTCAATTGAACCTCGCCATCTCTATTTTCAAAGGAAACTATCCCAAGAATTTCCTCCACCAGCTCATTTCCAGTCAACTTGATATGGATCGACTTGACTACCTGCGTCGCGATTCCTTCTACACAGGAGTGACAGAGGGAAATATCGGCTCTGCACGTATTATTAAGATGCTCAATGTCGTTGACGACACACTGGTTGTCGATCAAAAAGGTATCTACTCTTTGGAGAACTATCTGACAACCAGACGACTGATGTACTGGCAGGTATATCTCCATCGTACTTGTGTAGCCTATGAAAAAGTGCTGGTTAACATGCTGACACGTGCCAAGGATCTTATCAGGAAGGGACAAGATGTCTTTGCAACCCCTGCCCTACACTATTTCCTTAAAAACGATATCGACAAGGCCTGGTTTAATAGTCATCCGGAGGCACTTAAGAACTATGAGGAACTCGACGATTATGATATCTGGAGTGCGATGAAAGTCTGGCGTCATCATGAAGACAAGATTCTATCAACACTTGCCACAGATATGTTGGATCGTCATATCTTTAAGGTTGAGGTTTCGGAAGAGCCATTCGAAGCTTCCCATATTGAGACAATTGCCAAAGAGATCTCTGCACTTATGGACATCTCCATCGAAGATGCCAAACACTATATGATGAGTATCAATACCATATCGAAAGACATGTATAATGTGGATGACGATAGTATCGCAATACTTTACAAAAATGGAGATATTCGCGATATTTCCGAGGCATCTGAATTGCTAAATGTTCAATTACTTTCTAAAAAAATAAGAAAATATTATCTCACTTATCAAAGATTTGAGTAATTTTTGCTATCTTTGCAGAAATATTTAAAACGATACTCGAATTATGGAATTTACAGCCAAACAAATTGCAGATTTGATCCAAGGCAAGGTAGAGGGTAACGAACAGGCTACAGTCCGTACATTTGCTAAAATTGAGGAAGGTGTACCTGGGGCCATCTCTTTTTTATCGAATCCCAAATACACGCATTATATCTACGAAACCAAGTCAAGTGTCATTCTTATAAATGAGGATGTTATATTAGAAAAGCCTGTCAGCGCAACACTGATACGTGTAAAGAATGCCTATGAGTGTGTTGCCAAACTGTTACAGTTTTATGAATCTACGAAGCCTCGCAAGACTGGTATTGATCCACTTGCAAGTATTTCTCCTAAGGCAACGATTGGACAGGATGTATATATTGGCGCATTTGCAGTGATTGGTGATGGAGCTGTCATTGGTAACGGCACTCAGATATATCCTCATGTAGTGATAGGCGATAATGTCACCATTGGTGAGAAATGTCTGCTTTATGCCCATGTAACTATCTATCAAGGCTGTAAGTTAGGAAATAATGTTACAATACATGCAGGAAGTGTTATTGGTGCCGATGGCTTTGGGTTTGCACCAAATACTGAAGGCTATGACAAGATTCCACAGATTGGTATCGTGGTAATTGAGGATGATGTAGAGATTGGTGCAAATACTTGCGTTGATCGTTCTACGATGGGACAGACAATTCTTCATAAGGGTGTGAAACTGGACAATTTGATTCAAGTGGCTCACAACTGCGAGATTGGTGAAAGCACAGTGATGAGTGCTCAGGTTGGTTTAGCTGGTTCGACAAAGATAGGTAGCTGGTGTATGGTTGGCGGTCAGGCAGGATTTGCAGGACACATACATGTAGCTGACAAAACGTTTATTGGAGCTCAGTGCGGCGTTATGAGCGACACTAAGGGCAATGGTGAACAGTTGATTGGTTCGCCTGCTGTAAGTCCGAAGGTATTTTTTAAGGCTAGAGCCCTCGATGCCAAATTACCTAATATGTATCGTCAGATAGCCGCTTTAGAGCGTGAGCTGAATGAACTGAAGGAGAAATTGAAGGATTGAGAAATTGTAAAATTGAAGATATGAAGCAGAAGACATTAAAAGGCAGTTTCTCTTTGTTTGGAAAAGGACTGCATACAGGTTTGAACCTGACTGTTACATTTAATCCCGCACCAGAAAATACGGGTTATAAGATCCAGCGTATCGACTTGGATGGACAACCTGTTATTGACGCAGTTGCCGAGAACGTGATCGACACACAGCGTGGTACAGTGCTGGCTAAGGGAGACGCTAGAGTATCTACAGTAGAACACGGTTTGGCAGCACTCTATGCTTTAGGCGTTGATAACTGTATGATTCAGGTAAACGGTCCAGAATTCCCTATCCTTGATGGTTCTGCCATTCAATATGTTGAGAAAATCAACGAGATTGGTATTGAAGAGCAGAATGCTCCCAAGGATTGGTATATTATCCGCAAGAAGATAGAAGTGAAGGACGAGAAGACAGGTTCGTCAATTACCATCCTGCCTGACGATGAGTTCTCTCTCACAGCTATGTGCTCGTTTGACTCGAAGATCATCAATTCCCAGTTTGCAACAATCAACAGAGTGGAAGATTTTTCTGCAGAGATAGCCCCAGCGCGTACTTTTGTATTTGTACGTGATATTGAGCCACTGCTGCAGGCTAACTTGATAAAGGGTGGCGACTTAGATAACGCTATTGTTATCTATGAGCGCCAAACGACCCAAGAGCGTCTGGATATGTTGGCAGATATGTTGGGCGTGGAGCATCGTGATGCTACTGACTTAGGGTACATTCAACACAAGCCTCTCGTATGGGAGAACGAGTGCACACGCCATAAATTACTTGATATCATTGGTGATATGGCTTTAATTGGTAAGCCTATCAAAGGTCGTATTATTGCTACACGTCCAGGCCACACTATCAACAACAAGTTTGCGCGCCAGATGCGTAAGGAGATTCGTAAGCACGAAATTCAGGCACCGTTCTATGATCCCAATGATGAGCCAATCATGGACGTGAACCGCATTCGCGAACTGCTGCCCCACCGCTACCCGATGCAACTCGTTGACAAGGTTATAGAGCTTGGTGCAACAACCATTGTTGGTGTTAAGAACGTCACCTCTAACGAGCCTTTTTTCCAGGGGCACTTCCCTCAAGAACCTGTGATGCCTGGCGTACTTCAGATTGAGGCAATGGCTCAGTGTGGCGGCTTGCTGGTTTTGAACACTTTGGAGGAACCGGAGCGCTGGAGCACATACTTCATGAAAATTGATGATGTAAAATTCCGCCAGAAGGTAGTTCCTGGTGATACGCTAATTTTTAAAGTAGAGCTGTTGGCTCCTGTACGTCACGGTATATCCTCAATGAAGGGTTATATTTTCGTGGGTGACCAGGTGGTAGCCGAAGCTACATTCACTGCACAAATTGTAAAGAACAAATAAGTTATGAATCAAATACATCCATTAGCCGTTGTAGATCCAGAAGCAAAGCTTGGTGACGGCAACATCATCGGTCCATTCTGCGTGATAGACAAGAATGTAGTGATTGGCGATAACAATAAGTTCCTCAACAATGTGACCATTCATTACGGAGCTCGCATTGGAAACGGAAATGAGTTCTTCCCTGGTGCCAGTATCTCTACTAAACCTCAGGATTTGAAGTTCCAAGGTGAAGATACCACTTGTGAAATTGGTGACAACAATTCGATCCGTGAGAATGTTACCATCAGTCGTGGTACAGCTTCAAAGGGAAAGACTGTTGTTGGGTCAGGTAATCTACTCATGGAGAACATGCACGTGGCTCATGACTGTGTGATAGGTAACGGATGCATCATTGGCAACTCGACCAAGTTCGCAGGTGAAGTGGAAGTCGACGACTATGCCATCATTTCTGCTACTTGTTTGTTCCACCAGTTCTGTAAGGTTGGCAGCTATATCATGTTCCAAGGAGGCTCACGCACCAGTCAGGATATCCCGCCATACGTTATTGCAGGAAAAGAACCGGTACGTTATGCAGGTGTGAATCTGGTGGGTCTGCGCCGAAGAGGTTTCCCGCGTGAGACTATTGAGGCCATCCATGAAACCTATCGTATCATCTACTCTCAGGGTGTGCTGAAAGATGGTATCGCTATGGCTCGCGCTCAGTTCCCTGATATGAAGGAAGTGGAGTATATCTGCTCTTTCATTGAGAATTCAAAACGTGGAATCATCAGATAATATTTCAACATTCCTCCGTTGAAGAAAACGCTGATAGTCATCACTGGACCAACGGCTGTTGGGAAAACAGCACTCTGTTTGGATCTTGCTACATACTTTGGCATCCCTATCATCAATGCCGACTCACGCCAGATCTACCGTGAACTGAAGATTGGCACAGCACGCCCTACAGAAGAACAGATGCAGCAGGTCAAGCACTACTTCGTTGGCACGCTCGGATTAGAAGACTATTACAGCGCATCGCTCTTTGAACAACAGGTATTAGAACTGCTAGGTCAGTTGTTTCAGTCACATGACTATGCACTCATGGCGGGAGGTAGCATGATGTATATCGATGCTGTATGTGACGGTATTGATGACATCCCCACCATCGATGATGAGACACGTGCGCTGATGAAACGACGTCTTGCAGAGGAAGGTCTAGAACAGCTTTGTGAAGACCTGAAGCGGATGGATCCCGAATACTACGAGATAGTTGACAAGCAGAATCCGCGACGTGTAGTACATGCCCTCGAGATCTGTACGATGACGGGTCAGACTTACACCTCCTTTCGTCGACGAGAGAAGCGTGAGCGTCCCTTCCGCATCATCAAGATCGGACTGAATCGTCCTCGTGAAGAACTCTATGCACGTATCAATCAGCGCGTAGATGAGATGATGGCTAACGGACTGCTGGAAGAAGTAAAGACCATGTATCCCAAGCGCTCACTGAATGCGCTGAACACAGTAGGCTATAAGGAACTGTTCGACTATCTTGAAGGCCGATGGACACTTGAAGAAGCTGTAGAACGGATCAAAGGTAACACGCGCTGCTACGCACGTAAACAACTCACTTGGTATAAAAAGGACGAACAGATAAGCTGGTTCCACCCTGACGAAAGAACTACAATCATTGATTATATCATATCACAATGAAACAGAAACTTTTCGAGATAGCAAATCGCATCTGGCAATGGACGAAAGGTCTATGGCCTGGGTATAAGAGTCTTTATAAGGGTCGCCCTTGGTATGTGAAGACACTCGTAGGGATTGTCTCGATCATCGCAGCCTTCTTTATCTATCTGGGAGCGGTTGATATAAATTTCCTATGGCTCTTTGGTAAGTCGCCCTCGATGGCCACTATCAAGAACAAACGCCCCAATACTGCGTCAGAAATCTATAGTGCCGATGGTGTGATGATTGGTAAGTTCTTTAGTGAGAATCGCACACCTGTAAGCTATGATGAAGTCAACCCTGTGTTCTGGCAAGCGCTGATAGATACGGAGGATGAACGATTCTACTACCATCACGGTATCGATTATACAGCCTTTGCTGCTGTTGCCAAAGAGTATGTCTTGCATCGCGATGCACGTGGTGCCTCTACCATCACCCAACAGTTGGCAAAGAATCTCTTCCGTACACGTTCTGAATACTCTACTGGCCTATTGGGCAATATTCCTGGCTTGAAGATGCTCATCATGAAGAGTAAGGAATGGATTACGGCCTATAAACTCGAATATTTCTTTGATAAGAACGAGATTCTGACACGCTATGCCAATACGGTAGATTTCGGTTCGAATTCCTTTGGTATCAAGACGGCTTGTAAGACTTACTTTGGTTGCGCGCCCAAGGATCTGACCACAGAGAATGCAGCCATTCTTGTGGGTATGCTCAAGGCTACAACCTATTATAATCCTCTTATTAATCCTGAGAACTCGCTGAAGCGCCGAAACATTGTGCTCGACCTGATGCAAAGTCATGGTCACCTGACAAAAGCTGAATGTGATTCCTTAAAGCAACTGGAGATCAAACTCGATTATAGTGTAGAGACCGCTTATGACGGCAAGGCAAACTACTTCCGTGAGGCTGTGGCCAACAATCTGAAGGATTGGTGTAAGGAGAGTGGTTATGACCTATACACTGATGGTTTACGAATCGAGACAACCCTTGATACCCGTATGCAGAAATATGCTGAGGAAGCTGCCGTCAAACAGATGAAGCAAGTGCAGCAGACATTCAACAATCACTGGGGCTCAACTAATCCTTGGCAAGATGAAAACCATGTGGAAATCAAGAACTTTATCGAGGATATAGCCAAGCGTCAACCTGTGTATAAATATCTGTCCAAGAAGTTCGACGGTAATGAAGATTCCATCAACTACTATCTGAACCTGCCCCACCCTGTAAAGGTGTTCGATTATCAGAAGGGTCAGGTTGAAAAAGAGCTCTCCACGATGGACTCTATCCGTTATATGGTGCACTTCATGCACTGTGGCTTTGTGGCTATAGAAGCACAGACTGGTCACGTAAAAGCGTGGGTGGGCGATATCGACTTCCATTCCTGGAAATATGATAAGGTCACTGCGATGCGCCAGCCTGGTTCCACCTTCAAACTCTTCGTCTATGCAGAGGCGATGAATCAGGGCATTACTCCCTGTGATTATCGCAAGGATGAATACTTCTCCATGAAAGTGATTGATCATGGTAAAGAGGTAACTTGGGCACCCACCAATGCCGACGGCCATTTCTCTGGTGCCAATATCTCTCTGAAACAAGCCTTTGCGATGAGTGTCAACTCTGTAGCTGTACGTTTGGGTCAGGAGTGCGGTATCGAACGCATTGTCAAGACAGCACATGATATGGGTATTCGATCAAAACTTGATGCAACACCCTCTTTGACGCTGGGTTCCAGCGATGTAAACCTGCTCGAACTGGTGAATGCCTATTGCACGCCAGTGAACGATGGTAAGATGCATGAGGCTATTCTTGTGACCCGTATCCTCGATCGCGATGGCAACGAAATCTATACAGAACCAAAGGAACAAAAGCAAGTGATGCCTTATCGCAGTGCCTACCTCGTGCAGCAGTTGTTGATGGGTGGAATGAGTGGCACCAGTTCTCGCCTGATGGGCTTTGTTGGTTATGATAAGGCGGCTGATACTGATTTCGGCGGTAAAACTGGTACATCGAACAATCACTCTGATGCTTGGTTTATCGGCACCACACCAAAGTTGGTAGTAGGTGCGTGGGTAGGTGGCGAATATCGTTCTATCCATTTCCGCACAGGTATGCTTGGACAAGGAAACCGAACGGCTCTGCCCATCTGTGGTTATTTCCTCGGATCAGTGCTGAACGATCCCGCCTTCAAGGAATATCGTGTGAAGTTCGGAGCACCAAAGGAAGATGGACTCTCTCCCGAGATGTACAACTGTGGTGGTTATTTCAGAGTACCCTCTGATTCTGATTCTATCCGTACCGATTCATTGCATCTGAATGAGGATGACGAATTCATAGAACTCGATGAGCATGGCAACCCGTTGCCGAAGCATAACCCCGCACCATCTGATCAGATGAATGCGCATCCGAATCATGCACCCCACGGAGAGGCGACGATTGAAGAAGAGAAACATCAGACCATCTGAACCTAAGCCTTTCCCGATGCAGCTCGACTTAGACAACAAGGAGTGGCAGGATGCTCTCCAAATCATCAACTTTACCCGTCGCTCGCTATTCCTTACCGGAAAAGCTGGGACGGGTAAATCTACATTCCTTCGTTATGTGGCTGAGCACACGAAAAAGAAGCATGTGATTCTTGCTCCAACTGGTATCGCTGCTATCAATGCTGGTGGTTCTACGCTTCATAGCTTCTTCCGTCTGCCTTTCTATCCTTTGCTGCCAAACGATTCGCGCTACAGCTGGCGACATATTAAAGAGACTTTGAAATACACAGGTGCCCAACGGAAACTGATTCGTGAAGTAGAACTGATCATCATCGATGAGATCTCGATGGTAAGGGCTGATATCATCGACTTTATAGATAAGGTATTACGCGTATATACACGTAATCCTGAACCCTTTGGTGGCAAACAACTCCTGTTGGTGGGCGATATCTACCAGTTGGAACCTGTACTGAAGGATGAGGATCGTCAGCTGCTGCAGCCCTTCTACCCCAGTTCTTATTTCTTCAATGCAAAGGTGTGGCAGCAGATGCCCATCGTGTCGATAGAGTTGCGAAAGGTGTATCGTCAGAGTGATGATCGCTTCATTGCCATCTTAGATCGTATCCGTAACAACACCTCTACCCCAGCCGATCTCTATGCACTGAATAGTCGCGTTATCAAGGAAGGAGAAACAGCCCCCACTGAGACAAGTCAAGCGTTGAGAATTACCCTTGCTGCTCGTCGCGATATCGTAGATTACACCAACGAACAACGACTGGCAGCTCTCGATGGCGACCCCATCACCTTCACAGGAGAGATCAAAGGCGACTTCCCTGAGACCGCACTTCCCACACCGATGGAACTGCAATTGAAACCTGGTGCACAGGTGATCTTCATTAAGAACGACAAGGACAAACGTTGGGTGAACGGTACACTGGGCACCATCGAATACATCGACGAAGAAGAAGGTCTGATCGGTATCATCACTGAAGATGGTTCCGCCTGGGATGTAGAACGGGAGATCTGGGAGAATATGCGCTATACCTTCAACGAGAAGGAACAGAAGATTGAAGAAGAACTCTTAGGCACTTATACCCAGTTCCCCATCCGACTGGCGTGGGCCATTACCGTTCACAAGAGTCAGGGACTGACCTTTTCGCAGGTGGCTATTGACTTTGGAGGCGGCGGTGCCTTTGCTGGCGGACAGACATACGTAGCACTCTCTCGCTGTACCTCGCTCGAAGGTATCACACTCAAAGCCCCTTTGCGCCAGAGCGATATCTTTGTACGAGCGGAAGTGGTGCAGTTTGCTAACCGCTATAACGATCAGACGTTGATTGCGCAAGCTATGCAGGAAGGTAAGGCCGATCGTGAATACCACGATGCCGTAAAAGCCTTCGATCAGGGAGACTTTGAGAAATTTCTCGAGAACTTCTATAAGGCCATCCATTCACGCTATGACATCGAGAAGCCTCATATCCGTCGTTTTATCCGTCGCAAACTGGAAGTTATCAACCGTCAGAAAGCTGAGATCGCTGAGCTGAAAGAGGAAATCAAACAGAAAAACGAACTTTTAAAACGTTTGGCAGCCGAATATACCATCCTTGGACGTGAGTGCGAACATGAACACATGAACGAAGCCGCCATTCGCAACTATGAAAAAGCCTTAGAACTATACCCCGATGCTGGTGATGCTCGTCGTCGATTAAAGAAACTTCAGAAACAATAATCGATTACTTTTTTGCCCATTTTTTATCGACAGAATAATCGATTGCGCAACTTTTTATGTTAATATTTGATAAAATTTACTTTTGTGTGGGCACACCTTACCTTTGCAGACGTTATCCTGAAAACAATCTTTTTACCTTAGAAAACTAATACCTATTGAAGATATGGAGCGGTTGCTTGCGAAAGTCATCGCTTTATTTTTTGTCTTCGCTCGAAATGTTAAACTTTCATAAAAGCGATAAACTATCAACGATAAACTATCCTGTATAAAATAAAAAATGTGTACCTTTGCACCCCGATTAGAGTCCGTAGGGGCAGAATGAAGTGTGTACGAACGTACGCCGCCTCGCGGAAAAATCCCTTAATACAATAATATATAAATAATGTACGCAATTGTAGAAATTCAGGGTCAGCAGTTCAAAGCCGAGCAGGGCAAGAAGCTCTTCGTGCACCACATCAAGGATGCCGAGGCTGGTAAGACTGTTGAATTTGACAAGGTGCTGCTCGTAGATGCTGACGGT
>CACZTJ010000035.1 GCA_902784065.1 uncultured Prevotellaceae bacterium | reverse complement strand
GTAAAAGAAAGTTTTCAACTGTAGGATAACAGGAGGTCGCTGCGAAGCTCCCTTTTAAACTTTCAAATTTTTAGCTCTTGTGAGCTGAAAATTTCTTTTTTGAAAAGGATTTTTAGTTAAACATAGGCTTTTTTTGATGCCGCTGCTCGCGAGAGTTGCGGCGTCTTTTTTTTGTATATTACAAAAAAAATGTATATCTTTGCACCCAAATTACAATATAACATGACGATACAAAGGCTTTTCTCCATATTCCTGGCGGTTGTTCTTGCTTGCAATATCAGCATCATCCGCGCACAGGAGCAGGACGAGATCATAGAGCATCAAGGTAATAAATACATTATCCATGTAGAACAGTTGAATCCCGACAGCGAGATGTCACTGCTCGACGTGTTGCATATCTGTCCGGAACTGATCTCCAGCAACGGTAAGACCATTACGGCAGACTACTATCTGTCGGTTGATGACATCATACTGAATGTGGATTACGAGCCTTTGTTAGAGAACATCAAAGCCTGTGAACTCAGTCAGGTCGTCGTCTGTACTTATGGAGCCGTGAACAACGCGATGGACGGCGTAACAGGATCCATTGACCTGCAGTTTAAGGAAGGTAAGGGACTGAATGGAAAAGTTGCCCTCAGTGGCAGCACCTATGGTAATGGCAGGGTCTATGCCGACATTACCCATCAGGGTGAGAACGTCACCGTACAAGGTTTTGCCCAGACCAACCTCCTGTATGGCTCTGGTACCACCAATTCCCATGAAAGCGTAACCTCACGCAGCAGCATTGAAAATGCGTTGGTCTTCCTCAACTGGAACCTTTCAGAACGAGACCAGTTGCGGTTCAAGCTCACGCAAGGCTATCAGGACCTGAACAACAAGATCAGGGGAGGGGAAGAAATGAACTATGATATACCCCAACGGGAACGGTATGGGGAACTCAATATGGTGTATGAACGAACGCTAAACGAGCAGGAAGCGACGCTCTACATCGAGACAGGCATCTACTACATGGGTGATGATATGTTAGAGAGAAAAGCTCGCTATACTGCTCCTTGGTGGATTGGTGAGGTAAGCTTCCCCCTGTTCAACCAATCGCTTTCGGTAACAGCCGGCTGGGAAGGCGGTTATCTGAACCTATGGTCCAAAGAGAGAAACCGCGAACAATATCTGAATAACGACCTCTACGTACAACTCGACTACACCAGAGGTCCGTGGGTGATCTGCATAGGCGACCGCTTCAGAATCAACAACTTCTGGGACCGACGCTACGATACGAGCGATCATTCGCAGTGGTCATATAGTCGCAATGACAATGCCTTCTTCGCCAGCATCGGCTATAAATGGGGGCACCACTTCGTACAGGGCACCATCAACCGCACGTTCTTCCAGCCAGAAATCGCATTACTCCATATCATTGACATTGACGAAGAAGGGCCCAACATCTACGACACCAGCATCAAGACCAATCTGGCTTGGCGGTCGGAAGCCCGATATACCTATCAGACAGGCAATCTTGTCGCAACAGGCAGTCTGACGCATTCCCTGATGACAGACCTGATGACCCCCAACGAGTCGCAGATAGGCGTGAGGACATCGGTGACCTGGAAGAAAGGCCCCCTGCGACTGACGGCTGGTGCCAACTACTATCATGAACACATCAACAGCGACGAGACAATGCAGTCGCGCAACACCAACTATTTCACATTGAAACTGGCTCCTACCCTGCTGTTAGGCAATGGTTTCCGCCTGTCGTCAGTGCTGATCTATAACAGTGAGCGGGAGCTCTATTACAAGCAATCTGCCCACTTCTATGCCTCGGTAAAGGTGAACAAGGACTTAGGCAAACGCTGCAATGTGTTTGCAGACTTCCACGATATAGCAGGACAACCTACTACCGATCCGTACTTGGAGCTGCTGCATTCATACAAGAACCGCGCTCTGACCATCGGATTGACCTACTATCCTTTCAGGAAATAAAAGGGGATTAAACCTTCTCAATCAGAACGACCGCATAGGCAGAAATACCCTCCTCGCGCCCTGTGAAGCCGAGCTTCTCGGTGGTTGTGGCCTTGATGGAGATATCATCTTCGTCACAGCCGCAGATCTGTGCCATACAGGCTTTCATCTCAGGGATATGGGGATTCATCTTCGGGCGCTCGGCACAGATGGTCGCATCGATATTACCCAGGCGATAACCCTTGGTGGCAATCAGCTCGATGGTCTTTTTAAGAATCACCTTACTGTCCATACCGTCGGTAAACTCAGCAGTATCTGGGAAATGGTAACCGATGTCACGCATATTGGCTGCACCCAGCAGCGCGTCACAAATGGCGTGCAACAGCACGTCGGCATCACTATGACCAAGCAGTCCCTTACTATGTTCCAGCTTGATGCCGCCCATCCACAGATCACGGCCTTCCACCAACTGATGGACATCATAGCCCATTCCTACACGTATCTTCATACCTTATTATATTATATGCTACTTTCTGAACAAATCCTTGATGCCGTCCATATCGAACGCCAAGGAGAAACGTAATGTCTGATCAAGCGGGTTGCTGCGGGCCGTAGAGATCACATAACCCACATCCAGCGAGAACACGCTCATACGGAAACCGCCACCCACGGTGAAATATTTCAGGTTACCCTTCGACTCACTCTGGTGATGATAGCCCGCACGCAGTGAGAACTGGTCGTGATAGACATACTCTGCACCCACGCTCCACTGAATCTCCTCCAACTCCTCCTTAAAGCCGCCAGGCGCGTCGGTGAAGCTCTTGAAGATACCACTGATAGAGCTGACATCATTATACTCACGGCGCACACGGTCCTGATAGTCGCTGTTCGACTCTCCCTCCATCTGCTTGGGCACAGTGGGCACCATCAGCTTGTTGAGGTCGAGCGCAAAGGCAAAGCGGTTGTACGCATCTATGGGGATCATCAACGAGGCACCCAGTCGCATGTTGGCAGGCAGGAACTGACTCTCATCGTCACCATAATAGGATATCTTACTACCGATGTTCGACAGGTTCAGACCGATACCCAGCTGACACTCACGACTGCCCATCATCAGATAATGGTTAAAATACATCGCCAGGTCGGCCGCAAAAGCCGAAGCAGGCTTGGAGTCTTCGCTGTAGTCATAGCGCAGGTCGCTGTGGATCCATCGGATGGCAGCAGCCAGAGAGATCTTCTCACTCAGCATCATCGAATAGGCCAGATCGACAGACATCTCATAAGGCTTCACCGTCATACCGTCATCGACAAACACCTCACCCAGGGAGAAATAGCGCAGCGAAGCACTAACGGCCGAATAGTCGCCGATACGGTAATAGCCGGCCAGGTAAGCCAAATCGATATCGTTCACCAGCTTACGCAACCAAGGGGTATAGTTCAGGGCGATACCTGCACGACTGATACAGAACGGGTACTTCGCAGGGTTCCAGTACTGTGAGTTGACGTCGGGATCAGTAGCCGCACCCACATCACCCATACCGGCAGCACGGGCATCAGGCGCGATCGTCAGTGACACCACCGCATGCTCCACAGGATTGAACATGTCGGTCTTATCATCCTGCGCAGAAGAAGTGAAAAGTGAGCAATAGAAAGTGAAAAGCATCACCATCACCCACCTCAGCAAATGTCCTCTGTCTTCTTTTATCTTCATAAATCTTCCTCTATCTTCGCTATAATAACGTTATTCTCAACTAATTATTGCTTAGGATGATCAATTTATTCGCACGGGTGGCACTGATGCCGCTATTACCTTCCACCTGAATGCGGTAGATATAGACACCTGTCATCAGTCGGCTGCCGCCATCAATGGTCAGATCCCAGTCGATCGTCACGCTGCCATCCGTCGGAATACCATACTTGATATATTTCCATAACTGGCGACCCGACATATCAAAGATATCGAGGGTCACATCAAGTTTCGTGCTGCTGCGATCGTGGGTGATGATAAATGAGGTAAAGGTCGTGGCCGGGTTCTTCGTGCAGACCACATTGACACCGCCGTCGCCACTTTCCTTGTCAACATTGAACACCAACTCTGCGGTCGAAGAGTTATTCAGCACATCCCACGCCCTGAAGAGCAGTTTATGCTGACCTTGTGATAACTCTGGAATCACGAAGCCGACCGTACCGCTGCGGTAGTCGCCGAAATCAAAGCTGAAATAGTCGTTCAGACAATAGGTCTTCGCCAGATCGCCGTCGATCACCAGCTCCAGGTCGTGTCCCACCGAACTGCCTGAGGCATTGATACCACTATCATCATAGAGCTCAGCACAGAAATAAGGTGTCGAGTTCACCGTGCCGCCATTCGTAAAGTCCTTCGAATTCAGATAGCAGAAGATCGAAGGCCCTATCGAATCGGTCTGCGCCCCACCACCGCCATTCAGCGTAAAGCTGTCGTTCATACCGTGATAATACCGCTGGCCGTCCTCACTGATGGCAAAGAGGGTGATCAGTCCGTTGCCGTCATCATAGCTGATATCCTTAGGCACCGCAAAGGTGAAATCGAACAAGCCGTCGCTCACGCTGTTCGATCCCTGATAGAGCGTCCGCGTACGATCCTCATACACAAACGGCACTTCCGCCTCCGACTTGTCGTTAAGCCTGCAGACGATCGTCTCCAGCGCATCCTGTACCGTTGCCGTCACCACACCGTCGAGCGGCGCATCCGACACCACATGACCTTTCACCTTCACGATAGAACCAGCCGAGAGCTGGATCAGCGAGTCGGCTGGCAGGCCGTTGATACTGTCGATTACAATCTCCGGCTGCGGACAGGCCAGTTTCAAGGCAGGGTCACCCAACAGCGAATATTGCAGTTTATTAGGCGATGTGTCGCGCCCTTGCTCCACCAGATCACATTTGGCCTGACGGATGGCCTCGCCGATGGTATAGCCAGGCATCAGCACATAACCCGTAAAGGTGGTGTTCATCTGTTCGTTATAGCTGGCATACACCGTACGGGTGGTACCAAAGAAAGCCACACCCCCACCCCGCGGGTTCAGCATCACCGTCTCACCGATATTCTCTTCCTGTCCGTCGAAGGGCATGATATCGCACGAGGCCGTCACCCAAAGCGGGAGATGGTCGGTGGTCGAAGTCTCGAAATCGTTCAGCTGCATCACCAGCTCATGCGATAAGGCATAAGGTGCACCGTGACCGCAGTAGTTCATCATCAACGCACCACTGCTCATCTGTTGCTTGATCAGTCGCGTCACGTCCGGATAGCTATAGCCCGTAGCAGAAGGCACGCGCTCATAGGCATCCCAATAGATCTTCTTGATCTGATAGGCAGGATGGCTGGTCTCGATGAGGGTTGCCACCTTGTCGGCAGCTGCCATGTGGGTATTGTTATTGCCGTCGTCACCCATCATACAGATGATGTTCTGCCAAGAGCCCGCATTCACATTGTTGGCATAGTCAAGCAGCTTGTCCGTCATCACCGTCGCTTCTTCCTCCGTTCTGGCAGGCAATCGGCCTACAGCCACATCAGGCTTCCCCAGATACACCGTATGGCCGTTTTTCTCCTCCTGGATCTGTTCCCCGTCATCGAGCAGACAGAAGAAATCGTCGCTCACATAACAGTTCACATGACTGAAGGAGTTCTCACTCTCAAAGCAGAGCAGATAGTCGTCAGGATCATAGCCCTTCCACTCGCTGCAGCGCATCCGGTTATCCCAGGCGCCGTCGCCCAGGAGCAACAGATAACTGGGCATATCAGCCTCCGTCTCAGCCCGGTCGTAGAGCATCTTCATATAGCGGCGATAGGCTGTGGCATCGGGCGTACCGCTGGAGAACTCGTTAAAGAGCTCGTCGGCAGGCACGATCCTCACGCGCAACCCGTCCTTCTGCTCATGATGGGCCTTGATGCGTTCTGCCTGCGACAGCTGCGCCTGGTTGGTAGGGATGATGATCACCATATCCACCGCCTCGTCGGCATGATGGTCCTGATTGGTGATGTGATACACATATTCGGGCGCCGGTAGCTCAGCCGACTGCAGATCGGGCAACGGCTTCGGTCTGGCCAGACATAATGAGACATAGTCGAGTCGCAAGGCCCCTCCTGCCGTCTGGGTGATCGTCACTGTATTCTCACCGTCGCGGGTCGCCGGCAGGAAGAAATGCCAGGCCGTCTCCTCTGCCACCGTGTAGTCATCGAGCTTCACCGTCTTAGAGATCGCTCCCACCACAGAGTCGTTGATGGCGATGGTAGCCTCAAAACTCGCGTCATAGGTCAAGGCCACCGTCAGCGTGCCGGCAGCACCGTTGGCAGTCAGCGGATAGCTCTGGGGCGCACCTGTAGCGAATAATGTCTTGTCAAACAGCTGGCGACCGCCGTGATACCAGGCATAGTCATCCACCTCGTAGAGCGAATGGTAATCGTTAGGCGCCGGATAGCACACCTCCTTCAGCAGCTCTTCGCTGATGGTCAACGGCTCTTCGTCGTTCTCTGTCAGGAAATAATAGCCGTAGTCAGAGTAAGTATTCCGCACACGGATCGTGGTCTCCGGCGATTCCCAGTTCACGGGTCCTACGGCATAGAACACCCGGTGGTTGCCGATCGTGCAGGTAGGCACCTCCGTCAGATCGTCTGATTCCATCAGGTAATCGCCTGTGAGGCACTCCGGCTGCAAGGCACCGCCATAGCCGTAGATCTTCACCTTCGAAGCATCGGTGAAACCACAACGCTTTATCAACTCGTCAGAGAGCTGATAGAAGCCTGTGGCAGGCACACGTATCTTCGCCCACGTGCCTGTCTGCAACACCGAATGCTTGGCATAGCGTGAGGGCTCTTCATCTTCTTCATCGTCCTCCTCGTCGTCCCTTGTGCCAGCGCGCAGCGACTGTCCTTTCTTGCCTGTCGCCTCTACCACCAGCATAAAGCTCACCAGCTTCTGGTATCTGCCGTTTCTATAGACCAAGGGCACAAACGACACGTCGATCAACCCCTGCTTACGCGCCACGCTCACATGCTGCGTCACTGCAGGCATCGCTGGCAGAGGCTTTCCGCTGATCCGTTCATAGCGGCTGATGTCAGCCTCGCTCATATCGATAAACTCCGGATAGGCGATGCTCACGGTATAAGTCGAGTCCATATAACGAGGCCCCAGCTGCTTCTGCCAGGTGAAGACAGGCAACAACGAGTCGATTTTGACCTGACTGGCCGTCAGATCAAATATCGCCTGCGCCTCTGCCGTCAGCCAGAAGCACATCCACAACATGCAGCTTATCAGCCTTCGCATACGCATCATTGGTTTATAAACGTATCACAAGGCATTTTTATTGCATCATTTGCAATTAAACTCCAGCACCTTGCGTTCCTCAAGCCACCCTTCCAGATGGTCATCGATATGCACGGGCCCCACGCCAGCCGGTGTGCCGGTATAGAGCATATCGCCCGTCTTCAGCGTAAAGAACTGCGAGATATAAGCGATGATCTCGTCCACCTTGTAGAGCATATCCGAGGTGCAGCCCTCCTGCACCGTCTGCCCGTTGATGTCCAGATGGAAGTGGATACGCTGGATATCCAGGAACTTCTCCTTCGGCACCCACTCGCCGATGGCCGCAGAGCCGTCGAAGCCCTTACAGATCGTCCAGGGCTGCCCCGCCTCCGAGGCTTTACGTTGCAGGTCGCGTGCCGTAAAGTCGATACCCACCGTCACCGCGTCGTAATAGCGATGGGCAAAGCGCTCAGGGATATTCTTCCCCAGGCGACAGATCCTCACCACCACCTCCGTCTCGTAGTCGATACGTCCCAGATGGTCAGGGATAAAGAACGGCTTCCCCTGGTTCAGGATCGCCGAGTCGGCCTTCGTAAAGATCACAGGCTCGTCTGGGCGCTTCAGCGTCCCGTGCAGTTCCTGATTATGTGCGGCATAGTTCATGCCAATAGCAAATATCTTCATACCTTATTATATTTTGGAGACAAAAGTACAAAAAAAATCGGCACCGCCCAAGCAATGCCGATTCTTTTTTAATTTCATTTAGAAGAACACTGGTCCGTGACCCATGCAGCTCGTGGTGCCGAGAGCTGTCAGAAAGGCTGTGAGCGCGGCTACTACTACTTTCACCCCAATCTCGATAAAGCGGTTATTCTTCATAAGCGCCTCCCTTCTTAATCATCGTCGATGGGACTGTCGTCGTTACCGCCACCACCGCCACCGGTGTTACCGCCCTGGTTGTCGCCACCCTGATTGGTGTTTCCACCCTCGGAGCCAGAACCGTTCTCACCACCCTGATTCTCGTTCTCAGGATCCTCAACGGTACCTGCGTCAGCGGAAGTCACACGCTTCACCTCGTCGCCGTTACGGTCGATACAGGTAATCTGGATAGCGGTGTTCGCCAGCTCGTCCTTCAGGTCAACGGTGGGCGTGAAGATGATGCGGCGGGTCTTGATGAGCGAGGTCTTCACATCGTTCACATCCTCCACCGACTTCGCGCGGAGTCCGAATCGCATGCTACCCAAACCAGGCAGAGCCACACTGTGACCCTCGGTAGCCCAAGCCTTGATCACCTCGCCAGCTGCATCCCAGCAGGCCTGCATCACACCTCGACTGACGCCAGAGCGGAGAGCGGCCTCCTTGATCACCTTCGACTGACTCAGGGTAGAGTACATCTCAGGCGACATCACGTAGCGCCAAACGCCCGGATCGTTCTTGCTGAATTTAACCTTCTTTTCTACTGCTTTAACTTTCAATGCCATAATTGTTCAAAAAAATAATAATTAATAATAAGTTGTTTTTTAATTCACTGTTTGCCGATTTCAAGCCCTCATTTTTACTGCCTAACTAGGAAATAATTTCTCGTGCACTAGAAACTTAATTTTCTTCGCCCGGAGCGCAAAATCCGTCTTTATTGATCGACGGTGCAAAGGTATGATCTTTTCATTGCGGTTCACGAATACTTTCCCAATTATTTTTTCTTTTTTCTGCATTTTTTTGTGATGTAGTCATTTTAGTCAAAGTCATTTTAGTCAAAATCGTTTTTGGATTCTCCAAAATCACGCACTATAATAATAAATATTTTAATATTTATATTATAGTGAGCAAAAATGTGAATCTCCAAATCATTTTGACTATTTTGACTAATGACTATTTTGACTAAAAAGAATGTCTTTTCAAAAGCGCTAAAAACTCTTAATATCTATCCCGTATCTTTTGTTAGAAGCGGGATTTTTAGTAATTTTGCGCCTCGATTATCTAACTAATAAATTGATTACGAAAGAAACTAGATGCAATGGCAAGAATGATATCGAGGCAGGAAGCTGCCATACTATTGGATTGTAATTTACAAACAGTTACTAACTGGGTTAATAAAGGACTCCTGAAAGGGCATGTTGTAGGGCGTGCACTCATGGTTGACCGAGATAGTGTAGAACAATATTTTGATGATCTGAAAGAACTGAATGCTATGGCTCAGCAAATATCAGATCTAAAATCAGAATACCAGAAAGTTATCAAAAACAATAAAGAGGTTCTTGACGAGGCTAAAGGCTTATATATTACGCCTGACCGAGCAAGAGCTGCGTTTCGGGTAAACCAAATGGCACTCATAAGTTTGTGTGAGGAATATTTGACTAATCGTGAAAGCGTAATATTTTCATCGCTTATCCGTGGCAAAAGTCCAGATACATTGGCGCAAAGATATGGCGTGACCAGAGAGCGTATTATACAAATATCAATAAGAGCTGCCAACGAGTTATCGCACATTGAGGAACTGAAAGAAATTCATGAGAATAATAAGGCGCTGAAGGCGGAAAATGAACGACTAAGAGAGTTGATCTCTAAACGTGACGCGCAATTAGATGAGTATGAATCAAGAAGGAAACTTACCTTCACGCTTTTCGGGAAACGCTTGGAGGATTTTAACCTGTCGAGGAGAACTTTGAATGGACTTAAAACTAGAAACTGCAAAACATTAGCCGATTTGGTGAGTCTTGACAGGGAGGAAGTAATGAAAGCACACAATTTCGGAAAGGGAAGCCTATCCGAGGTTGAAGAATTGTTTAGTAATTATGGCCTTCATTGGGGCATGGATCTAGAATTTATGACATCTGAAGAACTAAAGAAATGGAGTGAAAAATGAATATCGAGATGACAAAAAATAGGAGAGCTTTTGACTCTCCTTCTTAATGATATTAGAATTATTAAGGCTGGGGATAAACACCGCCTAATTTGTATATGCTGTGAGTCGAGGTTGAAGCGTGTGCTACGCTCTGAACGCTCGTCTGAATATCGTTACTTGCTAAGGTGTCCTGATTACTCTTTGACATTGAAGCGATTGAAAAAAATGCTGCGATAAATGCACTTACCAGTGTCGTCTCTATCAATAAAACCTTCTTCATCATAACCTTAATATTTTAATTGTTATACTTATTATCTTTTCTTGTCTCTGTTGTCGTTGTTTCCTTTCGACACTGCAAAGGTATGATGAAAAACTGCCGTTTCCAAGAAATTTGCTGGATTCTTCTTTCATTTGTTGCGACAGGGGGAGTGATTTGCGACAGAGTAGAGTGACGAGTTTAGATCGTGTCGTAAAGGGGCAAAGAATAAAAGGAGCGCGCATCACTGCGAACCCCTTTTGCCAACAATCTATGAATAACTAAAAACCTGAATCTTCTCTATGAGGTGACATACTGACACCTCATGATTCCTCCTCATAAAATCTCTAACTATCCGTCCATAGTATTATGGATTTAATGCTAGTTTTTATTTGCGATGCAAAGATAAAGTGTTTATTTGAAACTGCCAAATTTTATAAGTGATTTTTTGGGGGCAATTATGCAAAAGTGGATATTGCTCTTTGCCTGTCAATTAAATAATTGGTACACAGGCATGTGTATAAAGAAAATTTGTTAGAATGCCAAATTATTTAGTTATTTATTTATATTTTTAATATGTTTTAGTTTTTCGTTAGTTTCGATTGATTGAAGGTATAGAAAATAAAGAATATTTAGCTCAATATGTGTTATTATTTTATAAATTAGTCTATAGTATCGATACAATAGTTGTATTCATCGAAATCAACAAAATTTTGTTTGGTTGTTTCAAATATTATATGTACCTTTGCATCACAATAATTAATAACTCAAAATTTTAACCTACTATGTCTTTACAATTTAAAAAAGGGGCCTGCTTGCCCCGAATAAAGGAAACTTGTGCTTACAGAAGCAAGGGTTTCCGCAATTTCAGTGAGTATGAAATGCTTAAAGCAAAGAAAGGAGGACTGACGCTATGGCAAAGCTGAATCAACTCCTGACGCTTGAGCGTATGCTGGAACAGTATGACGGAGTTAATTTCGAAAAACCTGGTGATATCTGTTTGAGCGGTCAATTCGTAATGGATCTGGTGGATGAGATTAATGCCCAGCTGAACAGACACCTTAATAGTAAGATACGACTGACCAGCAGCAATGTGCTGATGACTAATTTCGATACGATGACCAACACCAGCTATTGGACGAAAAGCAAACTATACAAGGATTTGCCGATAAAAGAGAGCAGGCTGCTAAGAGAGAAAATAGAGGAAATGGTGGATCTGTTGAAGGCCCTATGGCTGAAAATTGTTGACGTGGAAGCCGACTTCGCTGACAAATTCTTAGAGAGAATGAAGATGAGATGTAGGGAATCTCGCGCCACCGATTATGACCTATGGAAAATACGACAGCCCGAACTAACGATGGAACGACTGACGGAATACCAGGCGGAACTGACTGCAGACATGCTGATCAAGGGTATTCTGAAATACGATAGCAGACCGCATGGTGAAGAGATGGACGGTGTGGATCTGTGTAAGCTGAGGAAGAAATTGAAAAACAAGAAGGAATTGCCTGAAGGCTTCGACGAGGAGTGTGCCAAGTTGCGCAGATATTCGCATTGGGAGGGCGACTTGTTTGTGATCGATTATCCGCTATTGCGAAGTTACATCTACCGTTGTTTCAGGTTGATGACTAATGAGCAGCGTATAGCCATGTTTTATTATAACGTTCAGATGAAGCAGCTTCATGAGGATATGGTAAAGCTGATGCCGGAACAGGCTAAAGGGCTTCACTCAACCATAAACGAACAGCCAGGCATTAATCAGAAACCTACCGAAGAGCTATTCAAATTCATTCATCCAGAGATTGAGGAAGAGGAAGCTTGGCGTATTCACCGGGCAATCAAACGACTGGTGGTAAATTATGGCTTACAGGATATTTACAATTATTTGAAGAAGCTGGCTAAAGAAGATAAGATTTATCTGCCACAAGATACAGAAAGAGCATATAATGAACTAGTAAGAATGGGGATGTCTGACAAAGAAGGGTATTCGCTAAAGACGTTTAGGAATATTTATAGGAGGTGAGAGAGAGATTTCTCCATGCGCTTCGCTTAGTCGAAATGACAAGAAGCATCAGAATCAAGCGGTTCTGGTGCTTTTTTTTGTGCGTCGTTTCGGGAATTCTCGGGATATCTCGGGAATATTAGGGAAAAGTCGGGAAATCTCGGGAACGGTCTAAAAAAAACGATCTAACCGCAGGGAATACTTCATACTTTTGCAGTGTCGAAAGACAAAAAGTGAATTAATAACTATATGGTCGCACTAAGGACGCGACGTAAAATAAAAAACAAAATGATTATATCAGACATTTGCTTAGAGAAACTTAAAGAGTTTGAGGGCTTCCGTAGTGAGGCCTATCTGGATGCTGCTGGTGTGCCCACCGTAGGGTACGGACATACCAAGAATGTGAAGTTGGGCGATCGTATCACGGAGTATTGCGCCAGAGAGTATCTGCTGCAGGATCTCTACGAGACGGAGCAGGCCGTGAATGAGCTCAATGTTGCCAAAACCCCAGGTCAATTCGATGCGCTCGTATCGTTTGCCTTTAATCTGGGTATTGGTCATCTGAAATCCTCGACACTGCTGAAGGTGATCCGAGAGGGCGGTTCGAAGCTGCAGATTACGCGCGAGTTTAAGCGTTGGGTCTTTGCTGGCGGGAAGCCGATGAGAGGACTCGTTCTTCGCAGGGAATGGGAAGCAAAAAGATTTTTTGAATAGTATTTTTATTTACTTTATTGTTATTTTTTTAAACATGGAACAATTAATTTGTAGAGTAGTGGGACAGACGGAGCCAGGCTTCGTCACCACGCAGAAAGGTGAGCAACTTGCCAAGTGTTACATCAGACTGAAGGAGCTGGGAGGCGACTACGCTCAAGAGTACAACGCTGCTGTTCTCGGGAATATGGCGCAGACCAGATACCAGGCAGGCGATGTGGTGGCGGTTACTTTGAGATTCAGGCTGTTTGAGAGCAACGGCAACATGTATCAGGACGTAACGGTAACAGACATGAAGAAGTTAGGATGAACAAGAACCCATTGATGCTGGGCGGCGTGATGACCTACGGTTATGACGACAAAGGTAGGGAGACGGCCGACTTCCAGAACTGTGATCCCGGGGTGTTGGTACAGCCTTTTGTGGGGCTGTGTAAGGTGCAGCGCATGAGAGACGGTAATCTTTATGTGACCCGACTGCCCAAGCGCATCAGGAACAAGCCGATGTTCAGACAGGATCACAGCAGCGTGAGCAAGGGTAAGGACCGGAAGTACTACTTCGTGATGATCATGGACGAAGCCGACGTACAGAAGATGCCTGAAACCCTCATGAAAGAAGCGCGTGAGGCTGCCGGAAAACTGAGGAAGTATCTATCGGAAGACTAATCACTCTGAATGGTAAATTACATCTTTATCGACGCGGACGGGCATAAGAAAGCCCGCCGCGTTACTAACCGAGAGGAGTATCTGGCGCTGCGTAACACGCCCGAGAACCGCCAGCACTTTGCCTTAGGTCGCGCGGGCGACGAGAAGGAGAAGGCGCTGCAGGCGCAGTTTAACTACAACGACCTGCTGCCCGACGGGGTGCTGAAGGGCTGCTGCCATCCGAGTTCCACCTTCTCGCATGACATCGACTGCGGTGAAGAGACGGAATGTAAGCGCATCGCCACACATCTGCTCGAAATGCGCGAGGAGATAGGACTGCTGGAGTTGTCGGTATCTGCCCGATGGGGTCTGCACGCCATCTGTCGCAGGGAGCCTCACAAGACCATCCTGGAGAATATGGTACGCGTATCGACGCTGACACAGACGGAGATGGATACTGCGCCGAAGGACTTGCAGCGCATCCTCTTTGCTGGGCCAGCTGATGCCGAAAACATGCTCTTTCTGGATGATGCGCTCTTTGAGGAGCCACTGACGGTGGAGGAGTCGGAGAAGGAGTTTCAGCTGCTGAAGGCACGAGTGAGGAAACGGCAGGAGGAGGTGCCGCCGGGGGCGAAGAAGGCGAATAAGCATTATCGGCCGTGGGAGGAGAGTGTCACCTCGAGCGGTACACCCGTTGTCACCTCGAGCGGAGTCGAGAGGTCTCAGGAGATCTCTCCGTGCGCTCCGCTTAGTCGAGATGACAAACCTTTCCCGACGCATTATCATGGGATTCCTTTTACGGAGATCCTAAAGAAGTATTGGGAGGTGAACAACCGAGGGTTTGAGCCGACGCAGGGGGATCGGGATACGCTGACTTATCAGCTGGCTTGTGACTTGCGTCATATCTGTGGTAAGAACGCCGACTGGCTCGATCAGGTGATTCCCTGCTACGACGGCTTTCCGCCTGAGGAGAAGCGCAAGAAGATTGAGAATGCGCTCAGTTCGGAGTTGGAGTCGTTCCCCTTGCGCCTGCGAAATGTGCTGAATGCGCTGGAAAGAGATCCCTCGACTACGCTCGGGATGACAAATGGGGCGCTCGGAATGACAGCCCCCCTGTCATCTCGACTAAGCGGAGCGCATGGAGAGATCTTAGAAGAGGATGATGCTGCCGCTGAATCACTCCTTAGTGGGTTTAAGATGCCGCAGGGGGCAAAGGAATCGGTGGAGGCCGTCGGCGCTCATCTGGCGATACCTGTGGTGACGGCCATCTGTCCCTGTATCGGCGCATTGGCGACGGGTGTGGTACTCGATGTTCACGGTCAGAAGAAGAACCTGAACCTGATAGCCTATATCGCCGGAGAGTTTGCCAGCGGAAAAGGCTCGATCGACCCTGTGATTGAAGCCTGGATGACTGAGGTGTCGGCGCTGGATCAGATGTACGTGAAGCAGGAGGACGAATGGCGCGCCAAGAAAAGGGCGGCGAAGAACAAGAAGGATCAGCCCGAGGAACCTAAGCTGCCCGTCAGGTTTATCCCGCTGAACAACACAGTGGCCAATCTGGCAGAGCGACTGGCGAACATCGAGGGGAAGCATGCTTTCTCGTTTACGCCTGAGGCTGATACGGTGGCGCAGAAATGGAAGTCGGCTATGAGCGATTTCTCCATCATGCTGCGTCAGAGCTATGACGGCAGTCGATACGACCGTGAGGCTAAGAGTGCGGATGCCGTGAACGTGCATATCAAACATCTGTTGTGGAATGTGACGATGTGCGGCACACCGGACGCCTTGTTTCGTGTGGTGACTAACTATACCGACGGATTCCAGAGCCGAATAGCTATTGCCCGAACGCCCGATAACACCTTCGCGAAGCTGGACGATGAGCCTAAGGTGCTGACCCAGCGACAGGAGGAGCGCATCCAGCAGATAGCCCATCTGCTACCGCTGATGGTGGGGGAGATTGAGCTGCCCAGACTGGAGCAGTGCGGCCGCGAGTGGCTGGAGAAAGTTCGCTTGGAGACGATGAAGAACGATGATAAGGTGAAGGCCCGTCAGCGTTTCCGTATCTGCGTAACCGCCCAGCGTATGACCTGCTGCCTGATGCTCTGTAAGGTGTGTGAGGGGCTCATCAAAAAGCACGGCCTGAATGGTGCCGAAAGCCTGCTGAAGCAGAAGCCAACCCTCTGGAAGGAGCTGCTGCTGAAGGCTCAGACACCGCAGATGCTGGAGGTGTATGATGTGATAGCCGACTCACTGATGGAGAATGCCCTGTTCTTCTTCCGAGACCGTATCGAGAACGCGATGACCGGTCGTGATTATACTGGTAATATTAACGGAGAACGTACGAAGCGCGGCAAGAACGATTCGATCTATGAGCGACTGGATCAGCAGTTTACCTTCGAGCAGGCTATGCAGCAGTCCGTCGCTGTGAAGGGGGCTGGCGTCACTCTGAATACCGTTCAGCAGATGCTGAAGAACTGGCGCAAACAAGGGCTGGTGGTGTTGCTGCCAGATGGAGGATACAGGAAGTTGAATTGATCTGGTCAAAATAGTCAAAGTCATTTTAGTCAAAATTGCGATTAAGCGAGAGCAATGATGCTTGCATCAATTGCCGAGCGTGAGCAATTTCAACATTGTCAAATGTTAAAATGGAGATTCAAAACAATCAGGAATGCTTTGTGCAGCTCTGGCTTCGGCTGGAGCGCACGAGGCGCCTCCTCGGAGGTCAGTGTAAGCGCTTCTGCATCCGAAATGTGTTGAAATCGTGGTTCGGCTATGAAGCCAACGAAGATCTTGTGTGGGAAGTGTGCCACAGGTGTGAGCAGGAGGGGTGGAACGAACTGCCACCGCCGTCGCTCTATCCGCGCCAGCACCGAGAGTTGTTGCGGGCTATCGTGTCGGTCAAGTTGGGCATCAGCTATTACAAGATCCATCTGAAAGCCCTCGATGCCGCCTATAGCATCGCCTTCCCCAAGAGTACCCCTATTAATATTAATAAAAAAAAGAAATAGTCCCGCCGCAGCGGGACTATTTACTTTGTCAGCGCGAACCTTACTGTCATTTTGAGTCCCTTTATCACCTCGAGCGGAGTCGAGATCTCTCTCCATGCGCTTCGCCTAGATTCCCGCTAAAGCGCCCGCTCGACCTTTGGTCGCTTGCAAGGCAAGAACCCGTAGCCTTTCGAGATGACAAGGCCCCTTGCGACACATCCCCACCACCTCGTAGCCGATTTGTCGCAGATGGGGATTAAGGTTATGAAGACAAATATGATTAATGCAAAGAAGATGCTCATGAGCACACTTGCAGCAGTTGCTTTCTCATTCGTGTTTACCACCAGTGCAGGCGCAAGTACCATCGGAGAAGCCTCCCAGTATGAAGCCTCAAAGTGCGAAGTTCAAAAGGCTTCTAATGATAATAATCAAGAGAAACAAAAGGTAGAGACGTTCTGGGATTTGGTCAAAAGATATGTTTGGCCGCTGCGCTAACCCTCTTTGTTCATAAGAAATAAGTAAAGCGTTCTGGAATTATTTCTCCAGAACGCTTTGCTTGTTTACCTAAGGCATGGGATCTTTTGTCATTTCTCCAGATAAGCAGCGATGCGCTTTGCTACGTTGTCCTTGATGTTGTTATAGAAGATGGAGTAGTCGTCCTGGTGATAACTCTGCGGTCCGGCGAACTCTACCATTTCATTGGGTACAGCTTTGGCG
>CACZTJ010000034.1 GCA_902784065.1 uncultured Prevotellaceae bacterium | reverse complement strand
TATCGCGCTGGTAATGGGTGAGAATATCGGAACCACCGTTACCTCAAACCTTGCTGCGATGTCGGCAAACACGCAGGCCCGCAGAGCTGCTTTGGCCCATATGTTCTTCAATGTGTTTGGTGTCATCTGGATCCTGTTCGTGTTCCGTCCGTTCATCGATATGGTGTGCGGTTGGGTTGGCTTTGACGTAACGATGCAGAAAGAGGCCGTAGAGACCAGCGTGTTCCTCGCCAATTCGGCTAAGCTGAGCTTTGTGCTTGCCGCCTTCCATACAGCCTTCAACGTGGCGAATACCTTTATCCTCATCTGGTTCATTCCTCACCTAAGAAGGTGGATGAGGAAGAGGATTTCCGTCTGCACTTCATTACCGCTGGCTTCATGAAGACCCCAGAGCTCTCAGTGCTGGAGGCTCAGAAGGAGATCCAGTCGTTCTCAGAACGTATGCAGCGTATGTTTGGTATGGTACGTGAGTTGCTGACACTTTCGAGCAGTGCCTCTAATAAGAAAGACAGTAAGGCAGGTGACTTCAACAAACTCTACACCCGTATTGAGAAGTATGAGGGTATCAGCGATAACATGGAACTGGAGATTGCCAACTATCTGAACTCAGTCAGTGATGCCCACCTCTCCGACGACACGAAGGCTAAGATCCGCGCTATGCTTCGTGAGATTTCTGAGTTGGAGTCGATTGGTGATGCCTGCTTCAATATGGCGCGTTCTATCTCGCGTAAATATAATGGTAAGGAGGATCACTTCATCGAGAAGCAGTATGATCATATCCATCAGATGATGGAACTCACGGATCAGTCGCTCACGCAGATGAACCGCCTGCTGAAAGGTCGTAAGGAGTCGTTCGATGTCAATCGTTCATTTAATATCGAGCATGAGATCAACAACTACCGCAACCAGCTGAAGACGCAGAACATCACGGATGTGAACAACCACGAATATACTTACGCCGTAGGTACCATCTACATGGATCTCATCAACGAGTGCGAGAAGCTGGGCGACTATGTGGTGAATGTCATCGAGGCTCGTATGGGTATTCGATAAAGGAAATAGATATTCTTGTAAAGAAATTATGTCTAAATTTAACACTTCGGAATGGGGTGTTATAGATGATGGTTTTGGGCTGAAATGGGCGAAAGGTGGGTTTCCAGTAAGGGAATTTGCTGGTAGGCTATGGAAATTTTGCTGGTTGGCCTAAGAAAAATTGTTCCCTAGTTAGGGAATAATTGCTAGATTTAATGGTAGCAATTGCTGGAATTAATGGTAGCGATGGGTGTTTTTAGGTCTTTTTTCGAGTTGTCGGAAGCATGCAATTTTGTAAGTCTCAGAGTATCAATTATTTACAAAACGAGTCGTAACTCGCGTATTTGAGGGCTGAGTTTGAGTTGGTGAATGGCGTGCGATTCTCAAACGTTGGTTTGTAATAATAACTTGCTCGCTTATTCGTACCTTTGAGCTGCGCTCGATTTGCACTATCTTTGAGCTTCGCTCGAAGGTACTCACGCTCGAAAATGAAAATAAATCGCAATTTATTTTGTATTTTGCTCGCTTATTCGTACCTTTGCAGCCGATTTCAAGGGGTGCCTGCGGGTGTAGGCTGAGATGATACCCTCTAACCTGATCCAGATTATACTGGCGTAGGGATGGAATAAAGGATTTATCGATACAAGTTACCCCCTTTACATTATTTATTAATTAAAGGTACAACTAAAAGTATGAAAAGATTTGTTTTAGGAATGACTGCGCTGGTGTGCGTGGTGAGTGTGCAATCAAAGAAACCACTGGTGTCGCCAGAGGTTGATCCGAGCGAACTTGATACGCTCACATCAATAGAGTTGCAGGGTGTGCAGGTGGTATCTACCCGTGCGTCGAAGAAGACGCCTGTGGCTTACACCAACTTGTCGAGGGAAGAACTGAAAGCAGTGAACTTCGGACAGGATATCCCTTATCTGCTCTCACTGACACCCAGTATCACGATGACCTCAGATGCTGGTAATGGTATCGGCTATACCTCGCTGCGAGTGCGTGGTACTGATCCGAGCCGTATCAACATCACAGCCAACGGTATTCCGATGAACGATGCTGAGAGTTCCCAGCTTTACTGGGTGAACATGGGCGACTTCGCCAGTAGTTTGCAGTCGATGCAGATCCAACGAGGTGTGGGTACTTCGACGAATGGTGCAGGTGCCTTTGGCGCAACGGTGAATATGCAGACGGAGAATATCGGAATGACGCCTTACTTCGGACTTGATCTCTCTGGTGGTTCCTATTATTCGCATAAGGAGACGCTGCGCTTCGGCACAGGTCTGATCAAAGACCACTGGGGTATTCAGGGCCGACTCTCGAATATCGGCTCGAAGGGATATCTCGATCGCGCTTGGACAAAGCTGAACAGCTATCTGATACAGGCAGGCTACTTCTCAGACAACACCGTTGTGAAATTTATCACCTGGAATGGTATCGAGGAGACTTATCATGCCTGGAACTACACCTCGAAGTATGAGCAGAGCCTCTATGGGCGCACCTACAACTCCTGTGGTGAATACTACGACGATCAAGGCAATGTGCATTACTATGCTGATCAGACAGACAACTATCATCAGCAGAACTACCAGTTGCTGTGGAACCAGGACCTTTCAAACAATCTGGCGCTGAATGTGACAGCTCACTACACGAAGGGAAATGGCTACTACGAGGAGTATAAGACGAGTCGCAAGCTGATAGATTATCTCCCCTACGGCCCTTGGTTCGATCCTGAGGCTGGCGGCAATCCGAAGCAGAAGAGCGATCTGATTCGTCAGAAGAAGATGGATAATGATTTCTACGCCTTTGTGGCCTCGCTGATCTACAATAATCAAGACAACATCGAGGCGATTCTGGGTGGTGGATGGAATAAATACGATGGCGATCACTTCGGACTGGTGAAATGGGTGAAGCATGTGCCTGAAGGTCTCGAACTGTTGCCTGACTACGAGTATTATCGCAACAACGCCAAGAAGACTGATTGGAACATCTATGGCAAGGTGAACTATGAATTCGTGAAGGGACTGAATGGCTTCCTCGACCTGCAGTATCGTCATATCGGCTATCGGATGCAGGACCCAGGCGACTGGCAAGGGGCTAATCCTGATGGCAGATATGTGATCGACGATGACTTCAACTTCTTCAATCCGAAGTTTGGTCTGAACTATGACATCACGCCTCATCATAAAGTCTATGCCTCGTATGCCATCGCCCATAAGGAGCCCACTCGTAACGACTATGAGGATAATATAGGTACTGAATTGAAGGCTGAGCGACTGAATGATCTGGAGGTTGGTTATAAGTTCCAGAGTGCAACATTCTCTGCTGGCGCCAATCTCTATTGGATGAGCTACAAGAATCAGTTTGTGCTGACTGGTGAGTTGAATCCGATTGGAGAGGCTATCGCAAAGAACGTAGGTAAGAGCTATCGCTTGGGTGTCGAGTTTGAGGCTGCTTGGCAACCTATCGACTGGTTCCGCTGGGATGCCAACACCACCATCTCTAAGAATCGTGCGAAGAACTGGGAGGTGACGCTGGTTGACGGCTCTGTAGAGTGTCTGGGAGATACCCCACTGTCGTTCTCGCCTGATTTCATCTTCAACAATATCCTGACCTTCAAATATCGGGGTATGAAAGCCAGCATCCAGAGCCAGTATGTAGGCGATCAGTATCTGACGAATACAGGTTTCAAGAGCTATCAGACACTCGACGACAACGATAAACCCATCGATGTCAGTATGATGCTCGATGGACATTTTGCAACGAATATCGACCTCAGCTATACGTTCAGTCTGAAGCAGTTGGGTGTGAAAAATCTCACAGCTGGCATCAGTTTCTACAATATCTTCTCTGCCAAATTCGACAATAACGGTTGGGCAGCACCTGCCTTCACCAAGGAGAATGGCAAGCTGATCGCTACTGGCTGGGACACATCAGACCAGTATGAGGCAGGTTTCGCACCCTCGGCACCATTCAATATGATGGCTCATCTATCGATCAATTTCTAAATGGAAGCATTCATAAGCGAGCATTGGCTCGACATATTGACAACGGTACTCGGCCTGATATACATCTGGCTCGAGTATCGTGTGTCTATAGCCCTCTGGATTGTCGGCATCATCATGCCTGCACTCGACACCTGGCTCTACTGGAGTCATGGTCTTTATGGCGATGCAGGTATGGCGGTGTACTATACGCTCGCTGCTGTCTATGGCTTCTATGTGTGGAAATTCAAGAAGACGCGTAAGCTGAAGCAGTCGCTACCTATCATCCATCTACCTAGGCGGCAATATCTGCCTGCCTTTCTGTTCTTCTTGTTTGCATGGGGCGCTATCTATTACGTACTGGTGAACTGGACTAACTCCACAGTGCCTCTGCTCGACTCGTTTACCAATGCCCTGTCGTTTGTGGGTTTGTGGGCTCTGGCTCGTAAGTATCTGGAACAATGGCTCTTCTGGATAGTGGTCGATGTCGTGTGCTGTTATCTCTATATCCAAAAGGATATTCCTTTCAAGGCCATTCTTTATGGACTTTATGTGGTCATCGCGATCGCAGGTTACTACAAGTGGAAACAGATGGTGAAAATTACGAAATATGATAAAGTGTGATGCGGTAGTCCTAGCTAACGGCGATTTCCCTGTTCACGCCGTTCCGCTCTCCTTGTTGGAGAACGCTGCTCATATTGTGGCTTGCGATGGGGCCATCGCTCACCTTGCAGCCCATGAGTATCAGGCGGATATCGTTGCGATTGGCGATGGCGATTCTGTTCCTGATGGTTTGAGAGATTGTCTGATACAGGTGGATGAACAGGAAGACAATGACCTGACTAAGGCCACGCGCTATTGTCTGAAGCGGGGATGGCACAGAATCGCTTATGTTGGTGCTACAGGTCAGCGTGAGGATCATACGATAGGTAATATCTCGTTGATCGTCCGCTATTTCCTTGAAATGGGAGTAGAACCTCTGATGGTTACAGATTACGGATGGTTTGTCGTTGCCAACGGTGATTCGGAATTTGAATCTTCCCCTGGGCAGCAGGTCAGCATCTTCAACGTCAATTGCCAGAACCTCACCTCCGAGGGCCTGAAATGGCAGTCATATCCTTATCGTCAGTTCTGGCAAGGCACCCTTAATGAGGCTATAACTACTGTTTTCAGGTTCCATGCTGACGGTTGTTACCTCGTTTATCGCACTTTTTCGTGATATAATTTGGCTATCTGCATCATTTTGCGTACTTTTGCAGCGGATTATTATTAAGAGAGTATGCAGACGAACAGTCATTTATCGTGTTTGATCCATGATCAGGCAAAGAAATATGGCGACCGCGAGGTGCTGATTTACAAGGACTTTGGCGGGTCGGAGTGGAAATCCTATTCCTGGAACCAGTTCTCGGATATGGTAAAGAGGGTGTCGAACGCTCTCTTGAATCTTGGCGTGAAGGTACAGGAGAATGTCGGTGTGTTCTCACAGAACTCCGCCCAGTATCTTTTCTGTGACTTCGGTGCATGGGGTATCCGTGCTGTCACAATCCCCTTCTATGCCACCAGTTCTGAGCAGCAGATCCAGTTTATGATCAGCGACGCAAAGATAAGATTTCTCTTCGTGGGTGAACAAGATCAGTATGATAAGGCGCGCCGTGTGGTGTCGATGTGCCAGACGTTAGAGCGCATTATCGTCTTCGATCATAATGTCAGAATCTCTTCCCATGATCCGAATGCGATGTACTTCGACGACTTCCTGAAGTTGGGCGAGAACTATCCCCGACAGTCGGAGGTTGATCAGCTGCAGGCAAAGGCCTCGATGGATGATATTGCCAATATCCTCTATACCAGTGGTACGACAGGCGACTCCAAGGGTGTGATCCTCACTTGTGGCCAGTATCATGCGGCTATGGAGGCAAATAATAAGTGTGTGCCAGTGGGTGAGGAGGACCGTGTGCTGAACTTCCTGCCGTTTACACATATCTTTGAGAAGGGATGGAAGATCCTATGCCTGACAGAGGGTGCCCGTCTGATTGTCAATACCTATCCGCAGGAGGTGCAGCAGTCGATGCGTGAGACGCATCCTACCTGTATGTCGTCTGTGCCCCGTTTCTGGGAAAAGGTCTATATGGGCGTACTCGAGAAGATTGAAAATGCCAGTGCAGTACAGCGTAAACTCTTCCAGCATGCGCTGAGTGTGGGTAAGAGACATAATATCGACTATCTGTCGAAAGGTAAGCGTCCGCCATTGGCGCTTCATCTGGAATATGAGATGCTGAACCGCACTGTGTTCTCACTGGTTCGTAAGGAGCTGGGGCTGGAGAATGCGCATTTCTTCCCCACCGCAGGAGCTACAGTGAATCCGAAAGTGGAGGAGTTTGTGCATGCCATCGGTCTGAATATGGTGGTGGGCTATGGTCTGACAGAGAGTCTGGCCACTGTGAGCTGTAACCACCTGGGTGAGCCGTTCACTGTGGGAGGTGTCGGTATTCCCATTGAGGGCATCGATATCAAGATCAGTGATGAGGGTGAGGTGCTGCTGAAAGGCCCGACGATCACCCGAGGCTACTATAACCGTGAGGACCTGACCAAAGAGGCCTTTACAGAGGATGGCTATTTCCGTACGGGTGACTCTGGTTACCTGCAGGGTGGGGAGCTCTTCCTGAAGGAGCGTATCAAGGATCTCTATAAGACCTCGAACGGCAAGTATATTGCACCCCAGATGATTGAATCGAAACTGCTGGTGGATAAGTATATCGACCAGATCTGTATCATCGCTGACCAGCGTAAGTTCGTGTCGGCATTGATCATTCCTGTCTATGCACTGCTTGAGGAGTATGCCCGTGAGCATCATATCCCATTCGAAACCCGTGAGCAGCTCTGTGCCGATCCGAAGATCAATGCGATGATGAAAGAGCGTATTGACACACTGCAGCAGCAGTTGGCTCATTACGAGCAGATCAAACGCTTCACGTTGCTGCCCCACCACTTCTCGATGGAGAAAGGTGAATTGACGAATACACTGAAGATCAAGCGTCGTGTGCTCAACCAGAATTATGCTCGGGAAATAGAATTGATGTATGCAGAGTAGTGGTTTATAGTTTATTGCTGATAGTTTATAGATGATTACACAAGACCAACTGAAGGATGTGCTGGAGCGTGCTGATGCGCTGCATCGCTATCTGGAAATTGACAAGAAGAAGATAGAATACGAGGAGGAAGACCTTCGTACACAGGCACCAGACTTCTGGGAGGACAGGAAGCGTGCCGAGGAGCAGATGAAAAAGGTGAAAAGCATCAAGAAATGGCTTGATGGCTATAAGGAGGTGCGTACCCTTGCCGATGAATTACAGTTGGCCTTTGATTTCTTCAAGGATGAGATGGTGACGGAAGAGGAGGTGGATGCCGACTATGCCAGAGCCATTCAGGCCATTGAGGACTTGGAGCTGAAGAATATGCTGCGCCAGAAGGAGGATCCGATGGAGGCTGTCCTGAAGATCAACAGTGGTGCAGGTGGTACAGAGGCGCAGGACTGGGCTTCGATGCTGATGCGTATGTATATGCGCTGGGCTGAGGCTCATGGCTATAAAGTGACGATCTCAAACCTGCTCGACGGCGATGAGGCTGGTATCAAGAGTGTGACGATGCAGATTGAAGGCGGAGACTATGCCTATGGCTATCTGAAATCGGAGAATGGCGTGCACCGTCTGGTACGTGTGTCGCCTTTCAATGCCCAGGGCAAGCGCATGACCTCCTTCGCTTCTGTGTTTGTTTCCCCATTGGTTGACGATACGATTGAGGTATATGTCGATCCGGCAAAACTCTCGTGGGATACGTTCCGGAGCTCAGGTGCTGGTGGACAGAATGTGAATAAGGTGGAGTCGGGTGTGCGTCTGCGTTATTGGTACACGGATCCTGATACAGGTGAGGAGGAAGAGATCCTCATTGAGAATACAGAAACGCGTGATCAGCCTAAAAATAAGGAACGCGCCATGACCCTGCTGAAATCACAACTCTACGATCGTGCGATGAAGAAGCGCCTGGAGGCTCAGGCAAAGATTGAGGCTGGCAAGAAGAAGATCGAATGGGGTAGCCAGATCCGTTCGTATGTCTTTGATGATCGTCGTGTAAAAGACCATCGTACGAACTACCAGACGACAGATGTTGATGGTGTGATGGATGGTAAGATCGACGAGTTTATTAAGGCTTACTTAATGGAGTTCCCAGTAAATGATGAAGAACAATAACCAAATAATAAATAACGATTATGGCACAAATAGCAAAAGCATCAAAGTCAACCGCTAAGAAGGTGGCTTACGAGAAGAAACAGGAAGAAGGTGGCAAGAAGGTTCTGGAGTGGATCTTCGGCGTACTGATTGTACTGGCTGTCCTGTTTGTAATCTATTCTATCTGGATTGTTGCCTAAGGTATGAGCGGACTGGAGATAGAACGTAAGTTCCTTGTCCGTCATGCAGATTACAAACGGCAGGCTTTCAGTAGCAGCCACATCCAGCAAGGTTACATCTGCAGTGGTCACGGACGTACCGTGAGGGTGCGTATCCGTGACGACCGCGGATATCTTACCATCAAAGGCCCTTCGGATGAGAAGGGTATGAGCCGGTATGAGTTTGAGAAAGAGATTACGCTCAACGAGGCTCAGGAGCTGATGAAACTTTGTGAACCCGGTAGTATCGACAAGGTACGCTACCTGGTGAAGAGTGGTTCACACACCTTTGAAGTGGATGAGTTCCATGGTGACAATGAAGGCCTGGTGATGGCTGAGGTGGAACTCCATTCAGAGGATGAACCCTACGAAAAGCCCGATTTCATCGGACAGGAAGTGACGGGTGATCGTCGTTATTATAATGCTTATCTGACGAAATGCCCATTTACTTCCTGGCCTGAAAACAAATCAACAGCAGACCGATAACGGCGGCGAAGGTAATACCCGTGCTGTTAGCTGCCAGATCCAACCATTCCCCACTTCTTGTTCCCCCTGTACAGTATTCCTGTAACAGTTCGATGATGCCGCTCATAGCGACAGGCATGAGCCATGCCCAGAAGAAAAGCTTCTCGTAGTCGGGAGACCGATGTTGCCTGATATATTCTATCCATAATACCAGAAAGGTACCACCATACATGATGACATGCACCCATTTGTCGATGAAGGCCACATCGTTGAGTGGTGTTTCTGGAAAGAAAGGAACAAAGGATAGTATCCATATCAGTAAGATACAGAAGGTAGAAAATGGGTATTTTCTCAAATAATGAAGCAGAAAATGCATGTTTATTTAAAATTTTGCTGCAAAATTAAGAAATTATTTATACTTTTGCAACGAATTATGGGAAAAGTAAACATGTCAACATTGGGAAGAGCAAGTTTTGGTAGTAAACTTGGCGTGATTCTGGCAACAGCAGGGTCTGCTGTCGGATTGGGAAATATTTGGCGTTTCCCTTTCATGACGGGACAGAATGGTGGCGCTGTGTTCATTATCATCTACATTTTCTGTGTGTTATTGCTTGGTATTCCCTGTATGATCAGCGAGTTTATTATCGGTCGTCATGGACAATCGAATACGGCACGGGCATTCAGTAAGATTTCCGGAGGCTCTGTTTGGACACTGATTGGTTGCATGGGTGTGCTGACAGGTTTCCTGATTTCCAGTTACTATGCGGTGGTTTCGGGATGGTGTTTAGAGTATGTCTATGCTTCTATGTTAGGTAAGATACACGGCGATCCGACCTTCATCAAGACTTATTTCCAGACTTTTTCAGAAGATCCAGTCAAACCGTTGTTTTGGACGTTTCTCATGCTCCTGACTACCTACCTGATTATCGAGAATGGTGTGCGTGACGGTATCGAGCGTGCTTCGAAACTGATGATGCCTATCCTTTTCATCCTCTTGTTGATCATTGTGGTGGCCGCCTGTCTGTTACCGAACAGTTTTAAGGGCATAGAGTTCTTGTTTAAACCTGACTTATCGAAAGTTAATGGTGATGTATTCCTTGGTGCACTCGGACAGTCGTTCTACTCGCTCAGTCTTGCGATGGGATGTATCTGTACCTATGCCAGTTATTTCTCGAAACAGACCAATTTGGTAGGTTCTGCAATCCAGATAGGCGTCATCGACTTCATTGTGGCTTTGTTGGCAGGACTGGTCATCTTTCCTGCAGCTTTCTCTGTGGGTGTCAGCCCCGATAGTGGTCCATCGCTGATCTTCATTACCCTGCCCAATGTGTTCCAACAGGCCTTTAGTGATTTTCCTGTGATAGGGTATGTGATCGCTTTGCTCTTTTATGTCCTCCTGTCGATGGCGGCGTTGACATCGCTGATGTCACTTCATGAGGTGTCTACGGCATTTCTTGAGGAGGAGATGGGAACGACTCGTAAAAAGGCCGCTTTGATCGTAACCGCCTGTTGTATGCTGTTAGGCATCTTCTGCTCTCTTTCTCTTGGTGCGGTGGATAGTCTTCAGTTCTTTGGTATGCCACTGTTCGGCTTGTTCGACTTTGTGACGGGACAGCTGATGCTGCCTATAGGAGGTTTCCTGACCTGTATCATGATCGGTTGGTTTGTGCCTCATAAGATTGTGCGTGATGAATTCACCAATAGGGGAACACTTGACAATATCGGCCTGTTTCGTATCTACCTCTTTTTGGTAAAATATGTGTGCCCCATTTGTATCCTATTTGTTTTCTTACATCAGTTCGGTTGGCTTTAAATGGAAGGTAGAAGCGTTTTCGGCAGTAAGTTAGCCATCGTTCTGGCAACGGCAGGTTCAGCAGTCGGCTTGGGTAACGTTTGGCGTTTCCCCTTTATGACAGGCCATAATGGGGGTGCGGCTTTTATCCTGGTTTATTTCGGTTGTGTCTTGCTGCTTGGTATTCCTGGTATGGTAAGCGAGTTCCTGATAGGTCGCTATGCACAGTCGAATGCTGCCCGTGCCTATGCCAAAATGAGTCATCGGAGGTGGCGTTTTGTCGGCTATCTGGGTATTCTGACTTCTACGATCATCCTTGGCTTTTATGCTGTAGTGGCAGGCTGGTGCCTACAATATCTGTTTGCGTCAATCGCAGGAAAACTGAATGGTGATGCAGCTTATGTCATCAACTACTTCAAGTCTTTCTCGTCTGATCCTTTCTGGCCTTGTCTGTGGGCTGTGGTTTTCGTGTTGATTACACATTTTGTGGTAGCTCGTGGTGTGAATGAGGGTATAGAGCGGGTTGCCAAACTGTTAATGCCATTGCTCTTGCTGTTGTTAGTCATCATCGTTGTGGCGTCTTGTCTGTTGCCTGGTGCAGAAAAGGGAATCTCGTTTTTGCTGAAGCCAGATTTTTCGAAAGTGAGTACGAATGTATTTCTTGAGGCTTTAGGGCAGGCATTTTTCTCCCTAAGCTTGGGAACTGCTTGTCTGTGTACCTTTGGATCCTATTTCAAACGCGATACATATTTGTTGGGTTCAGCCACTCAGATTGCATTGCTCGACTCTGGTATTGCCATTCTGGCTGGTCTGATGATCTTTCCTGCGGCTTTCTCTGTGGGGGTACAACCAGATAGTGGTCCGTCGTTGATATTTATCACATTACCTAATGTTTTCCAGCAAGCGTTTAGTGGGATGCCTGTGGTGGGATATGTCATCTCTATCATGTTTTATGCACTGTTGGTGTTTGCGGCTCTGACCTCTACAGTCTCTATGCATGAGATCGGCACGGCATTCTTCCATGAGGAATTGAAGATTTCTCGTCAGTGTGCTGCATGGATACTGACATCCGTCTGTGCATTGCTGGCTGTGTTCTGCTCATTCTCCGTTGGTGCTTATACTGAATTACAACTCTTTGGTATATCGCTGATGGATTTCTGTGACTTCCTGACTGCTCAGCTGATGTTGCCTGCGGGTGCATTCCTGACCAGTATCATGTTGGGGTGGTTTGTGAGTGAGAAATTGCTAAGAGATGAGTTTACAAATGACGGTGCAATTGGTGTTTCCTTCTTCTATGTGTGGCGTTTTACCATTCGTTACATTGTACCACTCTGCATCCTGTTGATTTTCCTTCATCAGTTCGGCATTCTATGATGCGTGAGTTCTTTTATCTTCAGAAGTCTGATCGTAAGGTGGTGCTTGCCTTGCTGGCTGTGATTGTGATTGCGCTGGGAGTGATTTTCCTGACAGGGCAATCTAACCAGCAAAATGTTGCAAATAGTGCTAACCAACCCAGTCATTCGAGTGATTCCAGCCTTCCAACCCGAGAAGTAGAACGCTTTCCCTTCGATCCTAATACAGCTGATAGTGCTCAACTGCGTCGCTTGGGTCTTCAAACATGGCAGATTAAGAATATCTATAAGTACAGGGCTTCTGGTGGCATCTATCGCAAACCATTGGACTTTGCAAAACTCTATGGCCTGACGGTGAAGGAATATCGGGAACTGGAACCCTATATCCGCATTTCATCGGACTATCAGCCTGCTGCTACGTTGGTGAAGGAGCCTGCAACCGCTCAGAAAAATCATCATGATACGACTTCCATTCGCCATTATCCGCAGAAAATCGGTGAAACGGCGCATGTTGTCCTCAATACGGCAGATACAACAGAATTGATGACAGTACCAGGTATCGGTCCTTATTTTGCCAGAAAGATTGTGCAGTATGGACAGCGTCTGGGAGGCTATGTAAGTGTTGACCAACTCGATGAAATCGAGGATTTTCCTTCAGAATCGAAGCGATTTCTAGTTATAGAAGGGGCAACACCCCAGAAACTGAATGTTAACAAATTGACGCTTAACGAGCTGAAGCGTCACCCTTACATCAATTTTTATCAGGCCAAGGATATTACTGATTATCGCCGATTGCACGGCCCGATTAAGAATCTGCAGGATCTGAGGTTGCTGAAAGACTTTCCACAGGCGGCAATAGAGCGACTTCTACCTTATGTGACTTATTGATATGTTAATAAATCATATAAAATGATTGCGATAACGAGTTTTTTCGTATATTTGCAAACAGAACTGAAAACTGGATAAAGTAATGTTTGGATTAGGATTTCAAGAGATACTGGTCATCGCCCTTATCATCCTGCTGCTCTTTGGTGGCAAGAAGATCCCTGAACTGATGAAGGGACTCGGAAAAGGCGTGAAGAGTTTTAAGGATGGAATGAACGAGGTGACGGATCTCAAAGAAGATAAGAAGGAAGAGAAAAAGGATGAGTGATTCTCAGCCCATGACGTTCTGGGATCATCTTGACGAACTGCGAGGGGTGATCATCAGAGTGCTCGTCGTGACGCTGCTGGTGGCAGTGGTGGCATTCTGTTTGAAGGATGAGCTGTTTGCCATTGTGCTAGCACCGCGTTCCAGCGATTTCATCACTTATAGGCTTCTGGGTGTGGAGCCGTTCAGCATTCATCTGATGAATACGGGACTGACGGAGCAGTTTATGATTCACCTGAAGACATCGGCCTATGCCGGACTCTTGGTGGCATTGCCCTATATCCTATATTTGCTGTTCCGTTTTGTCTCACCGGCGCTCTATGACAACGAAAGACGATATGCCACCATTTTAGTAGGCAGTGGTTACCTGATGTTTATGTTGGGAACGGTACTCAATTACCTGCTCATCTTTCCCTTGACGGTAAAGTTCTTGGGCACCTATCAGGTAAGTCCAGATGTTGCAAATATGCTGACCCTCCAGTCATACATGGACACACTGATGATGATGTGTTTCGTGATGGGCATTGTGTTTGAATTGCCAGTGGTCAGCTGGCTGTTGGGTAAGATGGGACTGCTGAATGCCCGGATGATGGGACAGTGGCGCCGCCACGCGATAGTTGTCATCTTGATGGTAGCTGCGATCATTACGCCGACGACAGATGCTTTTACGCTATTCGTTGTAGCTCTGCCAATCTGGTTGCTCTATGAACTGAGCATCCTCATTGTAAAGGTAACCGGCTAAGAAATTAAACTAAACAAATACGAGATAACTATGTTAAGGAAAATCAGAACAACCCTTGCGGCAGTGTTTTTCGTCTTGATAACACTGTTGTTCCTCGATTTCACAGGAACATTGCACCATTGGCTGAGCTGGCTCAGTAAGATTCAGTTCCTGCCTGCTGTGATGGCACTCAATGTCATCGTTGTTGTAGCGCTTATCGTGCTGACTCTTGTTTTCGGACGAATCTACTGTTCGATTATCTGTCCGTTGGGTGTCTTCCAGGACGTTTTAGCCCGATTCCATCGGAAAAAGAACAAGTACAGCTACTCCGCAGAGAAGAAATTGCTACGCTATCCTGTACTGGTAGTTTTTGTGGTGGCTGCTGTGTCTGGCGTAGGTTCACTCTTCCAGTTGTTGGCACCTTATAGCGCCTATGGCCGTATCTCCACTATGATTTTCCAACCCATCTGGAAGGCTGGTAACAACTTGTTGGCTATGGTAGCTGAACATTATGAGAGCTATGCTTTCTACAGTGTGGATACCTGGATGCGCTCTTTGCCTGTCTTGTTGATTGCGGCGGTGACATTGGTGGTGCTCCTCATCCTTGCCTGGCGTGGTGGACGTACTTATTGTAATACAATCTGCCCTGTTGGAACCATTCTCTCGTTCTTTGCCCGTTTCTCATGGCTGAAGATCAAGTTCGATACAGACAAGTGTAAGAACTGCTCGCTTTGTTCGAAGAACTGTAAGGCTGCTTGTATTGATTTCAAGACCCACACGGTGGATTATAGCCGATGCGTGGTTTGTGGTAACTGCATCGACAGTTGTAAGTTTGGCGCTTTGAAGTATTCTGGAGGTGCCACTCAAACCAGTAAATCGAGTGATGTTGGCGAAATCGATACCTCTAAGCGTTCCTTCCTTCTGGCAACAGCTTTGGTAACGACAGGTGCGATGGCTCAAAAGAAAGAGAAACTAATGGATGGTGGCTTGGCTGATATAGAAGATAAGGTAGCTCCTGAGCGTCAGACACCGCTTACTCCTCCGGGATCACTCTCATTCCAAAATCTTTCAACGCGTTGTACTGGATGTCAGCTTTGTGTCTCAGAATGTCCCAACCAAGTGCTTCGTCCGTCCTCAGACTTGATGCATCTGATGCAGCCAACTATGTCTTATGAGCACGGTTATTGCCGTCCGGAGTGTACACGTTGTTCTGAGGTATGCCCAGCAGGAGCTATCAAGCCTGTTGACAAGCCTGAGAAATCATCCATTCAGATCGGCCATGCTGTATGGATCAAGAAGAACTGTGTGGTTCTGACGGATGAGGTGGAGTGTGGAAACTGTGCCCGTCACTGTCCTTCTGGTGCTATTGAGATGGTGCCGCTTGATGCAGACAATGATGAGTCACCCATGGTTCCTGCTATTAACGAGGCGGCTTGCATTGGTTGTGGTGCCTGTGAGTATGTCTGTCCGTCGCGTCCGTTCTCGGCAATCTTTGTCGAAGGTCATGAAGTTCACAAAAAGATTTAAGGAGGATATTATATGGAAAAGAAGAATATATCACGCCGTTCGTTCTTAAAGCTCTTTGGGGCTGGGTCTGTTGGTGCTGCAGCTACGCTTGCAGGATGTAAACAGGCTAACAAGGCAGAGGAACAGGCTGCCAATGAGTATAAGAATCAGGTAGAGCCCCCTGTGGGAAAGATGACTTATCGTGAGAATCCTAAGACGAAGGAGAAGGTGTCGATTTTAGGCTATGGCATGATGCGTCTGCCGACAAAGGTAGATAACAGCGATGAGTTTGATCAGGATATGATCAATAAACAGATTGATTATGCCATCGAGCATGGTATGAACTATTTTGATACCTCTCCTGTGTATTGTCAGGGTAAGTCTGAGCACTGTACGGGTATCGCGCTCAGTCGCCATAAGCGTAGCGAATATTTCGTAGCCACAAAATTGTCGAACTTCAATCGCGACTACTGGCAACGTGAGAAGGCGATAGAGATGTACCATAATTCAATGAAGGAGTTGCAGGTGGATTACATCGATTACTATCTGCTTCATTCTGTAGGTGGCAGTTCGGAAGAATTCAAGGGTCGTTATATTGATAATGGTGTGATTGACTATCTGCTGAAAGAACGTGAGGCAGGTCGCATTCGCAACCTTGGATTCTCGTTCCATGGTAAACAGGAGGTGTTTGATGAGGTGTTGGCAACACATGATCAGTATCATTGGGATTTCGTGCAGATCGAGCTCAATTATCTCGACTGGGATTATGCTAACGAGATCAACGATCGCAATGTTGATGCCAGTTACCTGTATGCTGAGCTACAAAAGCGTGGTATCCCAGCAGTGATTATGGAACCATTGTTAGGTGGTCGTCTGGCCAATCTGCCACAGTATCTGGTAAATGAACTGAAGAGTCATGCGCCAGAACGTAGTGTGGCCTCATGGGCTTTCCGTTATGCTGGTACACCAGAGGGTGTGCTTACCGTACTCAGTGGTATGACCTATATGGAGCATCTGAAAGACAATCTGTTGTCTTATTGTCCGCTTGTTCCTTTGACGAATGAAGAGCAGGAGTATCTTCACAAAGAGATCGCACAGAAGATTGTGGGATTGGAGAATATCCCTTGTAATGACTGCAAATATTGTATGCCTTGTCCTTATGGTATCGATATTCCCGCCATTTTCATCCATTACAACAAATGTAAAAATGAAGGTTCGCTACCGGTGGGAGTTGGTGATGCAGAATACCGTAAACATCGCCGTCAGTATCTGATATCTCTCGATCGAGTTGTTCCTCGTGAACGTCAACCGGATCATTGCATTGGCTGTCATCAGTGTGAGCCTCACTGTCCGCAGAACATCCGTATCACCCGCGAACTCCATAAGATCAGTGATATGATTGAGGAGTTGAAGCGAGATACAGAGGTATAAAATAAGAGGGTGTGTCGATTCGACACACCCTCATTCATTTAATCAATGGAATCTTCTTACTTGTTCAGACCACGATTGTTCATCGTAGAGTTCAGCAGTTTGAGATAAGTACGGAACTGCTTGTCGTTCAGTACGTAGCGCATCCACTTTACATCGTTATCCAGAGCACGTGCTACCAACTTCTTACGATCGTTTTCACCATACTGTGCAGCAAACATCAGCTCAGAAGCGAATGTGTGATGGATATCGGCCACTGCCTCTTTCTGATCGTCGGCTAACTCAAGTGCCTCGGAGAGCTTATTCATATTCACATTCAGCTCGTAAGCCTCCATATTGTTTGCACCCATTGCCATCTCACCTTCTGCAAATGCAGTTGTCATACTCAGCATTGCAACTAATGTCAAAATCATCTTTTTCATCTTTTTACCCTTTCTTTTCTTTACTCGGAGCATTGTATTTTTTCGCTCCTACTTTAATAATTTGTTATCCTTTTATTTCTTTTGACGGTGCAAAGGTACGACGATATTTTGGATTACGCAAACGTTTTCGGAAAATTGTGTGCGTTAACAGTGCTTTTATTGATGCATATCAAATAATTCTTTTAAGGGAATATATGGTCATATGGAATAATTGCATTATCTTTGCAGAGGAATCAAAAAAGAAGAAAAGTCGGGATGAGGCGACTCGAACGCCCGACCCCTACGTCCCGAACGTAGTGCGCTACCAACTGCGCTACATCCCGATTTTGCGGGTGCAAAGGTACGGTAATTTTTTGAAATACGTGCAAGAAAAAGAATAAAAATTTAGATATATGACAAAAATCAAGGCTTTATGTATTGTTTTCATGTTCCTGCTCAGTCATTCCATAAATGCGGAACAGGTGATTGTTGTGAAGAAAGGTGATGCAGCAAGTTTGCTGGATGCCATCGACCAGGCTAATAAGCAGAATACAGATTCGCAGGCTGAGCGTATCTATATACTGATCCCCGATGGATTATATGATTTGAAGACGACGGTATTGACAACCATCACGGGGCATAATATCTCACTCATTGGCGAGAGTATGTATTTCACGGTAATCCGTAATGCGCCCCCCATCGAGCAGGAGGGTATCGATAAGACTGCCACCATCCGTAATACGGGTACGGGTCTTTATATGCAGGACCTGACTTTGCAGAACGATCTCAATTATTATCAGGCCGGTTTTGCAGGCCGAGCTGTTGCTTTCCAAGATAAAGGTACGCGTTCTATATTAAATCACGTGAGACTGATGTCATATCAGGACACATATTATACAGATAATGCGCTAGGTCAGACTTATCTCTATTGCTCGGAGATTCATGGCACGGTGGATTTCATCTGTGGTGACGGTGACGCGTTCTTTGATCTCTGTAGTATCGTGACAGAGCGCCGCTCTGCTGATGGCTCCGGACGTAATGTGATTGCCGCTCCTCGTACATCCCAGACGAAGTGGGGCTATGTGTTCATGAACTGCGATATCTACAACCGTGAGTCAGATTTCCAGTATGCCCGTGGTTGGAGAGATACGCCTCGTTGTGTTTGGTTGAACACGCGTCTGATGACACCAGAGAAACTGAAGGAACCTCGTTTCGAACCAAAAGGCATGAGAACCATCAATAGCTATTTTAAGGAATATCATACGAAGGATGCCGACGGTAAGAATATCACACCAAAGTCGAATGTGGTGACCTTCACGCTCAATGGAGAAGAGAATGCTGTGGAAACGGTTATGAAGAATCATGAAGCAAAGCAATACCAATTAAATAATATATTCCCCGACTGGAAGCCGAGGAATATAGTCTATAAGCTCTCCGAGAAGGCGGCAAAGCTACGGAAACAGCATCTTTAATGGAACTGCTTCCTGAATTGGATATATTCATCACAACGCGATACGTACTGACTGGTAGGTGTCGCGTTTTGCTTTTCGAAGGTTGCTAAGGCTGCAAAAGCACGGTACTGAGGCTTGTCGGGACAAGGCTTAATATCATATTCGTATGTCTCGTTGTTCCATTCCTTGTTGAACCACCAATGGTCAGGATTGTATAATCCACCATAACAAAGTGCATAAAGGGCTTTTTCCTTTAAGGCGGGGTCAGTGGTCTGACTTGCTTTCTGCAGCAGTTCTCTGGTTTTTGCTTGCAGATCAACCTCATTCACACGGAGCGTATCACCGACACTCTTTCCATCGCGCATCAACCACCAGCAGTCACCTGTAAAGGTGGCTTGTGCATAGTAGGTGGCCAGGTTATAGCAGCGTTGACAAAGGGCTTTGCCTGACAGGACGTTCATCGTGCCCTCCATCATTTGCATCTCTTTAGCAAACAGCAGTTTGGGATTCTCGCTTATGGTCCAGTTGTATTCGTTAGCACGGTCCACATCGCTGTCCTTGATCCACTGCCGGGTAATCCAAGGCTCTACTGATACCTTACGTAACAGGACGTACAGGCGGTATCCTGCCTCATCATAGAAAGATGCCGGTACGTACGACAGCCATTTGATGGCCTTGTCCCATTGGCAGAGGCGCATATACTTCGTACCGATAAGGTCTGTCATAGCCTGTTCGTTTTTCTTCAGATTCGCTTTCAGGTATTTGTCGAGATTTGTCTTGGCTGGTGTGTTAGTATATACCAGGTATTTCTCCAATAGAGCGACACGCATGGTATCCATATATTCGGAATAATGATAGTTGTTGGTGACATCCATCAGGGCGATGAGCTTATCAGTGTTGTTCTGATAGTGTTTCGTGAGTGCCTGATGTGACAAGCGTGTCACTGCCCGATCGAAGTAACCGTCTGTCTCTTTCTGTTGCATCTCCTTCAACCATGCCAGCTCATCAGCGAGATAGTTATCAAAAGCCTCGGTGTCTGGTGCCTGATTGGCGGTGATAAAGAGCATGAGCACACGGGCGCAGTCTTTCATACGGTCAGTACCTTCAAATTTACTGGCTTCCAGAATATCGGTTGTGGCTTGTTTCTGATGACCATAAAGGTACTCCAACCAAGCCTTGGCTGATTTCCACATGATGGGAGTCTCGGTCTTACCCTCACGGACGACAGTCTCGCAGAATTCTCTCATCTGAGTAGCTTCTTGCTCCGTGATTCTACGGACAAAAAGCTTACCGTCGAACCATTCCCCACCATTGGCGTCAATCACCTCCTGACAGTTATTCACAAAATCCTGCAACAGGAAAGGCAGCACTTTTGAGTTGGGATTCTTCAGATAGTGCTGACGGATAGCCTGGAAGGAACGCTTGCGGTAGAACTGGGTCATCAGACTCTCATAATCCTCCATTTCTGCAAACAGTTCTCCGGCCTTCTCCTCCTGTCCTGTCTTATAGAGGGCACCGGCATAGATGTTTTGCATCATGTCCTTATAGACCGTCTCAATAAACTGGCTGGCAGTCTGCTCCCAGTAGTTGACATTCTCCTGGTGGCGTCCCAGCATCATGTTACAGCGCATATAAAGCAAAGCATGCTGTGAGCGCAGTTTGGTATTGGTCTTACCAAGGGCATAGGTGCGGACAGCCTGCAGATCACGCTGCTGGTTGGCAATATCCTCCTTCGAAGGATAGTTCCACTCATACTGTTTCGACTGTTCCACATCAACGCATGCGAGATACTTCTGCAGGTTCTGCACATAACTCACCATCAGTGCATCGTTCTTCTTCTGGGCGGCTTTGATAATTGCATCGGCATCAAACCAGAAGTATTCTTCTGATGTGCCAAGATAAGCTTGCCAGTTGTCGTTGCAGGTTTTCTCTACACGTTCTTTGAACTCTGTTTTTCTGTACATACTGAACAGATAGGGGTTGGTCAATTCTCCCCAGATACAGGCCAGTGTCGGCAATGTCATAGCTGACAAAAGGCTAGTGATGATAAATTTCCTCATAGGTCTCAGGTTTATATCTATTTATATTATCTTTATCGAGATGATAGGTGATGATGGCATTCTTGAGACTACTCCGTTTCTTCTCAACGGCCTCTTTGACACGAAGGATCTCGTCTGCCTCAACAGTATGCTCTATTCGGATGTTTCGGATAGTCCTTACCCACTGATAGACTGGATAAGCTGCCGCTAAAGGCAGGGGATAGTCATCCAGTTGCTTCAGATAGGGTTGTACATCGCGGATGTCAAGGATCGGGTTACGCTCCTCCCATTTCCTGGGGTCACCGGTATTGTAGATCATCAGCACGCCATAATCCACTGGTGGGGCCTCCATCGAGAGCTGGTGCAGGCGGATGGTTGTAGAAACCGTTTGTCCCCAAGCCCGTTTCACCTCTTCCAGGAACTGGTAATAGGTCTTACGGCTCTTCGAGGTGTAGTCACAGTCGATCTGTATCTCACGGACTGATCTGATGTCGTTAGTCTCATTCATCTGTCGGATGCGCTTCACGATCTTTTCTGCAAGTCCCTGATGCTTCTGATGCATGCAGTCCTCAGTGATATAGATGGTAGGGATGAGCTCGATGCTGTCAGGCAGTGTGCCGGAGAAAGAGATGGTGGCATTAGGTTTCGGCTCTGCGCCCTCTTCGCTGATCACCACATCAAAATAGCGGCAATACACCTTATTAATATGATAGTGTTGAAGGAACGACTGTTCTGTCGAGTCGAGCCTGAGGTCTGTGCGCCAGAAATACACGGCGTTGTTCTCCGGTAACTCCTCTCGTTCACTGCATCCTGTTATCAGCAGACACAGCAGACATACCCAGATGATGTTCTTTCTAAACTTCAATTCTTACAGCAGTTCTGGCAGTTGGAACAGCTTGTTACTGTTACTGCCCTTGATAAGTATATAGCGCCCCTCAGGTTGATGTTTGCGGATGGCGGTCTTTACTTCCTCCACATCGTGGAACTTTCGGAAGGCACAAGGGATATCTGCAAAGTTATCGCCTACGAGCCATACTTCCTCAAAGCCAGAGGCTTCCAGATCTGCCACCAACTGACGGTGCTCTGCATCACTGTCTGCACCCAGTTCGCCCATCTGGCCTAGGATGGCCATCTTGTGAGGTACTTCCATCATTCGGAAGTTGTCGAGTGCGGCCTGCATAGAAGTGGGGTTGGCATTATAGGCATCCACAACGAGGTGGTTCTTCTCTGTCACGGTCATCTGTGAGCGGTTGTTGCTGGGCGTATAGTTCTCTAAGGCTGCACAGATCTTCTTACGATCAACACCGAAATTGATACCGACGGCAATAGCTGCCAACAGGTTGTCTATGTTATAGGAGCCGATGAGTTGTGTCTGAACCTTGTGCCATTTTGTGGAGCGGCCCTCTTCTTCAAGGGTCATCAGCGGCTCACGCCAACGGAATTTCAGGAACGGATCGCAAGCGATGATCTCACCACTGATACAAGTGTATTGGTTGTCGGGATTGGTGGAGTAGGGTGAGAGCCAGATCTCTTCCTCATCACCGATCTGATCAACTAGATGGTCATTGTCGGCATTGATGAAGATGAGTCCATTCTCGCGGGTTCGTAGGAAATCGTAGAGCTCACATTTGGTTTTGATGACACCCTCAAACGATCCGAAACCCTGTAGATGGGCCTTGCCGACGTTGGTGATGAGACCGCAGGTAGGCTCAGCGGTCTCTGCCAGTGTCTTGATGTCACCAGGATGACTGGCGCCCATCTCGATAACGGCAATCTCATGTTCTTTCGTCAGGCGGAACAAGGTTTTGGGCACACCCACATCGTTGTTGAAGTTGCCCTGTGTATAGAGTACATTGTATTTCTGGGAGAGCACAGCAGCCACCAGCTCCTTGGTGGTTGTCTTGCCATTGGTGCCGGTGATGCCGATGACCGGGATGTCAAATTGGCGACGGTGCTCACGAGCCAGATCCTTGAAGGTCTGCAGTGCATCATCCACCTTGATGATGCGTTCTGCAAGATTTCCTAGGCCACCGATGTCTTCTATGGGCTCATCTACAATGGCATAGGCACAACCTTTCTCAAGGGCTGAGACTGCAAACTTGTTCCCGTTGAATGACTCACCTTTCAACGCCAGGAAGATACTCCCTTCCGGACAGTCACGGCTATCGGTCGTGATGCAGGGGTGCTGCTGATAAAGCTGATATAGTTCCTTAATTTCCATAAACTTCGTGAATTTTGCTGCAAAGATAGTGAAAATTCTTAAT
>CACZTJ010000033.1 GCA_902784065.1 uncultured Prevotellaceae bacterium | reverse complement strand
GTGCCTTAGCTCAGTTGGTAGAGCATCGGACTGAAAATCCGTGTGTCCCCGGTTCGATTCCTGGAGGTACCACTCCTCCTTTCATTAGCCCGGTTTCGCATAATGGCGGCCGGGTTTTTTTATTATTAATCTATAACAACGCTTATGGGAATTGTCATTGGTATCGACGTGGGCATCTCCACGACAAAGATTGTAGGTATTAAGAACGGTAAGGTCTCTGCCCCCATCCGCATCACGGCAGCTGATCCTATCACCTCACTCTATGGCGCCTTTGGAAAGTATCTGCACGACAACGAGATCGACCTCAAAGACGTGGAACAGGTGATGCTCACAGGTGTGGGTGCAGCCTATATCGATACCCCGATTTATGAACTGCCGACAGCGAAGTCGCAGGAATTTATAGCTGACGGGTTGGGGGCACGCTATGAATCCAAGCTCGATCATACGATCGTTGTGTCAATGGGTACCGGTACCTCATTTGTGAAATGCGACGGTGACGATATGCGTCATATTGGTGGTATCGGTGTCGGTGGTGGTACCTTACAGGGACTGGCCCGCATCATGCTTAACACAGGCGACATCAAGCAGGTGGCTGCGATGGCCAAACAGGGAAATGTGCGCAATATCGACCTGACCATCGGTGATATCAGCGCCCAGCCGCTGCCAGGACTGCCGATGGATACCATCGCCTCTAACTTCGCCCGTGCACAGACCAATGCCGCGAAAGAGGATATCGCCGCAGGCCTCATCAGGATGGTGCTGCAGTCTATCGGCTCTGCTGCCTGGCTTGCTTCCTTAGGTAGTGACATCCGTGACTTCGTGCTCATCGGCAACCTGTCGCTCCTGCCCCAGTGCAAGGAGGTCTTCCCTGCCCTCGAGAAACTCTACGATATCCGTTTCCATATCCCCAAGTATTCGCAGTACTGCACCGCTATCGGCGCGGCACTCGATTACGTCATAAATTCCAACAAAGGGCGCATTTAGAATGCGCCCTTTCTACTTCCTAGCTTGCACCTTGCTTCGCCCTTGCAACCCCCTTGCTACGTTTTTCGGGGGTTGGGCCTATATGCAAAGTAAAAAATCAATACACGGATTCATTGAGGTTCCTACGGAGGAAGAAGGCCTTGGTGGCAGCGAAGAAGGTGACCACTCCTAGGGTATTCACCAGTACCACCGACCAGAAGGCGGCACCATAGCCCATGAACTCTGCAATCACGCCACCCAACAGGATACCCAGACCCATACCGATATCCCAAGAGATGAGAATGGTGGAATTGGCCGTTCCACGCTGGTTGTTATGTGCCACATTGATAGTCATATTCTGTAAGGCCGGCCACATGTGACCATTGCCCAGACCTATCAACAAGGCTGATCCATAATACCCTATGTACATCAGACTGTCGTCCAACGTAGACAAGGCAATAAAGAGCGTATAGCCAACCAACGAGATGACCATTCCTGAACTGGCATTATGGGTGAGTCGGCCTTGTCGGAGGGCCTTACTCCCCTGTAGGCGCGACACCATCAGACCTACGGAGCACAACAGGAAATAGGTGCCTGTGCCGCCCGTGATTCCCATCACCTCTTTGCCATAGATGGCCAGATAGTTGCTCAGTACGCCAAAGCTGAATCCAAAGGCCACCATATTCAGGCCTATCAGCCAGCCACGCACCAGGAAAAAGCGGTCTAACGACAGTTTCGACTTGTTACGTACAGTCTCTTTCTCAGGGAATTTCACGGTGGCATCCACCAGCCAACCGGCACAAGCCACCACTAATGCCAGCCAGAACAGAAACTCAAAACTATCCGTCAGCTCATAGATCCAAATACCAATAGTCGGTGCGATGGCCATCGCCAGGTTGTTGCTCAGACCGTAATAGCCGATTCCCTCTGTTCGTCGGCTCGACGGCAACACATCGATAGCTGCCGTGGAGTTGGCTACGGTCAGTGCGCCAAAGGGTCCGCCATGCATTGTTCGTACGATCGTAAACAATAATAAGGTGGAAGCGGCGAGATAACCCGCAAAGAAGATGGCGAAGGTGCCAAAACAGATCATCAGCACTGTTCTTCTCGGAAAGGAGTCCACCACATAGCCGCTGAACGGACGGAACAGCAAAGCCGTGATGGTATAGCCCGACAGTACGAGACCAATCATATCCTTCGTGGCGCCGAAGTGCTCACTCAGATAGAGCGGTAACAGTGGTGTCAGCACATAAAAGGCAAAAAACAGCGAGAAGTTCGCTGCCATCACCTTGCAGTAGTTCCTGTTCCAGAGTCGTTCCATTTTCAGGCTACAAAATTACACAAAAGCCATTAACCGACCAAATAAATACAAAAGAAATCCCCGCAGAAACGGGGATTCTCTTTTATTGTAAGTTCTTGAAGGCCGAACCAAAGATCACGTACTGGGTGTTACCGGCGATAGTGCCTTCATTCTGTCCCCAGAGGAAGGGCCAGTCGTCGAAATTCTCGAAGTGATCGGGCTTACGGAACAGCAGTCCAGGTGCCACATTACCAGGGATGAACGAGAAGTCGGCACGGTTGTTACCATAGAACACCTGCTTCGGACGCGCAGCACCAACGGCCGCTACAAACGAGTAGTTGTGGTAGGGATGACAGCCATAGAGCCAGTTAGACACACGATAGATCTCATCCTTCTTAATGATGTCAGGATAATAAAGGTGGGCATAGTTCACAGCGATACCGAAGTTGAGTACCATACCCACGCCAGCCCAATTACCCAGTCCGATGGGCACACCATAAGGATTATCCTTATCAAAGCCTTTCACATAGTCGGCAAACTCCTTGACGAGTGGACGAAGGCTCTGTTTGTAGGCCTCATCTTTCATGGGGATACTGTCGAGAGCGATCTGCAGTTTCATGGTGATGTTGTTACCCATCAACCAAGAGAAATCGGCTTCACCCTGTGCATCGCCATGAGGCTTACGGGCTTTCATCAGTTCTTCTACCTCAGCGCGCAGACGGTCGGCCTGGCGTTGGGCGCGCTCTGCCAGTTCGTCGTTATAGCCTCGAAGTACACGCGCAGCCGAATTCAGGACGCCTGCAGCACGAAGGTCGAGGGCTGGTTCACGGGTGGTGAAGGCCCACATATCATCAGGCGTACCACTGCACTTGCCATCAGCCGACACCTCATAAGGTTTCAGTGAGGGGTCATAGTGCAGACCATCAGTGATTGAGGCGGCATCACCCAAATGGTGATAGTTGTCGAGCACAGAGTTGGAGAGTGTCTGTGCCATATGACCGATCTGCTCTGCCTGTGCCACGAGGTTAAGCGTGCCGTGTTCGATGAACTGCAGGATATCGGGCACCCCGTCAGGACGATGCAGATCGACATAACGCTGCTTCTGACTCACGAAGGTCTCGTCACGCATGGGCTTGAAGAGTTCCCAGGCACGGATGAAGTTCTGCACCACGTTAATATTCGAACCGGTCTCGATATCGAAGTCACCCGCATCAAAGAAACCACCGATGTTCAAACCAGGGATGAGTTCAAGCGGCTTGTATTTTGTATCAGTGGTGGGACCCTGACTATGCAGATCGAAATGATCGCTCTCAGGTGCCTGCAGATAACCCTCCTTGAAAGGCTCACCATGCCAGGTGCGATAGCCCTCAGTGACATACATGTGATTCATGTGGATGGGTACCCACACGTCGGTAGTCGCATCGGTAATCTTATCATAGACATGTTCATCGATGAGGAAGTCGTTGGTCTTCGTGTTGCCATACTGGATATAATAGACACCCGGCTCGCGCACACTCGAAAAGTCGAACTTCACATAATTATATTTAAAATAGGGACCCCATGGTTTGATGTCACCCTTAAAGACCTCCTCGATAGCACCATCGTCCTTGATGCGGAAGATCGAAGCAGTGGCCTGAGGCTGATCCTTCTTGTCGAGCTCAATCACAGCCACCTTGGGCTGCTCAGGGGTATAACCCACCTGACAGAAACCGATGTTCGGCTCACGGATCCAACCAGGAATGGCATGAGGCTCCACCGTCCAGGTCACCACCTTGCCGGTCTTTCCCTTCGGTAAGACACTGCGCAGCACGAACCAGCCATTCTGGGCCAGCATACGTCCATCGTAGAGTTTTAACTCTGTGTCACTGCTGATACGAACCATGCGCTCGGGGTCATCGGTAGCCATGAGAATCTGATGCCCTGTCTCCAACGGCAGCGGATCGACGAAACGGTCTGTACCACGGTCATCATAGGTCTTAAAACCCTTGAACTGACGGGGCTTCTCTGAATTCGGACGCGTGATGGTCTGACTGGTGGCATAACGTGGGAAACGGTTCAGACGACCATCCATCATGAAGGTCTTCAGCCAGTAGCGCGAAGGCAGGAACTCCAGGTTGAAACCAGCATCACCAGCCAGCTTCTCAGGCACCGGTTTGTCGAGCCAGACGGCAATCTCCACCGCCTTACCCTTGGCTGTCACCACCACCCTACTGTCAAAGTCATAGTCATCGTAACGCAGGGCCACCTCGATGGTACCATGCTCCTTGTCCACCTTCCGGTTGGTCATCTTTGGCACGAGGTCCCACTGCTCCGGGGTGTTGTTCAAGCGGACGGCACCACCCTGTATGGAACGCACGCCATGCTGGATGATTTCGATACCCGAGTTCTTCTCGTCGTTGAATCCGCCATTGAAACTGTTGCTATAAACGAGCACGTTGACACCTTGTCGCTCGAAATAGCCAAGGTCGTTTAGTTGTAGATCCTGAGCCTTCACTGTGATGGCTGTCAGGATAAGTGTTGATAATAGGAAATGTTTTCGCATAAACAGTGATATTTAATGATATGTTTGACGTGTCAGAGGTCTAGAAGTCAATTTGCGTTAACAATATTTAAAATCCCCAGCCTGTTGACTGGGGATTTTGGCTTTTAGATGACGTGTAGGCCGAGGAAGACCATCAGACCATTCATCAATATCCAGAAGATGGCGAATGGCATCGTCTTACGCATGATGTCACCATCCTGACCTTCCATATCGCAGGCCGCGGTAGCAATGGCTATCGACTGCGGTGAGAGCAGTTTACCACCCTCAGAACCGGCACAGTTGGCAGCAGCCAGCCAGTTGGTCTCGCTACCTGTCACACCGAAGAAGGTACCCTGGTTCACCAGACCGAGGTCGCTGGCAGCAGTAGCCTGCAGCTTACCGAAGAGGATGTTCGCATTCGTAGCACTACCCGTCACGAAGGTTCCGATAGAACCGATCAGCGGAGCGAAGAACGGGAAGGCAGAGCCGGTGAGCAGCACCAGTCCCTTGGCGATATCGTTGGTCATACCTGTATTGTTCATCAGCATCGCCATGGCCACCAGACAGCAGATGGTCACTGCCGTCTTCTGCAGGTTTAGCGCAGTCTTGGCCAACAGCTTCATCAGTTTGCCAAAACTCATGCCCTGGATCAGTCCACCGATGATGGCACCCAGGAAGATCATCAGACCTGCATTAGACAGCCAACCGAACTTAAAGGTGTTGCCAATCACAGGCAGGTCGAACTTAGAGACCAGCGTACCATTCAGGGCCTCGTTCACTGGGGGCACAATTTTACTGCTGATGAGGATGAAGAAGATGATGAGTCCATAGACACTCCATGCCTTAAGGGTCTTAGCCGTGCCGAAGGTCTTCTTCTCAACCTTCACCACGTCGGTGGCATCACCTTCGCGGATAAACAATTTGTTGTAGATCAGCATGGCAATGATAGCTGCCACAGAACCCAGGATAGCAGGTGTCTCAGGACCGATGAAGTGAGCACAGCAGAACTGTACCACAATGGAGAAGGCACCCACAAAGAGGGCGATGGTGAGATTCTTCAGGATCTTCGTGCGATCGGTCATCATCAGAATGAGGAACGGGGTGATGAAGAACATCAGCGAGAGCTGCAGGATGATGAACGTAGCCACCTCACAGAGCTCTTCAGGAGTAGCCACACCACTGACAGCCACCTGATTGGCAAGGGTGGTAGCAGGCAGACCCACAGCACCGAAGCCTACAGCCACGGTATTGGCCACCAGACAGATCACAGCAGAGAACATGGGCTTGAATCCCAGACCGATCAGGATGGCAGCAGGAATCGCCACAGCCGTTCCGAAGCCTGCCATACCTTCGAGCACACCACCAAGACCCCAGGTCAGCAGCAGCACGAGCAGACCTTTATCGGAGGTCATCTGGATAAACTGCGTCTTGATGGTCTCAATCTCCTTCGTCTCACAAAGGATGTTATAGCTGAAAATCGCAAAGATAATGATCAGCAAGATGGGGAAGCAGGCTTTCAGTACACCCTCAACAACCGACCAGAGAGTAATGCCATAGATCGACACCTCGGCATATTTCTCAGGCAGGATGCCCATGGCAGGTACTGCAAACAATGCCAAAAGAATTGTAACGACAAGGGTGACTACCGCACTCTTGTAACCAGACACTTTGAAACCCATCATCAGCACGATGAGTAACAGAATTGGAATAACAGATATTAGAGCTGTCATAGGGTTTTTAGTTATTTAATGAATATTATATAAGTTTGGCGACAAATATACAAACTTTTTTGGAATAAAACAAACAATTTCGAATTTTTTTTGTATATTTGCCCCCCAAAAGAGTAATACACGTAAAAGAAAAAGCCCTATGATGAATCAATTCCTACAAGACATCAGACAGTTTTTACCGTCTGACCGTATTTATACCGATGAGCTCCGTACCTTAGGTTGGGGAACGGATGCCAGTTTCTATCGCCAGATTCCGCAAGTCGTCATCCGCAGTGATGGCGAGGAGGAAATCTCGAAGATCGTTAAGGCTTGTCAGAAGTACAAGCTGCCCTTCACCTTCCGTGCCGCAGGCACCTCGCTCTCAGGTCAGAGTTGTACTGACAGCGTGCTGATCGTAGCAGGTAAGCACTGGGAGAAATACGAGATTGGTAAGAATCAGGAAACCATCAAACTTCAGCCAGGTATCGTGGGTGGAAAGGTGAATGAGATCCTGAAGCCTTACGGACGCGTGTTCCCACCCGACCCCGCTTCTATTGGTTCTGCCATGGTGGGCGGTATCGTCATCAACAATGCTTCGGGTATGAACTGTGGTGTGCATGCCAACAGCGACCGCATGATGGTCAGTGCCCGTATCATCCTGACAGATGGTACCGTACTGGATACCAGTTCTGAGGAGAGCCGTGAAGCCTTCCGCAAGAGTCATCCGGAGTTCCTGAAGAAGATTGAAGCCCTCCGCGATAAGGTGAGAGCCGACGAAGCCCTCGCCGCGCGCATACGTACCAAATATAGTATTAAGAACGTGACGGGTCTGAACCTCCGTCCGCTGGTGGCCTATGATGATCCGTTCGACATCATCGCCCACTCGATGGTAGGTTCTGAGGGTACGTTGGCCTTCCTCTCAGAGGTAACGATGAAGACCCTCATCGACTACAAGTTCAAAGCCTCAGCTATGGTGTATTTCCTCACCATGAAGGAGAGCTGCGAGGCAGTGGTGGCGATGAAGAAGATGAAGGCCGGTGAAGACGACCTGACCTATAGTGCTGAGAACCTCGTGGTGAAGTCGGCTGAGATGCTCGACTACATGTCGCTGGCTTCTGTCGATGATCCCGTCTATCTGCAGTATAAGAAGGATGTGGATGCCGGTAAGATTCCTGGTGTTGAGCCTGGTGATTACAAGGGACTGACCGCCATCCTCACTGAGACAAAGGGTATCACCCACGAGCAGCTCCTCGAGAAGATTGCGAAGATTCAGGAATGCCTGAAACAGTTCAAACTCTATATACCAGCCGAGTTTACAGAAGATCCTGCCGTCTATGGCAAGTACTGGGCCATCCGCTCAGGTATCTTCCCCAGTGTGGGTGGCACGCGCCCCGTTGGCACCTCGTGCCTCATCGAGGATGTGGCCTTCCCCATCGAGAGTCTGCCTGAGGCCACTGTGAAACTGCAGAAACTCATTGCCGACCACGGCTATTCTGATGCCTGTATCTATGGTCATGCCTTTGAGGGCAACTACCACTTCATCCTGAACCAGAGCTTTGCCGACGAGCATGAGGTGGCCCGCTATGCAGAGATGATGCGCGACGTGGCGAAACTGGTGGTAGAAGGCTACGACGGATCACTGAAGGCCGAACACGGCACAGGCCGTAATATGGCACCGTTTGTGAAGTACGAATGGGGCGAGGCTGCCTATGAGGCCATGAAGGAACTGAAGGCGATCTTCGACCCGGAGGGTCTGCTGAACCAGGGTGTGATCTTCAACGACGATCCCGACTGTTTCATCAAGTGCTTGAAACCGCTGCCCGTCCTCGACTATGACTTCGACAGCGTGCCTGATGGTGGTCACTACCTGATGGAACCTGAACACTCGACAGCCAAGGAGACGATTGAACAGGTGAAGCGCGCCAACAAGTGTATCGAGTGCGGTTTCTGCGAGGTGAACTGTATGTCATGCGGACTCACCCTCTCCTCTCGTATGCGTATCGCCGCACAGCGTGAGATCCTTTATTTGGAGAAGACTGGCCAGAATCCGGAGCGTGCAGCCACCCTGCGCAAGCAATATAAGTATTATGGTGATCAGACCTGTGCGGCCGATGGTCTCTGCTCAACCTCATGTCCGATGAAGATCAACACGGGTGAGTTGACCCACCTCATCCGTCAGCTCGATATGAACAAGAACCCGATGGGTCGCAAGATCGGTGAGTTTGCCGCCAACCACATGGCAGGCATTAAGAGCGGTCTGCGCGTGGTGCTCGACGTGGCCCATCTGGCACATGTCACGCTGGGACCCACACTGATGACGACTGTCTGTCGCACGATGAACAAGATGGGTCTGCCCCTCTGGACCACCGCTATGCCGAAGAAGAAGCGCCAGCCCAAGAAGAACGACCTCACCCAGTTTATCATCGAGAAGAGTATCCCTCACCACGAAGGACAGCACTCCGACCTGAAGGTGGTCTATTTCCCCAGCTGTATCAACCAGACGATGGGTCTGTCGAAGGAAGCTCCTTTCAAGCACGCCCTCGTCGATGAGGTGATCCAGCTGATGGCAAAGGCCGGCTACGAGGTGATCTTCCCAGAAGGCATGGAGAAGATGTGCTGCGGACAGATCTGGGAGTCGAAGGGAATGCTCGACATTGCCGACCGTAAGAGTGCAGAACTCGAGGCAGCCCTCTGGAAAGCCTCTGAGCAGGGTAAGTATCCCGTACTTTGTGGTCAGAGCCCTTGCTTGCACCGCATGAAGAAGGTGATGAAGAAGATGAAGCTCTACGAGCCTGCAGAGTTTATCATGACCTACCTGAAGGATCGTCTCGACTTCCATCCCACTGACAAGCCCATTGCCATCCATATCACCTGCTCTACCCGTCACATGGGTGTGGATAAGGATATGATTGCCCTCGCCAAACTCTGTTCGAACAATGTGCTGATTCCAGAGGGTGTGGGCTGCTGCGGCTTCGCCGGTGACCGTGGCTTCACCTTCCCAGAGCTGAACAGCTATGGCCTGCGCAAGCTCCGTCCGCAAATCGAGAAGAATCATATTGAGGTTGGCTACTCCAACAGCCGTACCTGTGAGATCGGTCTGGAAGCCAACACAGGTATCCCGTATCTGAACATTGTACATCTAGTAAATATCAGTACCACTCCTAAGAAATGAACTATCATTTAGATCCCCATGGAGAAATGATTCTCCAGCAATTCAGAGAACAGCTTCCTATCCTCCAAAGGCTAGACGAGCTGGCCTATAATCATCTCTGTAAGACTTTGAAGGAACAGGGACTTTATGTCACCTCCATCGAGCATCGTGTGAAGAAGGAAGACTCGCTCGCAGGCAAGCTCATCCGTAAAGGTCATAAATATGCCGACATCAGTAATTTGACCGACCTGGTGGGCATCCGCGTCATCACCTTCTATACCGTCGATGTAGATAAAGTGGCTGCCATCGTAGAAAGTGCTTTCGACATCGACTGGAAGGAGTCGGTGGATAAGCGTAAGAACCACGAACTCCACAGTTTTGGTTACAACTCGCTCCATTATATCTGCAGTCTGCCCAAGCGTGTGGTCAACGACCCGGCCATGCCAGAGCTGAACACCATCCGTTTCGAGCTGCAGATGCGCACAGCCCTGCAACATGTGTGGTCAACCATCGAGCATGACACAGGCTATAAGGGCGAAGTGAAGATGCCACGCGAATATGTGCGTCAGTTCAGTCGTCTGGCAGGTATGCTCGAGTTGATCGACGATGAGTTCAGTCGCATCCGTTCCACACTGACCGAATATCGCCGTCGTGTGAAGTCACTGGTGGAATCAGGCAAGCTCGATGATGTGGAGCTCGATAGCGAGTCGTTCGTCAGCTTCCTGAAATTGCACCCCTTCGATCCCCTGAACAAACGCATTGCGGCAGTGAACCAGGCGGAGATCTACCCCGCCTCACTGGATAAATTCATCTCTGTGTTCGAGAAGTTTGACTTCACCACCCTGGGCGATGTCGATCGGTTTATCGCCAACAATAGCGACGATGCCTATCAGCTGGCACTCTCGCAACTGGCCCTGACCGATCTCGATATCCTGTCAGAGAACGTTGGTCTGCTGAACCTCTGCATCGTACATGCGTTGAAAGAAGGTGGCAAGCCTGCGCTCCAACAGGTGTATGAGACGCTCTACGGCAAATCACCCGTTACCGAAGAGATGACCCGGATCACCTACGAGCAATGCCAGTCGCTGGCATTCATGAAAGAATAATTGCAAGGAATTCCTTGCAATTATTCTTATGATCGGTTTTGATAGTACTTCCGGTTGATCTTGCCGTTGTAGGTACGCTGGATCTTTTCCACCTGTTCATAGAGCAGAGGCACCTTATAGGTCTCTAACTGTGCTTTCAGGGCACGGGCTATCTGACGCTTGTCGAAGGGCTGTCCCTCAGGTGTCACCACCAGCAGTTTCAGCGCCTGACCTGTGAGCGGATGATCCACAGCGATACAGATGCAGTCGTTGACCTGAGGCAGCGAAAGGGCAGCATCCTCCACCTCAGTAGGTGCCACCTTATAACCTCCCACATTAATCACATCACCTTGTCGTCCCTCCAGGCGCAATCTTCCCTCTTCGTCGATATGACCCATATCGGCAGTGAAAATGGTATCGTCGTGCAGGATGGTGGCGGTGAGTTCCGGATCGTTCACATAACCCGTCATCAGTGTGTCGCCCTGACAGGCTATCAGTCCCTCACTGGTAATCACCAGGCGCGAGTGAGGCATGGGGCGCCCCAGACAGCCCTGCAGGCATTGTCCGTCGTTAAAGTTATAGGTAGCGATGATACCCGTCTCTGTAGAGGCATAGGTGTTATAGAGGCGCGTATGGGGCAGCAGTTCACAGAGGCGCAGCATATCGGCATGTGCCAGGGGTGCAGCCCCCGACTCGATGAAGTCGAGTTTGTCAGCATAGCTCGCCAGACGCTCTGGCGCAAACTGCAGGAGCATGCGGATGGTGGCAGGCACGAAGAAGGTAGCCATCTTGGGTGCCGGATAGTCGAGGGCGTCAAAGAAGGCATTCAGGTCGCGCATACCATTTAATAGATATAAGGTGGCGCCCAGCATCACCACTGGGAAGAGCTTCGACAGACTACCGATATGGTTCAGGGGACCGTTGATGATAAACACAAGGTCGCGACTGAACCCCTGCCCTGCGATGAGGTTTTCTGCATCAGCCAGAATCGTACGGTGACTGATGATGACACCCTTTGAGCGGCCAGTGGTACCTGTGGTGTAGAGGATGTCGGCACTACCCGGGGGCAGTTCACTACCTGTCAGACTGGCAGTTATCTCCTGAAACAGCGGTTCTGGGGTGTCGCGCTCCAAGGGCGCAGCCACAGAACCTGCCAGATGGATAGCGAAGTAGGTGACGAGGAAATCAACAGTTTGAGAACTGCGGAACACCACCACCTGCCCTTGCGGCAAGGTGGCAGCACGCGCCTGTACCCGTTGGTACAGCGCGGCATAACTGATCGTCTCACCATCACAGATGACAGCGGTGCGATCGGGTGTCTCTTCGGCATGTTGCCGTAAATAATCCTCTAACTGCATGGTTATTTCGAGGCAAAGGTAGGAAGTTTTTGGAAGATTTGCAAACAATCTGCGAAATTTTGCGTAATTTTGCCCCCATCAAACCAATCATAACGACGATATGGGTTACGAATATATGTCACAAGAGGGCTACGACAAGCTCGTAGAGGAGCTCCGACACATGGAGCTGGTGGAACTGCCTCAGGTGAGAGAGGCGATAGCAGAGGCACGTGCACAGGGCGACCTCAGCGAGAATTTCGAATACCATGCGGCCAAGCGCGAACAGGGTCGCCTCTTAGGGCGCATCCGTTTCAAGCAGCGCGTGCTGGAGAATGCACGGGTCATCGACACATCAGCCCGTCAGGCCTCTGGCGCTGTGCAGCTGCTCAGCAAGGTGGAGATTACCAACCTGGGCAACAACACCACGATGACCTATACCATCGCCAGTCCTCACGAGGCCAACCTGCGCGAAGGTAAGATCTCCATCAAGTCGCCCATCGCCCAGGCACTGCTCAACAAAAAAGCGGGCGACACGATTGAAGTACGTGTACCCGCTGGACTCTTGAAACTCCGTATCGAATCAGTCAGTTGAGTGGTTTTTCAAGGGCAGTGTCATCACAAACCTGGCACCTCCCGTATAGCTGGTATCAAGCACCACCTCACCACCCATGTGACGGGCCAGTGAACGAGCCACGGAAAGACCGATGCCGGTACCCTCATAATACTCATCGAGCTGCACAAACTCCGTAAAGATATTCTCGGCCTCCTTGGGGGGCACACCGATACCCGTATCCTCTACCACAAACATCACATGCTTATCTTTCTGGTCAACCTTCAGGGTGACACGTTCCAGATGATCTTTCGGTTTGGGAGTGACAGGTTGTGTAAACTTCAGGGCATTGTCGAGCAGCAGCGATAGGATCTTAATGGCCTTTTTCCGATTGGTGACAAAGGTCTCAGTCTCCGTCCAAGGGGTCACCTTCAGTTCGAAGATCAGATGAGCGGCCTCCTTGATACCACTCTTCTCCACCGCCTCACGGGCAATCTCCACAGGTGTAACGGTATCACGACACTCGATCACAGAGTAGTTGTTCACCTCACTCAGGTCGAGCATCTTATCCACCAGTTTGGTGATACGCTCACTGTTCTCCACAATCTTCTTGTTAATCGACTGCAGCTCTTCGCTGCTGAGTTCCATATCAGGCGTGGTCAGCACCTGTGTAAAGCCTGAGAGCACGTTCAGGGGCGTACGCACCTCATGGGAGATCTGCTTGATAAACTTCGCCTTCATCCTCGACGACTCCTCTGCCTTCTCGTTCGCAATCACCAGCTCGCGGTTGGTGGCATTCAACTTGCGGAAAGCCTTGCGACGGAAGAGGGCATGAACCACGAGGAAGATGATGATGAGCAACGAGCCGACAGCGATACCTATCGAACGCTGATGCGACAGCTCAGCCCTCTGCTCAGCGATCTGACGCTCCTTACCCTCCGTGTCATAGACCATCGATAGGAGGTCGGCATCATTCATCTTCTGTTCCACCAGTGCCTGATTATAGTAGTCGGCCACCTTATCGGCCACATAAATAGCTGAATCGATCCGACCTGCCAGGAGGTTTGCACGGTATTTGGGTATCATATAGCGACCCAGGTTCTCCAGATCGCATTTGTAGGCATTACCATAGAGGAATTCATCCAGGCGCTCAAAGTTGCGTGCTGCCTCGGCAAAACGACCCGTCCGCATCAGATACTGGTTGTTGTTCACGATACTAGCCAACTGCTTGGCGGTGTTCGTCCGCTGGTAGGCCTGGTAGGCCCGCTCAGCTTCCTGTGGCTTACCCTGTGCCTGGTACAGCAGTGCCTTGCTGTAGTTAATCTCTGCCTGCATCTCATCCAGATAGACCGTGTCGCGCTCCTCACTCTTGTCGGCAAGGTTGTAGATGGAGTCCTGGATATTGATCCACGGTTCGGCCTCCTCATACATGAATTTCCGGATGTAAGCCTTGGCGATCATGTTCATCGTCTTCTGGCACTCACGCAGATCCAGCGGATTATGGTGGTTCACCATACGTTTGTGGATACCCTGCAGCGAGCGTTGGAAACTCTCAGCAGCCTCAGCAGCCTGACCCATATACAACTGACTCTCACCGATGATCTGTGCGATGTCGTGATGCTCGGTAAAGGTGGTATAACCCACGGAGCGGAGCCGCTGGTCGGCCTTTTCTGCCTCACGCAGGGCACGGTCATAGCGACGCATGTCGCACAGCATACGGATGTAGTTGTTGTAGGTATAGACATACGATTCGATGTCGGTCTGCGTCTTGAGCTCGCTCAGGTCGAGGGTGTCCAGCTGGTAGTACAGTTTCAGAGAGGTGCTCTGCTGGTTCAGCAGGTTGAGCGTGATGGTGCGATAGAACAGATACTTCGGCTTCGACAGCTCGCCAAGGGCATAGAGACTGTCATTGGCTCTGAGCATCCACTCATAGTCACGCAGGTCGCTGATGTCATTGATGATCGAGTCTGCATGGTTAAAACCGTCAGTCTCCAGATAATCGTAGATCACAGCCGACTCCCCTCGCTGCTGCTTGGTGCAACTGGTTAAGATGGCGAGGCCCAGGGTTATGGAAATACAAAGTTTAATTAGGTTCATGTATATCATGCATATTTCTTGCTGCAAAATTAATAATAATTCTGCAAATACGTGTACTTTTACAATTATTTTTTCAGATTTTATCTAAAGATGTCGTAGTCGGGATTATAGGCAGGCGACTGGATCGACAGCAGGTTGAGCACAGAATGGAAGATATAATGCTGTTCGAGCACAGGTGGCAGATCGCTCCTGTAAGTCCTGAAATCCTTCGAGATCCATACCAGGAAAGGTATCTCGTACTGCTCCTTGGGTGCCAGTTTCATCGGCAGTCCGTGCATGAACATCCTGTTCTCACCCAGCGACTCACCATGGTCTGAAATAAAGATCATCGCACACTTCCAGTCCGTCAGTCCCTGCAAGGTGGTAATCAGACTGTCAAGCAGATAATCAGTATAGCGGATGGTGTTGTCGTAGGCATTCACGAGCATCCCGACATGCTTCTCACCCTCCTCCACGTTTCTCGCCACAGGCTTGAACACCTCAAATGCCTTGGGATATTTATCGGCATACTTCGGACCGTGACTGGTGCTGGTATGCAGCACGATGAGCACCTTATGCTTTAGGCTCATCTCGATCCGCTGGCGAAGCCCTTTCATCAGGATGGCGTCATAGTAGATATTTTCGCCAGGGAACTGCTCACCCAACTGCTCGTTCGTCAGATATTCGTCGATATGAATGGGAGGCTCTCCCCAGTTGGAAGTACGCCACGCCACGTCAACCCCAGTGCGGAAGGCGTAGTTGGGCAACAGCTCATGCAAGTCGTCGCTGTTCACAGGCTCCAGGATAGCTTTGGTGCCAGCAGTGGTATAGGTGGCGCACGAGGTAGCCTCAAACACCTTCAGGTCGGCACGCCTCTTCAGCAGCGGATTGGTGTCGCGCTGATAGCCGTAGAGCTGGAAGTTAGCCTTTCGAGCCGACTCGCCGATGACAAGCACCACCACTGCCTTCTCATCGTCAGTAATCTTACCGTCAGGCAGTTTGATCTCTTCTTGCTGTTCGTCATGACTGAAACTGATTACCCGACAAGTATTCACCAAATAAGACCAGGGCTGCAGCAAGCCACCCAGTTCCGTATCGTGCTCAGTGATAAACAGCGTCTGGTTGAAATTGGCCAAAGCCACCAGCAGGACGATTGCCAGCGAACCAGCACAGCTCATACCCAGTCTTTTCGCCTTGCCGATAACCACTGGCTGCAGCAGACAATACAAGGCTGGCAACACGCCACAGACGAAGATGAAGCCCCATAGCGACCAACTGAAAAAGCCTGAAGCCTCTGAGTAGCGGGTGTTGAACACATTCTCGATGGTGGTGGCATCAATCATCACACTATAGGTCAGAATGAAATACACAGCCGTCGCGTTGATGATAGAGAGAATAGCCAACAGGATACGCCCCACAAACCGCATCAGGAACATCAAGAGGTAAGTCATCATGAAGTTGAGTGCCAGCATCATCACCACCAGCGAGGCCAATAGGAAGAGCTTACCCCCTACCCCTTCATTGGTATTGGTGGCCACATAATTAAAGAAAGGGATATTGTAAAGCAACAAGGTCCCTATGCTCAGGATACACGAAAAAACAAATAGCGATATCGGTTTGCTGCGTCGTTTCATCACTTTATTTTAGTGCAAAGATAAGTTTTTTACCGCAAAAAATACATTTTCCCCCCAAAAAGTTTGTAATTAGTACCATCTATACCTATATGAAAAACGTTCTAGAATAACAGCAATTTATACAAAGAAGAAGCCCGAGCGTTTTTGCCCGGGCTTTTTTATGCCCCGATGAGACCTCTCGACTCCGCTCGAGGTGACATTCCCTCTGTCATCTCGACATCCCCTTTCTTGTCATCTCGACCGCGCTCGACCTTAGGTCGCTTGCTACCGAAGGGACGCAAGAACGGAGTGAGCGGAGAGATCTCTCTTATTCATTGATCAACACGATCTCCTTGCCCTCGTATTTCTTATCAAGGATGATGATAGAAACAGGTTGGATGCTGAATGTCTGTTTCTCTCCAGTCCTCACTTCATAGGTATAGCGCAGAGATTCACCCTTATCCTCCACCTTTACTGGATTGATCTCCGTGGCGAAATCCGTTACAGGCAGAACGATAGCAACCACGAATTGCTTTGTAAAATCGATGGCCGTAGGCTTACCGTCTTCACTCATCGTTGTAGCCATGCCAAAGAGCTTGTTAAACTCTTCTTCTGTAACGATTTTGGGGTTCTCAGGTATCACCTGGTTGTTCTTAAAGAAGTAGTTCTTGGCCACTTCGAAGGGCACCTCGAAGGCCAGTTCTGTACTTTCCTCATTGTTTTCAACGACTGTTGTCGCAGAGTTGGAGCAAGCCACAATTGCCAGCAGCATTGCACATGTAAATAGAATTTTCTTCATATATTTGCTTTTTAATATCAAAATAATCATAGTCTTTATTATTAAATCAGAGGGCAAAGGTACTCATTTTTACTTTATTATTCGTATCTTTGCATCCAACTTTACAAATTATTAAGATGGAATAGAGAAAGACAGAGATGAGATTAGAGACAGATAGACTCATTCTGAGGTCTTGGTATGATAGTGATGCCGAAGAACTATATAAGTACGCCCAAAATCCACAGGTAGGGCCTGTCGCAGGGTGGCCACCACATCAGAGCGTGGAAGAGAGCTTGGAAATCATCCGTACTGTGTTTTCATACCCAGGGACGTATGCCGTTGTCCTGAAGGAAACGGGAAAGCCCATCGGCTGTATAGGTTTGAAAACAGGGAACGCAACGGACTTGACTGAACGCGACGATGAATGCGAACTTGGATATTGGCTGGGGGTGCCGTATTGGGGACAGGGGCTGATGACAGAGGCCGCAAAGGAGATGGTTCGCCATGCATTTGAGGATTGTGGGATGATGAAAATCTGGGTTGGCTAT
>CACZTJ010000032.1 GCA_902784065.1 uncultured Prevotellaceae bacterium | reverse complement strand
GGGAAATATTTCTGTATGAGTTCTGCCTTTGCCATATTAATGCTTGAACGAGGGGTTGAGTATCTGGCTCACCTCGCTATAGGTGATGATAAGTTCAATGGATCCTAAGGCATAGGGGGCAATCTCGTAGGGGTTATACACGAAGGTGATGGTCTCATCGTTCAGGATAAAATTCTCCGATGGGAACATTTCCATCGAGTAGAGATAACCGGCATCTTTCAGTTCGTTCAGAGAGCCAAGACCCGTTTTCGACTTCAAAGCCTTCAGTAAAATGCCTTTTAACTGGGATTCATAGCCAGGTGCAAAGACATCGGCAAGCGTCAAAAGATTGCCAGTCGCCATATTGAAGTTGAAGGTGATGAGCTGGTTGATACCATGAGCACCGCCTTCGTAGTAGTCGATGGTAGCCAGATAAGATATGATATTGGCAGGACCTTGCTGGGTTGTGGTCTCAATCACATAATGATATTCATACCAAGCCTTCTTGGTGGTGTCGGCTCGATCCTGATTATACAAGGGTAACATGCTGTTCTTATAGTTGTTCGTATAATCATCGACAAACTTATCGGCTGCTACCTTCAAATCGCTCTCGCCAGACTTGTTGAGCAGTCTTGACATCAATACCTCATTGACTATCTTAGCCCGTTCACCATTTTCGGCTGATGCCTGAAGCAGTTTCAGGTGAACCTGGCATCGGGGTGAATCGTCCTCATTTGCAAGATAGACAGTCTTGTCGGCTGTGATCGGCTCGAAGGTGAGGGTAGGCTCGTCTGAACTCTTGCAAGTAAAGAGTAGCAGGGGCAATAATAGGCATAAATAGACTTTAATGTTGTGCATATATATCATGTTTTTCGGGCAAAATTACACTAAAATGACCAAAAAAGCAAATTTCTCGCAAAAAAATACTAATTTTGCAGCCAAATTTTAATGGACATGGATCAGAAAGTATTCAAGGCAGCCCTTTTCGACCTCGATGGCGTGGTGTTTGACACTGAGCCACAATACACTGTGTTCTGGGGGAGCATCTGCCGACAGTACCATCCTGAGCATCCCGGACTTGAGCATGAAATCAAGGGCTCTACACTCACGCAGATCTACGACCGCTGGTTCAGTGGAGCTTTAGAGGCTGAGCGTGACAGCGTGACACGAAGACTGGACGACTACGAGCAGCAGATGAAATACGACTATATCACAGGCTTCGAGGCGTTGATTGCCGATCTGCACCAGCATGGGGTGAAGACTGCTGTGGTTACGAGTTCGAATATCCCCAAGATGGAGAGTGTGTATCGTTATCAGCCTGGTTTCAAAACGCTGTTCGATGCCATTCTCACTTCGGAGGACTTTGATCGTAGCAAGCCCGATCCTGACTGCTATCTGAAGGCTGCAGAGCGTCTGGGGGCAGAAAAGTCCGAGTGTATCGTGTTCGAAGATAGCTTCAATGGGTTGCGTTCTGGTCGTGCTGCCGATATGGCGGTTGTAGGGTTGGCAACCACTAATAAGGCTGAAGATATTAAACTATATTCTGATATTCAGATAGTTGATTATCAGTCTATTAATTATGAATCTCTTCAGCGTTTGTTGAACTCAATTTAAATACATGAATTCTCAAAATACGCCTGTACATATCCGACTCTGGCATCATGATTTCTGGCGCATGGCCTTTGCTAACCTGCTGTTGACGATGGCGGTCTATATCTTAGTGCCGACCTTGCCACAGTGGCTGCTCCTCACACAGGAATTCACTCTTCAGGAGACAGGTTTGGCAATGGGTGTGTTTGGTGTCGGACTCTTCTCTTTTGGCGCATTCGTGTCGTTCTTGGTTCAGCATTATCGCCGTAACCAGGTATGTCTTTTCGCTGTATTGGCAATGGTGGGACTCTTCGGACTGATCTATTATGTAGGTGTAGAGTCTGGACTATATGCCGACCTCTCGTTGATGCTCATTCAGCGTTTTGCCTTGGGGGCCTGCTTTGGACTCGCACAGATGGTGCTTACCAGCACGCTCATCATTGATACCTGTGAGAGCTACCAGCGTACAGAGGCCAATCATGCTGCTGCGTGGTTTGGACGTTTCGCCCTTTCTCTAGGACCATTGGCAGGATTACTGCTGCAACGCTTAGCAGGTTTTGAGACAGTGATCATAACTGCTGCTGGCTTGGCTGCTGCATCACTTGTGCTGATATTCCTGGTGGATTTCCCCTTCAGGGCACCTCAGGACGATATTCCTACGGTAAGTCTCGATCGGTTCTTCTTGCCTCATGGCGCTCCTTTGTTTCTGAATCTCCAACTGATCATGCTGGCAGTGGGATTATTGTTCTCGCTGGCACTTACTGAACTTTTCTTTGCGATGATGATGGTTGGTTTCTTGTTGGCAATTCTGGCACAGCGCTTTGTGTTTCGCGATGCAGATGTCAAGAGTGAGGTGGTGACCGGTTTGATCCTGATGGGGGCTGCTTTGCTGATGATGCTGACGCGTACCCAACAGATTGTGGACTTTGCCGCTCCTACCTTCGTGGGATTTGGCTTGGGAATCATCGGCTCACGTTTCCTCCTGTTTTTTATCAAACTGAGTCGGCATTGTAAGCGTGGTACCTCACAAAGCACATTTATGCTTGGGTGGGAGAGTGGTATCGCCTGGGGCTTGGGACTTGGCTATGCGCTGTTCGAAGGTGAAAAGACACCTATTTTACTTACAGCCCTCGGACTTGTACTGGCTTCTCTGTTGCTTTACAACTTCGTGCACAACTGGTTTGTGATCAACAAAAACAGATAATCAAAAAACGTTTTTCTTAGTTCGATTTCAGGCAAAAAAAATGGCCCGCCGCTGCGAGCCTAATTGTTAACCTTAAATCTAATACTATGAAAAACACATTGCAAAGGTATGCATTCTATTTGAAACTTGCAAGCTTTTCTCCGTTTTTTTTTCGACAGATGCCTAAAAAAGCCTAATTTTTAACTTCTGTTCACATTTTAAGCCCTCAGAAACTTGTATTTCCGCACGAATTCCAGTAACTTTGCACCCACAAAACAAAACTTAGGATGAAATTCAGGATACTCATTACTATATATATAATAATATGTGTACCTTTCAGCATGCTGGCCCAGCGACGTCAGTTGCAGGAAGCTCGTTCCATCATCAAAAGCGGTAAGAACTTTGATCAGGCTGAGAATCTGATGACTAAATTGCTTGCCGACACAGCCAATCGCCATAACCCTCGTATCTATGACATGTGGCTTACCTCGGTTGAGAAGCAATATGATCAGATTAACGAGGCGATGTATAAGAAGCAGACTGTTGATACCACGAAGTTCTTTAATCTTACCCGCCGGATCTTTACAATCGGTGAGCGACTCGACTCCATAGATATGCAACCAGATAAGAAAGGTAGGGTAAATCTCTCATACCGGAGTGATAATGCCCGACGATTGGTGACCTATCGTCCGAACCTTTTCTTCGGTGGAACCTATCATCTGCGTAAAGAGCAGCTGCAAACGGCCTATGACTGTTTCGAGATGTATCTTGACTGCGATCGTCAGCCGCTGTTTACTGGCTATGATTTCGAGAAAAACGATCCTCGTATGGCAGATGCAGCCTACTGGGCTACCTATACAGGCTATCGAATGGGTGACCCTGTGCTCACCCTTCGTTATGCCAAGGAGGCTCGATGTGACACCGCTAAGTTGGAATATACCCTTCAGTATATCGCCCAGGCTTGGTTGAAACTGAATGATTATGATTCATACCTATCTATATTAAAGGAAGGTTTTGAGTTGTTCCCTAAGTCACCTTATTTTTTCCCACGACTGATGGATTACTATATGACTAAGGGAAACTATGAGAAAGGACTCTCGATAGCTGAGGAAGCCCTGCAGACCGACAGTCTGAACGGACTCTTCCTATTGGCCAAATCCACCATGCTGCTCAATCTGGGACGTAATGCCGATTGTCTGGAGACCAGCGAGCGTCTGATCAAGGTGGACAATCAGATGGCAGAGGCCTACTACAATGCAGGTACTGCCTGTCTGAACATCGCCCTCGATATGGACTCTCGCCGTCAAAAGAAGCAGATCAGGAGAATGTATCAGAAAGCTCAGCCTTTTATGGAGTCGTATCGTCTGCTGATGCCCGATGCCAAGGACAAATGGGGCCCTTCGCTCTATCGTATTTATTTCAATCTGAATCTGGGGCGTCAGTTCGATGAGATAGATAAAATCTTAAAGAAATAAAAAAGATTGCCCGTTTCCATACGTGTTTGCCAATTTCTTACTATCTTTGTGGATTAGAAACAATTTATCCAATCTAAAACAAGTAAAAGATAAGAATTATGGCAGACAATGCACAACTGATTGCTCAGTGCGAGGCACGGGCTAAAGAATGGCTTTCTCCAGCCTTTGACGAGGAGACACGTAAAGAAGTACAGGCAATGCTCGATGCAGCTGATAAGACTGCTCTCATCGATGCCTTCTATCAGAATCTTGAGTTTGGTACGGGTGGCCTCCGTGGTATTATGGGTGCCGGTACAAACCGTATGAACAAGTACATCGTGGGTATGGCTACCCAGGGATTCGCCAATTATATCCTGAAGGCTTTCCCAGGCAAGCAGTGCTCAGTGGTGGTAGGTCACGACTGTCGTAACAACGGACGTATGTTTGCTGAGACCGTAGCTGACATCTTCTCTGCTAACGGTATCAAGGTCTATCTGTTTGAGAGTCTCCGTCCTACACCAGAGATCTCATTCGCCATCCGTCAGCTGGGCTGTCAGGCTGGTGTAAACGTGACTGCTTCTCACAACCCGAAGGAGTATAACGGCTACAAGGCTTATTGGGATGATGGTGCACAGGTATTGGCTCCCCATGATACAGGTATCATTGCCGAGGTGAACAAGGTGACTATCGATCAGGTGAAGTTTGAAGGTAATAAGGAGCTGATTGACATCATCGGTGGTGAGATGGACTGGGATTATATCCAGGCAGTGAAAGAGGCTATGGTGGATCAGGATGTCATCCTGCGCCAGAAGGACCTGAACATTGTTTATTCTCCGATGCATGGCACTGGTCGTGTGATTATCCCGATGGCACTTCGCTCTTGGGGCTTCCAGAATATCCATGTGGTGCCTGAGCAGATGGTAATCGACGGTAACTTCCCAACAGTGGTATCTCCAAACCCAGAGAATGCAGAGGCTATGACCCTGGGTATGAAGCTCGGTACGCGTCTGAATGCCGATCTCGTGATCGCTTCTGACCCCGATGCTGACCGTCTGGCCATTGTTTGCCGCAACAACAAGGGCGAGTGGGAGATCCTGAATGGTAACCAGACTTGTATGATGTTCTGTTGGTACATCATCGCCAACAAGAAGAAGCTCGGTCAGCTCAAGGGCAACGAGTTCTTAGTAAAGACCATCGTTACCACAGAGGCCATTGCAGAGATTGCCAAAAAGAATGGTGTGGAACTGCGCGACTGCTATACCGGTTTCAAATGGATTGCTAACGAGATCCGTATCTCTGAGGGCAAGCAGAAGTATATCGGTGGTGGTGAAGAGAGCTTTGGCTTCCTGCCGTTCGATAAGGTACGTGACAAGGATTCACCCGCTTCTATCTGTCTGATCTGCGAGATTGCAGCATGGGCTAAGGACAATGGTCGTACCCTCTATGATCTGCTGATGGATATCTATGCTGAGTACGGATTCTCAAAGGAGGCTACTATTAATGTGGTTCGTCCTGGTAAGACCGGTGCTGACGAGATTAAGCAGATGATGGCTGATTTCCGCGCTAATCCTCCGAAGGAGCTGGGCGGTTCGAAGATCTGTCTGTGGAAGGACTACAAGACCCTTGAGGCTAAGAAGGCCGACGGTAGTGTAGAGAAGCTGAACATGCCTGACACCTCTAACGTACTGCAGTGGTTCTGCGAGGATGGTACCAAGGTGAGTGTTCGTCCTTCAGGAACAGAGCCAAAGATCAAGTTCTACTGCGAGGTGAAGGATTCTACCTTCAAGTGTGGCGACTGCTATGAGCGTTGCACAAAGGGCGCACAAGATAAGATCGAGGCTACAAAGAAGAAGCCCCGCCATTCAGCGGGGCTTTTCTTGTTTAAGTAAAGTTTAGTAGAATATAGTAGTAAGTGTATATGCTACGAGGGTAGAGACTGTTACGGAAACCAGTCCTGGCATCATGAACGAGTGGTTCAACAGGTACTTACCAATCACCGTGGTGCCTGAGCGGTCGAAGTTCACCGTCGCAATATCTGAAGGATAGTTCGGGATGAAGAAATAGCCATAGACCGATGGCAGCACACCAAGGAGCACTGGACCAGAGATGCCCAGAGAATAGGCGAGAGGCAACATGGCTACCACCACAGCTCCCTGAGAGTTGATGAGCACAGACACAGCGAAGAATACCAAGGCAATTGACCAGGGATACTCCTTCACGATGTCAGCCAGCATAGATTGCATCTCTCCCATATAATTAGAGAAATAGGTGTCAGCCAACCAGGCGATACCATAGATGGCAACAACAGCCACCATGCCAGACTGCCAAACAGGACCACCCACAGCCTTCTTCGGGGCTGCCTTGCCGAAATCATCACAATCTGGATGACGATATTCATAGCCAACGGCTTAGAGTACCATTCCGTCATACCACTCACGTGAACTTTTGCCTTTACAAACAGTTCGGAAGTGAGAGTAAGATCCTCATTAACCACCATAGGATTACTGCCTTTGATGGCACGCAGGGTGTCGTAAGTCGGTAGGGCATTCTGGAAGATTGCGAAGAACACGATGACGCCAAGGGCACCCAGGAAGATATATACGGCATTCTTTGCTGACTGCGGAATTTTTTTGTCGAGTGTGGTCGCACCACCACCATAGATGTAGTCTCGCTGTGCGGGATCCTGAAGTTTACGCTGGAATTCCGGATCCTTGTCGAGGTCAAGACCACGACGATAAGAAGCGGCAGCTGCAGCCATCAAACCACAAACACAGGCAGGGATGGAAATCATCAGTACACGGGGAATTGTGATTTCGAAGCCGTTGGAATTAGAAATTGTAACGAAGGCAACAACGGCAGCAGCGATAGGTGAACAAGTGATACCCACCTGAGAAGCGATAGAGGCAACACCACAGGGACGCTCAGGACGGATGCCTTTCTTCAGGGCGATATCGCAGATGATAGGCATCAGCGTATAAACCACGTGACCTGTTCCTACAAGTACAGTCAGGAAGAAAGTGGTGAGCGGAGCCAGGAATGTAATGCGATCCGGATGCTTACGAAGCAGACGCTCTGCAATCTGGATGAGCCAATCCATACCACCAGAAGCCTGCATAATACCAGCACAGGTTACAGCTGCGATGATGATGTAGATTACGTCTGTAGGGGGAGTTCCAGGCTTTAAACCGAATCCGAACACTAGAATGGCCAAACCGATACCGGAGATGGCACCAAGGGCAAGGCTACCGAAACGAGAACCTACCCACAACGCTCCGAGTACAATACAGAGCTGAAGAATCATCGTAAAAGTTACCATTTTAATAAATAAGTTTTTAGTTATTATATAAATCTGAGTGCAAATATAAGAAAATAATTTGAAAAACCATACTTTTTTCGCAGAAATATTAAAAAAAACTATTTCCTTTTGCCATATCGAATATTTTTAGTACCTTTGCGCCCTAAATATAAAAGATAAAAAGTAAAAAGGTTAATAGATAAGATATGGCTAAAAGATTTGCCGAACATAGTGGTCTGAATCTGACCCAGGTCAACAATGACATCCTGGAGATGTGGCGAGAGAAAAATGTGTTCTGGCGCTCAGTAGATGAGCGCGAGGGATGCCCGCAGTTTGTATTCTTCGAGGGACCTCCCTCTGCTAACGGTCATCCTGGTATTCACCACGTGCTGGCTCGTACCATCAAGGATACATTCAACCGTTATAAGACCATGAAGGGTTATCAAGTAAAGCGTAAGGCTGGTTGGGATACCCATGGTCTGCCCGTAGAACTGGGTGTCGAGAAAGAACTGGGTATCACCAAGGCTGATATTGACAATAAGGCTTCAGAGAAGTACATCTCTACAGAGGATTATAATAAGAAGTGCCGTGAGAATGTGATGATGTTCACACAGGAGTGGCGCGAACTTACGGAGAAGATGGGTTACTTTGTAGATCTCGACAACCCTTATATCACTTACGATAATAAGTATATCGAGACCTTGTGGTGGTTGCTTCAGCAGTTCTACAAGAAAGGATTGCTCTATAAAGGCTATACCATCCAGCCGTATTCTCCCGCTGCAGGAACCGGCCTGAGTTCTCATGAGTTGAACCAGCCTGGTTGTTATCGTGATGTAAAGGATACGACTGTGACTGCTCTGTTTAAGGCGCTGAATCCTAAAGAAGAGTGGACGAAGTGGGGTACGCCATACTTTGTGGCTTGGACTACCACACCTTGGACGCTACCTTCAAACACAGCACTTTGCGTAGGTCCGAAGATCGACTATGTAGCTGTGGAGACCTATAACAGCTATAATGGTGAGAAGATCACTATCATTTTGGCTGAGAGTCGTCTGAACGCTTATCTTGCACCAGAGGGTAATATCACCGATGGTGACGAGATGCCTGAATACAATAAGGGTGAGAAGTTTGTGCCATATCGCATCGTAGGTCACTATACAGGTGAGGATTTGGTTGGCCTGAAGTATCAGCAGCTGATGTCTTGGGTGAAGCCTTCTGCTAAGCTCGACCAGAATGCTGCAGATTATGTGAAGGCCTATGCTGCTGCTCATCCAGAGAAGGTGTTCATGGGTGAGAATGGTAAAGATCAGTTTGTGGAGATGGAGAGCGAAGCTTTCCGCGTGATCCCTGGTGATTATGTGACCACTGAGGATGGTGCTGGTATCGTGCATATCGCTCCTACCTTCGGTGCTGACGATGCCAAGGTGGCTAAGGATGCCCATGTCCCAAGTCTCTTCCTTATAAATAAGAAAGGTGAAACCCGTCCGATGGTTGACCTGCAGGGTAAGTACTATGTGATGGATGAGCTCGACGACAATTTCGTTGCAAAGTGTGTTGATAAGGTAGGATATGGTCACCATGCAGGCGACTATGTAAAGAACGCCTATGCACCTGAGTTCAATAAGGATGGCAAGTACGATGAGCAGGCTGCTTCAAAGGCTGAAGACCTGAACATTGTGATCTGTATGGAGATGAAGCAAGAGGGTACTGCACTCAAGATTGAGAAGCACGTACACAACTATCCTCACTGCTGGCGTACAGATAAGCCCGTACTCTATTATCCTCTGGATTCTTGGTTTATCCGCTCAACAGCCAAGAAAGACCGTATGTTCGAACTGAACAAGACCATCAACTGGCAGCCTGAGAGCACAGGTACAGGCCGATTTGGTAACTGGCTAGAGAACCTGAACGACTGGAACCTCTCTCGTTCACGTTTCTGGGGAACTCCGTTGCCTATCTGGCGCGATGAGGATGGCAAGGAGATCTGTATCGGAAGTGTCGAGGAACTCTATAATGAGATTGAGAAGGCCGTCAAGGCAGGATTCATGCAGAGCAACCCATTGAAGGATAATGGTTTCGTGCCTGGTGATATGGCTAAGGAGAACTACGATAAGATCGACCTGCATCGTCCATACGTTGACAACATCGTACTGGTATCAGAGAGCGGTAAGCCCATGAAGCGCGAGACCGACCTGATTGATGTTTGGTTTGACTCTGGTTCAATGCCTTACGCTCAGATCCACTACCCATTCGAGAATAAGGATTTGATAGATGAGGGTATCGCCTTCCCCTGTGATTTCATCAACGAGGGTGTCGATCAGACGCGTGGTTGGTTTTTCACACTGCATGCTATTGCTACCATGATTTTCGACTCAGTAGCCTTCAAGAACGTGATCTCTTCTGGTCTCGTGCTTGATGCCAAGGGTAATAAGATGTCGAAGCACGTTGGTAACGTGGTGAATCCATTTGATATGATTGACAAGTTTGGCTCAGATGCTGTCCGTCTGTATATGATGACCAACTCAGAGCCTTGGGATAACCTGAAGTTCGACCCCGAGGGTGTGGATGAAGTGCGCCGTAAGTTCTTCGGTACCTTATATAATACGTATAGCTTCTTTGCACTGTATGCCAATGTGGATGGTTTCGACCCCGCTGCAGCACAGGTGGCATTTGAGAAGCGTCCTGAGATTGACCGCTGGATTCTGTCGTGTCTGAACACCCTGATCAAGGGTGTTGAGTCAGAGCTTGACGGCTATGATCCCACACGTGCAGGACGCCTGATCGACGCATTTGTGAATGATGACTTGTCGAACTGGTATGTACGTTTGAACCGCAAGCGTTTCTGGGGTAAGGAGATGAGTGAGGATAAGCTCTCGGCTTATCAGACACTCTATACTTGCCTGATGACAGTGGCTAAGCTGCTGGCTCCGTTTGCACCGTTCTATGCCGATCAGCTGTATAAGGATCTGGGTGGCGAGCTCGACTCAGTACACCTGGATAAGTTCCCTGTAGCCGATGAGTCGCAGATTGATAAGGACCTCGAGGCCCGTATGCAGATGGCCCAGAAGATTACATCTATGGTACTCGCCCTTCGCAGAAAGGTGAATATCAAGGTGCGTCAGCCGCTGCAGGCCATCATGATTCCAGCTGTTGATGCTGAACAGAAGAAGCACATTGAGGCTGTGAAGGACCTGATTATGAACGAGGTGAATGTGAAGGAACTCCGTTTTGTAGAGGGTGCCGGCGTGCTGGTAAAGAAGGTGAAGTGTAACTTCCGTACGATGGGTAAGAAGTTCGGTAAGCTCATGAAGGGGGTGGCTGCCGCTATGGATACCTTGAGTCAGGAGCAGATTGCACAACTAGAGCAGCAGGGCACTATCGCTATCGAGGTAGAGGGTCAGGCTCTGACGGTTGAGGCTGTAGATGTTGAAATCATCAGCGAAGATATTCCTGGTTGGTTGGTAGCCAACGAGGGTAACCTCACAGTAGCCCTTGAAGTTGAGCTTACTGATGAACTGAAGAACGAAGGTATGGCCCGTGAACTGATCAATCGTATTCAGAACATACGTAAGGAAAGTGGTCTGGAGATTACTGATCGCATTGCTGTGGTACTTTCACCTAATGCCGATGTTGAGAAGGCTGTGGAGAGTTTTGGTGAGTATATTAAGACTCAGGTTCTGGCAGACATTATCAATGTGCAACCCAATGATGGTCAAGAGATTGAGTTCGATGATTTCAAGTTGAACATTAAGGTAGTGAAACAATAAAAATCAATAACAATAACTTAAAAATTATGGCAGAAAAGACACGCTACACTGATGAAGAGCTCGAGGAGTTCCGTCAGATTATCAACGAAAAACTGGCTTTGGCTAAGCGCGATTATGATGAGATGATGCGCGTGCTGACGAACCAAGATTCTAATGATGTTGATGATACATCGCCTACGTATAAGGCTTTGGAGGAGGGTAGTGCTACCCAAACCAAAGAAGAACTGATTACGATGGCAGCTCGTCAGCAGAAATTCATTCAAGGTTTGAAGGCAGCGCTTGTACGTATTGAGAATAAGACTTACGGTATCGATCGAATCACGGGCAAACTGATTCCCAAGGAGCGCCTGCGTGCCGTACCTCATGCTACGCTGAGCGTTGAATCCAAGATGAACCAGAATAAACGGTGAATACTTCAAGAAACTCGCTGATTACCAAAGGCAGACTGGCAATCATTTTGGTGGTTGCCATTCTCTTGATTGACCAGGTTATCAAGATCTGGGTAAAGACAACGATGGTTCTCCACGAGAGCATTCATGTGTTCGACTGGTTCTACATCACCTTCATCGAGAATATGGGAATGGCCTTTGGCATGCAGTTGGGTAGTAAGCTGATCTTGTCGTTATTCCGTGTTGTTGCCATCGGTCTCTTAAGCTATTATATCTGGCAGCAAGTGCGTCGGAATGCACGCACAGGCTATATCATTTGTCTGTCGGTTGTGTTGGCTGGAGCTGCTGGAAATCTGATTGACTGTCTGTTCTATGGCTTGATGTTCACGGAGTCCTCTCCTTATTATGTCTCTTATTTTGTTCCTTTCGGTACAGGTTATGCACCTTTTCTGATGGGTAAAGTGGTGGATATGTTCTATTTCCCACTGATTGAGACAGATTGGCCCAGATGGATGCCTTTTGTAGGTGGTGAGCATTTCATTTTCTTTAGTCCGGTGTTCAATTTTGCAGATGCCTGTATTAGTGTGAGTGTAGTGTGGCTGCTTTTGTTCTATCGACGGGAGATTAGTTCAATTGGTCATGAAATGGAGTAGAAGCTATCTTGTCATGCCGTTGACTTTGCTGCTGCTTGCAGCTTGTAAGCCAAAGGTTCCTAGCCATGTTATACAGCCTGGTAAAATGGAAGATGTGCTTTACGACTATTATCTGGCTCAAGGCATGTCGTACACTCCGACAGAAGAGGGGATGGAATACAGTCGGGAGTATAATCGAAGACTTGCTTTGAAGAAGCATGGATATACTCAAGAGGACTTCGACTCGTCAATGGTTTGGTATTTTAATCATCTGGAAGAACTCTTTAAGATCTACGAAAGTGTGCAGCATCGTTTAGGTGAAGATGCGTTGGCACAGGGTACGTCAGTACGTGAACTTCAGCAGTTTACAACCTATCTGCATACGAGTGATACAACTGATGTGTGGGAAGGAAAGCGCTATCTGTTGTTGTATCCTCAAGCACCGTTCCATATTTATCAGTTCAAGCAGAAGGCTGATAGCAGCTATCATGCAGGTGACAGTTTCCTTTTTACCTATGGTACTACCTTCTTTGTACAGAGTGGAATACGTAGTGCACAGGTATATCTGGCTCTTACTTATGACAATGACAGTGTTGTAACCCGTAATTATGCTGTTCCTACCTCAGGTATAGGTTCTGTCCGTATCCCTTCATTGGATCATGCGCTCAAAGAGTTGCGTGGTTACATCATTATGAACCGACATGATACAAAGAGAATGGATAATGAAGTGTGTATGCTCTTCCTTGATCGCATACAACTGTTGCGTATTCGTAAGAAGAAAGATAGTGTACCCAATGATATGTCGAAATAGATTATTGTTTAATTAAAACTAGAAACCGATATGAAACTACGATTGTCAATCATGAATTTCCTGGAGTTTGCTGTGTGGGGAGCCTACCTCACCTGTATGGGAAATTATCTCGGCGTAGCAGGACTTGGTGATAATATTGCCTGGTTTTATGCCATCCAGGGAATCGTTTCAATCTTTATGCCCACACTAATGGGTATCATTGCTGATAAGTATATTCAGCCTCAGCGTGCCTTAGGTCTCTGCCATCTGTTGGCAGGTGGATTTATGCTGGGTTGCTGGTGGCTGGGTTTACAGGCTGGTTTTGGACAGGAGCTTGAAGCGAAGACGCTCTTTATAACGCTCTATACCTTGAGTGTGGCATTCTATATGCCGACCATTGCTCTGTCGAACACCACCGCTTTCACTATTCTGAAGAAGAATGGACTTGATACGGTAAATGATTTCCCACCTATCCGTGTGTTGGGCACAGTAGGTTTCATCTTGACGATGTGGTTTGTGAACTGTGCTTGTTGGGAAGATGGTACTTTCTCGCTCACATTTGCTGAAAGTGCCCATAAATTCCAATATACATATATGCAGTTCTTCGTATCTGGTATACTGAGTTTTGTTCTTTGTATATACTGCTTCACATTACCTGAATGCAAACTCGAGCCCAAACATGGGGTTTCCCTAGCCGAAAGTTTTGGACTGAATGCTTTTAAACTCTTCAAGACGAAGAAAATGGCACTATTCTTTATCTTCTCTGCTCTTCTGGGTATGTGTCTTCAGGTAACCAACGGATATGCGGGACCATTTATTACGAGTTTCAAAGGGAGTGCCGATGCTGCTATAGCCACATCGTTTGCTGCCAATAATGCGACGTTGCTTACATCTATCTCACAAATCTCTGAAGCACTTTGTATCCTGATGATTCCTTTCTTCCTGAAGCGTTATGGTATCAAGATTGTCATGATGATGTCCATGTTCGCCTGGGTGTTCAGATTCGGCTTCTTTGGTATAGGTAATCCCACGATGCCTGGTGTGATTATGTTTATATTGTCGTGTATAGTCTATGGTGTTGCGTTCGACTTCTTTAATGTCTCAGGTGGTATCTTTGTAGATCAGGAGTGTGAGCCATCTGTAAAGGCCTCCGCCCAGGGACTGTTCATGATGATGACCAATGGTGTAGGTGCAACGATAGGAACACTTGCTGCGGGAGAGATTGTGAACTACTATTGCAGTTGGCAAGATGGATACCTGCAAGGAGACTGGACCACCTGTTGGTTTGTTTTCTCTGGTTTTGCCCTTGTGGTGGCAGTATCGTTCGCTCTGATCTTCCATCCTGAGGCTAAGAAATAAAATCTTCATATAAAGATGAAAGAAACAAGATACTTTTTTGTACCTGATGCTGCTCATCAACAGGAGTTGCCACAAGAAGAGGCGATGCATGCGATGCGTGTGCTCAGACTGAAAGGTGGCGATGAACTCTTTCTGATGGATGGTGAAGGTTGCTTTTATCGGGCACAGGTGACGATTGCTGCTACGCGTAATTGTTACTATGAGATTCTTGAAACTTTGCCTCAGGAACCTCAGTGGCATGGGCGTCTGCATTTAGCCATCGCACCCACGAAGATGCTTGATCGTATCGAATGGATGCTTGAAAAGGCAACAGAAGTGGGTATTGACGAAGTGTCGTTCCTGAATTGTGCATTCTCTGAGCGAAAGTTGCTTAAGCTTCCGCGTCTTGAAAAGATTGTGGTTTCTGCTGTTAAACAGAGTCGTAAGGCCTGGAAACCCGAACTTCATGAGATGATGAATTTCAAGAAATTTATTGCCGCCCATATGGAAGGACCACGCTATATTGCCCATTGTTATGATGAGATCCCCCGTGTGAATCTTTTCGATCAACTGAGCCAGCAGAATAGTGACGATGCCTTGGTGTTGGTGGGACCTGAGGGTGACTTCTCCATCGAGGAGGTTCGTCAGGCTGTTGATGCAGGATTTGTCTCTGTGGATCTTGGACGTAGTCGCCTGCGCACTGAGACAGCTGGTCTTGCTGCAGTAATGATGATGCATCTTGCAAAACAAAGATAAAATAACAACATAATAATATAATAATATGACTGACGAGAAAATTTTGGCAACTATTAAGCCTGACGGTGAGTGTTGGCAGCCGGAAATTGAAAAAATGCCACGTGAGCAGCTCAGACAGTTGCAAGTTAAAAAATTGAAGGAGACAATCAATGTTTGTCTGAATTCACCGTTTTACAAGAAGCGCTTAGGCGAGTTAGGTATTACGGCAGATTCCATCAACACGCCTGAGGACATTCGTAAGATTCCCTTTACCACTAAGGCTGATCTTCGTTCAAGTTATCCTTTTGGATTGGTAGGAGGTAATATGAATGAGGCGGTTCGTCTGCATTCCTCAAGTGGTACCACTGGCCAACCAACGGTGGTGGTCTATTCTGAGCATGACATCTGTTCATGGGCTAATATGATTGCCCGTAACATGTATATGGTGGGGTGCCGTAAGGAAGATGTCTTCCAGAATTCCAGCGGTTATGGTATGTTTACGGGTGGTCTTGGATTCCAATATGGTGCTGAGTGGCTTGGTTGTATGACCTTACCTGCCGGCTCTGGTTTCACTAAGCGTCAAATCAAATTTATCACGGATTTCGGTACCACCTGTCTGCATGCAATTCCTTCTTACGCTATCCGTTTGGCTGAGGTGATTAAAGAAGAGGGTATTGACATTAAGAATACAAAACTTCATACACTCTTTATCGGAGCAGAGCCTCATACAGAGGAACAGCGTCGCCGAATTGAAAAGATGTTGGGTGTGAAAGCCTATAACTCATTTGGAATGACAGAGATGAATGGTCCTGGTGTAGCTTTTGAGTGTAAGTATCAGGATGGTATGCATCTCTGGGAAGATAATTATATCGTTGAGATAGTTGATCCTGACACACTGGAGCCTGTTCCTGATGGTGAGATGGGAGAGATGGTGCTCACCACACTCGACCGTACCATGATGCCTATATTAAGATATCGTACGCGTGATTTGACACGTATTATCCCCGGTGAGTGCAAGTGTGGACGTACGCATCGTCGTATTGATCGTATCAAGGGACGTACTGATGATATGTTCATCATCAAGGGTGTGAATGTATTCCCGATGCAGGTAGAGAAGATTCTGGTACAGTATCCGGGATTAGGTAGTAACTATCTTATCACTCTTGAGACCATCGATGATGTTGACGTAATGACTGTCGAGGTTGAACTCGAAGGATTGGAGACTGATATCTATCCTGAGATTCAGAAGATGACGAAGAATATCACGCGGGCATTGAAGGAAGAAATTCTTCTTACACCTGTTGTCAAACTTGTCAAGAAGGGTAGTCTGCCTGTCTCTGATGGTAAGGCTGTACGTGTGAAAGACCTTAGACCCTCACGCGGATGAGACTTGCTGTCATAACCCTCTGTTTGGCTTTAAGTCTGACTGTAAAAGCTGGCGAAAGCATTACCATACGTGATGCTTTCCGCCAGATGCCAGACTCATTATTGCCTACACTCACACAGAATAATCGCCTCGATTTCCTCGATTTCCACGATGCTGGAATGAAGGCGGAGGTAAAGAATCGTTTAGGTGGTACAAGTCTGATGACAGTCCTCACTGATGACAGCCTTTCCCTGCAGGTGAGTCCTGCAATGCGAGTTGATATTCTTTTGCTTACGTTGCCAGAACCACTTGACAGTGTGCATCAGGTGATTGTAGTGGGAGAGACTTTCTTGGCTGATTCTGTATATGGTGAGACGATGGTCCACTATTTCACAATCGATTGGCATCCGATTCCCGATCCACCGCTAAACGAAATCCAACAGCAGCGGATAGATGGTATGAAGTTGCAAACGATTCTTAAATGGGACGATGAACATTTAAATAAAGTTAATAATAGAATCTAATGTGATAACAAATGTGCAGTTTTTGGAAAAAATCCCTAAATTTGCATCGTGTTTTTCATGGTATTAGATTATTAAGGTTAATTAATGGATCTTATTTATCGCGAGATAAGTACTATTCGAACTCCATGCGCAATACAAAACGTTTTATTTGTAATGCGAATGGTTCAAAAAAAGGGAGCCTGAGAAGGTTCCCTTTTTCTTTCTATTCGAATATACTTATTTAAATGGAATAGCCATCTTTTCTTTTATCAGCTGTCTTGCCGTTTCTTCGTCGATGGTGAAGACATGATTGAGAATGCCGAAAGAAACAACTTTAAAGTCGTCTTTATAGGTAACATACCCGATGTTGAATAAAGTGTGATCCTTAATCATCAGATTTGATTTGAGATAGGCATCTACAAGATCCATGGTGAAGACTGTACCAATGGAAATAATCTCTGTACTGCCAAGAGGATTCTTATTCATTTCAGAGTTAACAACTTCGGAAATAATACCTTTAATGGCTTCGCGATGAGCTGTACGATCAGGACATGTTGCCACAAGTACTACACCCAGCGCTAATAAAAACAAGATGACGAATATAAACTTTTTCATTTTTTACTATTTTCCATATTTACTGGGGTGAAACGGAATTCTGTTGCGTCAATGTAGTGAACATCGTATTTGCCGGCATACTTTACAATATAGTCTTTTTTCATCTTGGCATATTTCTTCTCAATATCTTTACGATTGAGAGAGGATACTACCACAACTGTGCGATTCTTTAAACCAAGAGCATCGGCACAGAAATTACGCAGTTGATATGAGTAATTACTGCGGCCTGCAAGTATTTTCTTCTTGGGCATCAACCATACACTATCAACTTCCTGAATATCTGTGAAGAAAATGATGGAGTCATTAAATGAAGCGACAAATCCAAACATGTATGCTTTGGGCACTACACGATTTTGGGCTAAAGAGGGCACGTAAGCCAAAGCTGCTATCAGTACTGCAGCAAGGGAAATGTGTCTAATGAATTTCATTTATCCTAAATACGTTTTTAATATTTTATTCTTTGTACTTGTTCGGAGCTTGCGGATAGCTTTCTCCTTGATCTGACGAACGCGTTCGCGCGAAAGTCCGTATTTCTCACCAATCTCCTCAAGCGTAAGCTCTGCCTCGTTAATACCATAAGAGGCCTTGATGATACTCCGCTCACGTTCGTTAAGCACATTAAGTGCCTCTTGTATCTCCGATTTGAGAGACTCTTCAACGAGGGACATATCTGTTGTGGGATTGTCATCGTTGATCAGAACATCGAGCAGATTACTATCCTCATCACCAGAAAAAGGTGCATCTACGGATACATGACGCCCACTGATATTCATGGCCTCGTCAATCTTATCCTGTGGCAAGTCTATATTATCCGCTATCTCATCCACTGAAGGACGACGCTCATTAACCTGTTCAAACTTGCTAATCTCACGATTAATCTTGTTGACGGAACCTACTTGGTTGAGCGGGAGCCTTACAATACGGCTCTGTTCTGAGATAGCTTGCAGGATACTCTGACGGATCCACCATACAGCATAGGAGATAAACTTAAATCCGCGTGTCTCATCGAAACGCTCTGCAGCCTTAAGCAGCCCCAGATTACCTTCGTTGATGAGATCGCTCAGGGTGATACCCTGATTCTGATACTGCTTAGCTACAGATACTACAAAACGGAGGTTGGCTCGTGTGAGCCTTTCCAACGCTTTTTGGTCACCGGCCTTAATGAGCTGTGCGAGTTCAACTTCTTCCTCAGCCGTTAGCATTTCCTCCTTACCTATCTCTTGAAGATATTTTTCAAGGGAGGCGCTCTCACGGTTGGTGATAGATTTAGTGATTTTAAGTTGTCTCATGATAGTTCCGTTTTTTTAGCTTGACTGCAAAAGTAGAACATTTTCTTGAAACAACCAAAAAAAAAGCCACGAATTTGCATCTTCGTGGCTTTTTTCATGATTTTTCGTTTATTCGTTCTGCAAAGGTACTGCGAAATAGCCTTTCTTGCCAGTCGGATAAATACCCTGAATATAGAGTACAGGCTCCTTACTGGTAGATGCTTCCTTGACTACATTCTGAAGATCGTCAATTGTCTTGATACTCTGATCATTAACCTTCTGGATGACGAATCCCTTAGGTACACCAGCATCCTTCAGTTTTCCACCACTTATCTTCATCACTTCAAGACCATAACCGATATTGAGCTGCTCCTTCTGGGCATCTGTGATGGCGCGGAAACTACCACCCAATACATCAAGGTCGGCATTCTTTACCACCTTTGTGTTACCTTGCTCATTCTTCAGTGTAGCACTTACAGTGTGACTCTTTTTGTTGCGCAGATAGGTCAGGCTAACCTTATCGCCAGGACGCTTCTTGGCAAGAATACCCTGAAGCTCACCGAACTTGGTGACTTTCTGACCATCGACTGCGGTAATCACATCACCTTCCTTCAGACCAGCTGCCTCAGCTGCACCATCTTCAACAACCTTAGCCACATAGATACCTTCCATCGTACCGAGATCAACTTCCTTATCTTTCTCTTTCTCAGCATCAACGAAGTTCTTAACGTCTGTACCCTGAATACCGATCATGGCACGCTGCACATTACCAAACTGCTTGAGATCATCTACCACCTTATTCATAATAGTGGTGGGGATGGCAAAACCGTAACCGATATTTGAACCAGTCTGAGAATACAACATTGCATTGATACCTACGAGCTCGCCGCGTGTGTTGACAAGTGCACCACCAGAGTTACCCTGATTGATGGCAGCATCGGTCTGGATAAACGATTCTACGCCATTGGCACCAAGTGTACGGGCTTTGGCTGAAATGATACCTGCGGTGACTGTGTTGTTTAGTCCGAGAGGATTACCTACGGCGAGGACCCATTCACCGACACGAACATCATCGCTATTAGCAATGGTGATGGCAGGCAGATTTTTGCCGTCAATCTTGATGAGTGCAAGGTCGGTTGTTTTATCGGCACCGATTACACGTGCAGAATATTCTTTATTGTCTGTCAAACTTACTGTCAATTCGTCAGCACCATCTACAACGTGGTTGTTGGTGACAATATAACCGTCGGCAGAGATGATGACACCTGAACCTGCTGCTGCACGCTTAGGAGTCTGTACCTGACGTTGGCGCTTGCCGTTATTTCCTTGCCCGCGGCCAAAGAATCCACCAAAGGGATCTGAGAAGAAATCCTCGAATGGATCGTTGTATTCAACAGTTTGGATCTTTGAGTTCTGCACAGATTTAATATACACTACTGATGGGAGTGCCTTCTCTGCAGCATAAGTTAGATCGACAGGTTGTCCGGCAGGAGCTGAAGCTACGACGGGAGCAGGAGCTGTAGCAGCCTTTGTGTTTGTGATGGCAGCTACAGAAAGAACTAAAGCAACAACGCATACGGCTGGTGTTGCTACATTTACAATCTTTTTCATATTCTTATTCATTTTATATAATGTATTTAATTCAACATTGGCAGCTAGGCTGCATTAATTCACACACAATTTGATGGTGCAAAGATAGGGGCAAAAATTGGTTTACTGACAAAATGTCGTGAATATTTGTCCCAATTTAACAATTGTGGTCAGATGCTTAACGGGCATTTGCGATTAACAGTTTAAATCTTAAATTACTGACAAAATTAAGGTTTTTGGTTTGTTTTAGTTGCAAATATTTAATTATACCCACTTTTTCTGACTTTTATTTTCGATTTTCCAAATAAATAGTTTAACTTTGCAACCGAAAGCACTGTCACGGTCTGCCGCTGGTGCCATCTTGGTACGAGAGGAAAGTCCGGGCAGCATAGGGTACCCCACTTCTGAAAGTAGGGTGAGAAGGTGGTGTAAGAGACCACCAGCCGGTGGGTGATCATCGGGCTGTGTCTGCTGGGGGCTGCAAGTTCGCGTAAACCGTCGTCTGAGGGTTGCCCGCTCGATTTACGATGGAGGGTAGAACGCTTGAGCTATGGGGTGACTCATAGACTAGATAAATGACAGACGCCACCTCGGGTGGTACAGAACCCGGCTTATAGGGACAGTGCTTTCTTTTAATTGATATTGAGTGTGGTTAGTGGAGCTTTAATCAAACAGGTGGTGCGGAAGATGATTCTGACAGTCCGTTTCTTTACTGAGAAGCGGGTAATGGCTGAGGCTGCCGCTTTGACATATTCTTCACTGTTAGCTCTGGTCCCCGTCTTGGCTGTGGTGTTTGCCATTTCCAGAGGATTCGGATATAGTAAATACATTGAAATGTGGTTCCTAAATACACTGTCGTCACAGCCAGAGGCGGCTGCTGTTATTGTGGGATTTGTGAACAGTTACCTAGTGCATATTCGTAGTGGTGTCTTCCTTGGTATCGGTTTGATCTTCATGCTTTATACCGTCTTGATGCTGTTGAGTAATATTGAGGAGACATTCAATCAGATCTGGCAGGTCAGCAACACGCGCCCGATCATGCGTTCTCTGACAAACTATCTGGCGATGTTTCTGCTTTTCCCCATCATTATTATTGTGTCAACGGGTCTTTCCATCTTTATGGCAACCATTGCTGATAAGGTGGAGGATTTTATCCTGTTGGGACCTGCGGTAAGTAAACTGCTTGATTTCTCACCTTTTATTCTTCTTTCGGTGTTGTTTGTGGTGCTCTATGTTTATATGCCGAATACTAAAGTCAAGTTGTCGTGTGCCATTGCACCTGGTATTTTAGCGGGTTTCGCGATGCAGATTTTACAGTTGGTCTATATCCATGCGCAGATCTGGGTGACAGGTTACAACGCCATCTATGGATCATTTGCAGCTCTGCCTTTGTTTATGCTTTGGGTACAGTTCTCATGGACTATCTGTCTGTTCGGAGCCCAGCTCACATACACCAACCAGAACCTGAATCGTGTAGGTATCAATTTGGAACCTCTGGAGATACATCCGAAGATTGATATGACTGATGATGAACGAGGCCCGGAGGCTACTGCCATTTATGCAGATACAATCAATGACTTATAATAGCTAAGCTTTTCTGATCTTTATTTGCGAGCTAATTCCCAGAAGGCTACCGAAGCTGCAGCAGCAACATTCAGTGAATCTACTTGGTGTGACATTGGAATGCGGATGACATAGTCTGCATCACTGATGGTTTGAGCGGGCAGACCGTCACCTTCTGTTCCCATAATGATAGCAAGTTTCTCTATAGCTTTAAGGCGTTGATCGTCAAGAGCGATAGAATTGTCGGTTAATGCCATAGCGGCAGTTTTGAACCCCAGATCGTGAAGCGTCTTGTAATCGTCGAGCCAAGTCCATGGAACGAGAAAAACACTACCCATTGAAACGCGCACAGCCCTGCGGTTCAAAGGATCACAAGCGTTTCTTGTAAGCAGAACAGCATCGATGCCTAAGGCTGCAGCAGAACGGAAGATTGCACCGATGTTCGTAGTATCCACAACACCATCGATGACTACAATTCTTCGTGCCTGACCGACAACCTCTGCAACGGAAGGTTCCGGGCGACGATGCATCGCACATAGCACACCTCTTGTCAAGGTGTAGCCTGTGAGCTGAGCCAACAGTTCACGTTCACCTGTATATATAGGAATATCCCCACATTTGGCAATAATATCTGCAGCATCACCCGTGATATGCTTGCGCTCACATAATAGTGCCTGAGGTTCATAGCCTGCCTGCATCGCTACACGAATCACCTTTGGACTTTCCGCAATGAAGATACCACGTGTCGGATCCAGACGATTACGCAGCTGTGCTTCAGTGAGTGAGGCGAAAACAGCCAAGCGAGGGTCGGAGAGGGATGTTATTTCTTATATCATTCCTTTGCGCTTGTTTGAGTATAGAAATCAATAAGACGGCAGAGAGCCTGACGACAGACGAGACAGAACTCTGGCTCTTCGTTAGTGCGCATACGACAATTTTCAAATCCCCGCCATACACCATGAATCAGATAGCCGCCGCCTTCAATGAGCCCCGCCTTACCTTCTTTCACCAAATTCTCCCACTTCATGCTGAAATCGCATTTAGTAGTCAGGTTTGGCTCCCAGGGTTCTGTATCGGCAAAATACATCGGATCATTGTCGCCGTAAGCATACTCATCGCCCAGACCTCCAAAGGAATGACCAAACTCATGCACCACAACAGGCAAGAAATGTTTCCCTCCAGTATAGCAGAGGTTATAGGAGTTATAGATACCGCCTCCACCATAGTGCTCTGTATTGACGAGGATAATAATATGTTCATAAGGTGTACCAGCCAGGAGATTGTGTAACTGTTTAAGATGTAATGTGGTCAGATAGCGATCGCTATAAAAGGTATCGAAGTGTGAGCCGAGGGCTGTATGTTTCCAGATTCCCTTCGAGGGTTCACTGGTGCCTGAATCTTCTGATACCGACTTAAGGGCAATGATGTTGAATCGGTCTTGCAAAGACTTGAATGGCTCATGATTGAAAAGTGAACCAATCGCTTTTTTACAATCATCCAGATAGTGATCCATCTCTCCGGTTGTATAGCCCTCTGCTACAAAGGCAATATGTATGCATCGAGAGGTGTCTGCTGCTTGATGCAATACCTCATAAGGTGTCACATCTCGTTCCCCTGCCTTACGGATCAGAATATCTGTGGGAACAACAGTATGAGTCATGGAAACAGTTGTTTCATTGTGATAATCATAAAGCTCCACAGTGATATCTACTGTGTCTTTTGGGAATGGTACAAGAAAGACGTTTTCGAACGACTTCTTGGTATGCTTGGCTTCCTCTGTTGCCAACCATTCCTGGAAAAGCGTTGAGAAGGAATGGCGGTAGATGATTTCTTGCTTGGCGTGAGGTCGCACGATAATCTGACCATTGCCTCTCAAAAGCACCTCGTTAAGATAATGACGCTTCCCATACCAATGAGGTAGGGCGACGAGCTCATCAACATAGATGTTCGACTGCTCATTGTCGCCTGCAAACGAATAGTCAAGTCGCAAGGTGCGATCATCAAAATAATCCTCAAAAGATTGCGCAAAAGATAGCTGATTTAAAAACAATAAACAGCTGATAACCAAAACTTTTCTCATAATTCTTTCATCAAATCCTTTACATAGTTACGTTCCCAGTCTTTGATATGAAAGCGCTCTTTATCATATTGCAGAAGATCGAGGTCAATGACCACAATTCCGTCTTCATTATGTCTGCGCCCCAGTCGCATTTCTGTCTCCTTCAATACTTCGCTGAGTAGATTTGGCCCTAGTTCTGTCACGCCTTTACAAAGCTGGTTCAGATACATACTTTTCCTTGTTGTGTTGACAGGTTCTGTCCACAACTCATGGGTAAATGTCAGCTCCGGAATGATTGTCTTCAACAATTCCCTTGCCTTTGCCAGATTGGCCTCTTGGTTCTCGTTCGAGGCGATAGAGATGATTATTTCGTGCTTCATTTTCATCATGCATATTGTTTCATGATGCAAATTTACGCATTTTCATCCAACTGCCCAAACAAAGGTGAGAAAATGTCTGCGTTAAACTTGGCTAAAGGTTTGTGTATATCGGAGATTCTTTGTAAATTTGCAGCAAAGTTGTTAAGGAACTGACATGCAGAGTTGACAAAATGAAAGAAAATGCTTTATTTTAGTGAATTTCTGCTCAAATATTTGGTCAATTAAAATAAAAAGTGTAATTTCGCAGCGTTTTTTTCCCTCTATGCTTCCCCGTGAGGTGATTGAGAAGACCGCTCAACAGTGTCTTGATTTCAATGGTTCTGGTCTTTCTCTGATGGAGATCAGCCACCGTGCAAAAGATTTCCAGCCCGTAGTAGATGAGGCAGTCGCTCTGGTAAAGGAGCTGCTCGATGTTCCCGAGGGTTACTCAGTGATCTTCCTTGGTGGTGGTGCCAGTCTCGAGTTCTGCATGATCCCTTACAACTTCCTGATCAAGAAGGCTGCTTACCTGAACACTGGTGTTTGGGCCAAGAAAGCTATGAAGGAAGCAAAGCTTTTTGGTGAGGTAGTAGAGGTGGCTTCTTCAGCCGATGCCAACTACACCTTCATCCCGAAGGATTGGACAGTTCCTGCAGATGCAGACTATCTGCACATCACCACTAATAACACGATTTACGGTACAGAGATTCGCAAGGACCTTGATGTAAATGTTCCTCTGATTGCCGATATGTCATCAGATATCTTCAGCCGTCCTATCGATGTGGCTAAGTATGATGCTATCTATGCTGGTGCTCAGAAGAACCTTGCTATGGCTGGTGTGACTATCATCATCCTGAAGGACGAGAAATTGGGTAAAGCGCCTCGTGAGATTCCTACGATGCTCGACTATCGCACACACGTAGATAAGGGTTCTATGTTCAATACACCTCCTGTAGTTCCCATCTACAGTGCTCTTGAGACCCTTCGTTGGATCAAGAAGAACGGTGGCGTAGAGGCTATGGATAAGCTGGCTAAGCAGCGTGCAGAGATCGTCTATGGTGAGATCGATCGCAACAAGTGCTTCGTAGGTACCGCTAAGGAAGAGGATCGTTCACTGATGAACCTCTGCTTTGTGATGGCTCCTGAGTACAAGGAGTTGGAGAAGGACTTCCTCGACTTCGCTGTATCTAAGGGTATGGTTGGTGTGAAGGGTCACCGTTCAGTTGGTGGTTTCCGTGCTTCTTGCTATAACGCTCAGACCATCGAGGGTTGCAATGCACTCGTAGCTTGCATGAAGGAATTTGAGGCTAATCATTAATATATAATTAGGTATATGAAAGTATTAGTTGCAACAGAGAAACCTTTCGCAGCTGCCGCTGTGAATGGTATCAAGGCAGAGATTGAGGGAGCAGGCAATGAGCTCGTGCTGCTCGAGAAATATACAGAGAAAGCTCAGTTGCTGGATGCAGTGAAGGATGCCGACGCTATGATTATCCGTTCGGATAAGGTGGATGCTGAGGTGCTCGATGCTGCCAAGCAGTTGAAGATTGTGGTTCGTGCAGGTGCAGGTTACGATAATATCGACCTCGCTGCTGCTACTGCTCACAACGTAGTTGCTGAGAATACCCCAGGTCAGAACGCTAATGCTGTAGCAGAGCTCGTATTCGGTCTGCTGGTGATGGCTGTTCGTGGTTTCTATAATGGTAAGAGCGGTTCAGAGCTGCTGGGCAAGAAACTGGGTATCTTGGCTTTCGGTAATGTAGGTCGTAATGTGGCTCGCATTGCAAAGGGCTTTGGTATGGAGGTTTATGCTTACGATGCATTCTGTCCTGCAGAGGTGATCGAGAAGGCTGGCGTTCATGCAGTATGTTGTCAGGATGCACTCTTCGAGATGTGTGATGTTGTTTCATTGCATATCCCAGCTACGCCTGAGACCAAGCAGAGCATCAACTATGCATTGGTTTGTAAGTTGAAGAAGGGTGGTGTCCTCGTGAATACAGCCCGTAAGGAAGTGATCAATGAGCCTGAGCTGATTAAGCTGATGACTGATCGTGAGGATCTGAAGTTCGTGACCGACATCATGCCCGATGCCAACGATGAGTTCCTGAAGTTCGAGGGTCGTTACTTCTCAACACCGAAGAAGATGGGTGCTCAGACAGCTGAGGCCAACATCAATGCCGGTATCGCTGCTGCCAAGCAGATCAATGCCTTCTTTAAGGATGGTGATACGAAGTTCCAGGTGAACAAGTAAGCCAGAAAATTATAATAGTTGAATAAAAGAGAAAAGCCTCCCAATCGGGAGGCTTTCTTTTATTTGGCTACGTAAACTTTACCGTCTTGGATATAGAGACCTTTCTGAGGTTTCTGGACACGCTGTCCACTGAGATTATAGATGGCGCCATCACCTTTAACTATATTCATGGGGATAGAACGGATGCCAGAAGGCTTCGGTGTTGCCTCCATTTCGTAAGTACAACCCCAAGCTGCCTCGATAACTCCTGGCACTTCTGTACCATCAGTTTTGATTAGTGTTACCTTGATGAGTTTGGCTTTCTTATTGCTATCCACAGCTTGGAGAGTGATGCGATAGATCTTGGAGCCAACTTCAGAAGCGTCGAAGTCTATGGTGGTGGTTTTTGAGCCGGCTGTCAGATTCATATTGGCTTCTTTAAAAGTTTCACCGCTTTTGTCACTATAGGTTTTGATCTGTAACGTGCTCGAATAGTCATCATCCATTTCAACACGAATACCCTTATATTCGCTCAAACTGAGGGTGGGTACATTATCTGCCCAATTGCCATAGAGGAAAAGCTCACTCCATTGGTCATTATAGGTGATATCATACACAATATCAAAATCATCGATTGTGGGATATTTATACCCGTCGGTACTGCCATAGTAGGCTTTGATGAGCGTCTGGGCAAGATCTGCCTGATGGAAAACGGGTAGAGTACGGTTTGCACCATCTGACATTCCCATCCAGTAGCAGGTGGCGATACCAGCATTCTTTGTCTCCTTGATTAAATAGTCCATCGCATAGAGTGCAACTTCGCGATCAGTACTGTAATAGTCAATATTGGAAGGCCATGTGGTAAAAGTGGCATATTCTCCAATGATCACAGGCGCCCTGTTCAGCAGGTTGGATTTCATTTTTGGCATTACTTTTACTCTGCCAGTTAGGATAGCTGTGAATCTGGAATATGATATGATTGCTCTCTTCGGGCTTATCCAGATTTTTCATGGCGTCAGGAGTGCTACTGGCAGAATAGGTGTTAACGATCAGGTTACGGTCCTTATTATTGCCGCCTGTATTACGAACAGTTGTAACGAAACTCTTGGCATAGTCATTGATAGCCTTATAGCCATCCGTCTTATTAACGGGCTCGTTCCAGGTGCTCTTCTCATCCAGCATCTCGTTGTATGCTTCGAAAATCAGCTTCTGATCATAGTCCTTGAATGTCTCGGCAATCTGTTTCCACAGATATTCGTATTTCTCTTGGTTGGCTTTGAAGCTATTGCCAGATGCCTTAAGCCACGACTTGAAGGTATTGCTGTCAGCACCAGTATCGTGATGCACATTCAGGATACAATACATGTCGTTGTCGATGACATAGTCAACCACTTCTTTTACACGTTTCATCCAGGCATCGTTAACCTTTCCGTTCGCATCCATCTCCTGATACCAGGTTACTGGGACACGGATGGTTCCAAAGCCAGCCTCCTTCATCATCTTGATTAATTCTGGTTTCGTGACTGGCTGTCCCCAGCAGGTTTCGTGTTCTGCCGTTGTTTTCCATGTCTTGGATGCATCATTGGCATCAAGGGTATTACCCAAGTTCCAGCCCACCCCCATGTTCGTGACAGCATCTTTGGCATTCTCAAAACTTGCAGCCCATGACGTAGAAGACATCAACAGGGTGCAAACAAATAACAATACTTTCTTCATATCTTAAAGTTTTCAGTTTCCATTTAGTTGCAAAAGTACAATTTATTTCTGAGCTGAGCAAATTATATCAGAAAGATTTTGAGAATCGGAAGAATTTGCTTAATTTTGCACCTAATTATATATAAGAAACTTTAAAACCAAGTATTATGCAAAGTGATCCCAAGCAGTGCCTATACTGCACCAACAATCAGACCCTTCACGATCTGATGATTGAGATATGTGAACTGTCAGTATCTCGTGCTTTCCTTTTTAAAGAGCAGACTTATCACGGCCGATGCCTTGTGGCTTATAAGGATCATGTGAACGATCTGAATGAGCTTTCAGATGAAGACCGCAATGCCTTTATGGCTGATGTGGTTCGTGTGACCCGTGCTATGCAGAAGGCCTTCAATCCGGAGAAGATCAACTATGGCGCCTATAGTGACAAGCTTTCACATCTTCATTTCCATCTGGCTCCGAAGTATGTTGATGGGCCTGACTATGGTGGCACGTTCCAGATGAATCCGGGCAAGGTGTATCTGACGGATGCAGAATATGCTGATATGATTTCTAAGATTAAAGAGTATTTATAAAATGGCAATAGTTAAACCGTTTAAAGGAATTCGTCCGCCAAGAGACTTGGTGGAGAAAGTAGAGAGCCGTCCTTACGATGTGCTCGATAGTGAAGAGGCAAGGGCTGAGGCTGGCGACAACGAGATGAGCCTCTACCATATCATCAAGCCGGAAATTGATTTCCCTGTTGGGACATCAGAGTATGATCCTCGTGTGTATGAGAAAGCTGCTGAGAACTTCCAGAAGTTCCAGGATAAGGGTTGGCTGATACAGGATTCACAGGATCATTATTATATCTATGCACAAACGATGAACGGCAAGACTCAATATGGTCTTGTGGTATGTGCTCATACAGATGACTATATGGCTGGTCGCATCAAGAAGCATGAGCTCACGCGTCGCGATAAGGAGGAGGATCGTATGAAGCATGTTCGTGTGAACAATGCCAACATCGAGCCCGTGTTCTTCGCTTATCCCGACAACAGCGTGCTCAATGCACTGATCATGCGTTATGCTGCTACGAAACCTGAATACGATTTCATTGCTCCCATCGATGGCTTCCGTCATCAGTTCTGGGTGATCTCTGATGCAGCCGATATGCAAACCATCACCGATGAGTTTGCCAAGATGCCGTCTATGTATATTGCCGACGGTCATCATCGTTCTGCTGCTGCAGCGCTCGTAGGTGCGGAAAAGCAGAAGCAGAATCCCAACCATAAGGGCGACGAAGAGTACAACTTCTTCATGGCTGTTTGCTTCCAGGCTTCACAGTTGACCATTCTCGACTACAACCGTGTGGTGAAGGATCTCAACGGTATGAGTCCTGAGGAGTTCCTTGCAGCCCTTCAGGTAAACTTCATCGTTGAGGATAAAGGCACTGAGATCTACAAGCCCCAGCAGCTTCATGAGTTTTCACTCTATCTCGATCAGCATTGGTTCAGTCTGAAGGCTAAGGAGGGAACTTACGACAACAGCGATCCTATTGGTGTGCTTGATGTAGATATCTCCAGTCGTCTGATTCTTGATGAGATCTTGAATATTGGTGATCTCCGTTCTTCACAGCGCATCGACTTTGTTGGTGGTCTGCGTGGTTTGGGCGAACTCAAGCGTCGTGTCGATTCAGGAGAGATGCGTGCTGCCTTAGCACTCTATCCCGTTTCTATGCAACAGATTATGGACATTGCCGATAGCGGAAAGATCATGCCGCCTAAGGCTACTTGGTTCGAGCCAAAGCTTCGTTCCGGTCTGGTGATTCACAAACTTAGCTAACACATAATTTTAACTAACGAGCAACTATGAAGAGATTGATGTTTATCGGCCTGTTGCTGCTGGGATTAACGGCTCAGGCACAATGGCCACAGGTAGCCGAGTCTGTGAACTCGGAAGTGACTGCGAGGAAATTTACCCTCAATCTGACTGACGACGGGAAGGCACAGATGGTGTGCTTCCTTCCTGTGACGCCATCAGGAAGAGCTATTGTAGGTGTACCTGGAGGTGGTTACTCTGTACTCTCTAATGGACATGAGGGCTATCTCGCTTCCGACTGGCTCAACAAGCAGGGTATTGCCTATTTCGTGGTGAACTATCGGTTGCCGAATGGCGATCGCTCTCTGCCGATAGGTGATGTTCAGAAGGGTATCCGCATCGTTCGTGATTCAGCTGCCGTATGGGGCATCAATCCTCACGATGTAGGAATCATGGGCTTCTCTGCTGGCGGTCATCTGTCTTCTGTGATCTCTACGCTTTCTGACTTTGATGTGCGACCAGACTTTACGATCTTGTTCTATCCCGTTATCTCGATGGATGAACGTGTGTCTCACAAGTGGTCATGCATCAACTTCTTGGGTGAAGAGGGACATAATGATCCTGAGCTCGTGCGTCAGTATTCTACACAGAATGCTGTTCAGCGTCATCTCACGCCTCCAGCTATCATCGTGACAGCTAACGATGATCGTCTCGTTCCTTTCGTCACCAACGGTTTGGAATACTATAAGGCTATGCGTAATGCTGGTAACGAATGTACGATGCACGTTTATCCTACGGGTGATCATGGTTTCGGTTTCGGACCTTGGTTCAAGTATCACGACCTGTTGCTCGAAGATCTTGGCAACTGGCTGAAGAACCTTCAGGCTCCCAAGCCTGATGCGATCCGTGTAGCATGTATTGGCAATAGCATCACCGATGGATTCGGTATCGATATGGCTACTCAGTATGGTTATCCTGCTATGTTGCAGAAGGCTCTGGGCAGCGACTACTGGGTAAAGAACTTCGGTGTGAGCGGTCGCACGATGTTGAATAACGGTGATATGCCCTATATGAAGGAGATGGCTTGGCGTGATGCACTTGCTTTCAATCCCGATATTGTGGTGATCAAGTTAGGTACCAACGACACCAAACCTCATAACTGGGTACATATGTCTGAGTTCAAGAAGGATCTGGAGCAGATGATCAAGTCTCTCGGTAAGGCAAAGATTATTCTCTGCACACCGATTCCTGCTTTCAAGAAATCTTGGAACATCAACGATTCAATCATCGTCAATGATATCATTCCCATTCAGCAGGAGGTGGCTCGTAAGCATGGCTTAAAGGTTATCGATTTGCACACATTGATGGCTAACGACGAAGAGCTGGTAATTCCCGATGGCATCCATCCCAATGAGAAGGGAGCAGCCAAGATGGCTGAGATCATTGCTGGTGCTATCAAATAAGGATTCATAAGATAGCGATATGAAAAGGGGCCCGTCATCACGACGAGCCTCTTTTAGTATTAATCATTATTATAAACTATTCTGAGCGGAAGGTGAGGGATTCAAACCCCCGATACCCGAAAAGGGTATACCGGATTTCGAGTCCAGCGCGATCGTTCACTCTGCCAACCTTCCGATTAAACTTAACCTTCTTGTTTAACCTTTCCTTTAAGCGAATGCAAAGGTAATACAAAATCCCGATACTACCAAAAGAATTCCTGGAAACTTACAAAATTTAATCAAAAGAAAGTTTCTCCAAGCGGTTTCTCAATTGTTCCGCTTCGCTCTTCCGGATGCTTAATTTTATCTCGCAGGTGTTGTCATAAGTCTGCGAGATGATACGAGGCTGCATCTCCTTCACGATACGCATCACATCGTTCATCATGGGGTAGGCGAAGGTGTAGGTGATCACTTCCTCCACTTGGCGTGTTTCTATCTCACAATGGGCAATTGCATCGGCAGCAGCTTCGCGATAAGCCACAATCAGTCCGCTGGTGCCGAGATTCACGCCACCATAATAGCGCACCACCACAATCAGGATGTCTGTCAACTCGTTGGAGTTGATTTGTCCGAGTATCGGCTTACCTGCAGTCGATGAGGGTTCGCCATCATCGTTAGCCCTGAAGTCTGTGCGTTCAGGGCCTAGCATATAGGCATAGCACACATGACGTGCATCGTAGTATTTCTTCCGATATCCGGCCAACAGTTCCTTGATCTCCTCAACGGTTGATACATGATGAGCGAAGGCGAGGAACTTGCTACGCTTTTCGGTGTAGTAGCCCTCGCCTCCGGTCTTTATTGTGCGATATTCGTCGTTAATCAAATCTCAAATTCCAAAGTGTCATCTCGAGCGTAATCGAGAGATCTCTCCACGCACTTCGCTTGGTCGAGATGACAATTATTAGTTATTATACTCCTGCCAGCTCTTGATCTTCACATCGTCGAGACTCATAGCGGTGAATGCCTCGATGAAAGCCTTCGCCAGACGAACGTTTGTCATCAGAGGAATGTTATGATCGATGGCACCACGACGGATCTTGTAACCATTAGTCAACTCACGACTGGTGTGATTCTTCGGCACATTGATCACCAGACCCACCTTATGCTGTGAGATCAGATCCATCACGTTGTTGTCACCATCCTCATCAGGCCAAGCTACAGCTACTGCCTTCACACCATTATCGTTGAAGAACTTAGCTGTTCCGGCAGTTGCGTAGATGGTGTAACCTTTCTTGGCCAACTGCTGAGCGGGCTCCAGCAGACTCACCTTACCCTTGGCGCCACCAGATGAGATCAGTACGGCATCCTTAGGAATCGAGTAGCCTGTAGCAATCAGAGAATTCAGCAGTGCCTCGTTCAGGTCGTCACCCAGACAACCCACCTCACCTGTAGAGCTCATATCTACACCCAGCACTGGGTCGGCATTCTGCAGACGAGCGAATGAGAACTGAGAAGCCTTCACACCGATGCGGTCGATGTCGAACTCGCTCTTCTCGGGCTTCTGATAAGGTGCATCCAGCATGATCTTCGTAGCGGTCTCAATGAAGTTACGCTTCAGGATCTTCGATACGAAGGGGAACGAACGAGAGGCGCGCAGGTTACACTCGATGACCTTCACCTCACGGTTCTTTGCCAGGAACTGGATATTGAACGGACCACTGATGTTCAGCTCAGCAGCAATCTTATAGGCAATCTTCTTGATCTGACGGATGGTAGAGAAGTAGATGTGCTGTGCTGGGAACACCATTGTGGCATCACCCGAGTGTACACCAGCATACTCCACATGCTCAGAGATAGCATACTCGATCACCTCGCCCTTATCAGCCACAGCGTCGAACTCAATCTCCTTGGTCTCAGTCATAAACTTAGAGACAACCACGGGGAATTCCTTGCTCACCTCAGTGGCCATATTCAGGAAGCGCTGCAGCTCCTCTTCGTCGTAGCACACGTTCATTGCAGCACCAGAGAGCACGTAAGAAGGACGCACCAGAACAGGATAGCCCACCTTATCTACAAACTCCTTCACATCGTCGAAGCTGGTGAGCGCCTGCCAAGAAGGCTGGTCGATACCCAGCTTATCGAGCATGGCTGAGAACTTGTCGCGATTCTCTGCGCGGTCGATATCTACAGGACTGGTTCCCAATACGGGCACACCCTGACGATAGAGCTTCATAGCGAGGTTGTTAGGAATCTGACCACCTACAGAGACGATCACACCGCGTGGTGACTCCAACTCAATTACATCGAGCACACGCTCCAGCGACAGCTCATCGAAGTACAGACGGTCGCACATATCATAGTCGGTCGATACAGTCTCAGGGTTGTAGTTGATCATGATACTCTTGTAACCCAGCTTACGGGCCGTATTGATAGCGTTCACTGAACACCAGTCGAACTCTACCGACGAACCGATACGGTAGGCACCAGAACCCAGCACCACGACCGACTTCTCATTATTATAATAATTAATGTCGTGAGCCGCCTGATACTTCTCGCCCTGAGGATTGCCGAATGCAGGCACATGGGTATAGGTGAAGTAGAGGTAGTTGGTCAGCTCGGGATGCTCTGAGGCCACCGTGGGGATGCGCTTCACTGAAGGCACGATACCCTTCTGCTTACGATACTTACGAACGGCCAGATTCTCCTTCTCCATATTACCACCCTGGGGCTTCAGTACGAAGCGGGCGATCTGGAAATCGCTGAAGCCGCAACGCTTCACCTCCAGCAGCAGCTCGTCGGGCAGCTCCTCCAGCTTGTTGTATTTCAGCAACTCGTGCTTCAGGTCCACAATGTGCTTCAGACGCTCCAGGAACCACACATCGATCTTCGTCAGCTCCTCGATACGCTCAACTGAATAACCCTCTTCCAGTGCCTGTGCAATTGCGAAGATACGCAGGTCGGTGGGGTTAGCCAGCTCCTCGTCGAGGTTATCAAACTTCGTGTGATCGTTGCCCACGAAGCCGTGCATCCCTTGTCCGATCATACGCAGACCCTTCTGTATCATCTCCTCGAAGCTACGACCGATACTCATGATCTCACCGACCGACTTCATCGAGCTGCCGATCTGACGGCTCACACCAGCAAACTTGGTGAGGTCCCAACGGGGGATCTTACAGATCATATAGTCGAGCTGCGGAGCCACGTAGGCTGATGAGGTGGTACCCATCTCACCGATCTGATCGAGCGTGTAGCCGAGAGCGATCTTTGCAGCCACGAAGGCGAGGGGATAACCTGTTGCCTTAGAAGCCAAAGCAGAACTGCGGCTCAAGCGAGCGTTGATCTCAATAATACGATAGTCGTTGGTCTCTGCGTTGAATGCGAACTGAATATTACACTCACCTATGATGCCAAGATGCTTTACACATTTGATGGTAATTTCCTGCAGCATCTTGACTTGCTCCTCACGCAGCGAACAGGTAGGAGCCACCACGATCGACTCACCCGTATGGATACCCAGAGGATCGAAGTTCTCCATCGAGGCAACGGTGAAGCAACGGTCGTTGGCATCACGGATGCACTCAAACTCAATCTCCTTCCAACCCTTCAGACTCTCCTCAACAAGGATCTGCGGCGCAAAGGTAAAGGCGCTCTCGGCCAACTCGATGAATCGCTTCTCGTCGGGGCAGATACCAGAACCGAGACCACCCAGTGCGTAAGCCGAACGGATCATGATCGGGAAACCGATCTCGTGAGCAGCCTTCAGGGCATCCTCCATCGACTCTACAGCGTGGCTCACAGGCACCTTCAGATCCACCTCACCGAGCTTCTTCACGAAGAGGTCGCGATCCTCAGTGTTCATGATGGCCTCTACACTCGTACCCAAAACCTCTACACCATATTCCTTTAAGGTGCCGTTCAGATAGAGCTCCGTACCACAGTTCAATGCGGTCTGTCCGCCGAATGCCAACAGGATGCCGTCGGGGCGCTCTTTCTTGATGATTTCGGTTACGAAGTGTGTATTTACGGGTTGGAAATACACCTTGTCTGCAATACCCTCACTGGTCTGAATGGTTGCGATGTTGGGGTTAACAAGTACGCTCTTGATGCCTTCTTCGCGAAGGGCCTTTAATGCCTGTGAACCTGAGTAGTCAAACTCACCGGCCTGTCCGATTTTCAAGGCACCCGATCCGAGCACCAACACCTTTTTCAGTTCTTTTTTCATATTAATTATTTAGTTGTTTGATAGATTTCTTGATATCGTGTGCAAAGGTACGAAGAAAACGGGAAAAATTGCTCAAAAAAAGAAAGAAATCTGCAAAAGAAATTTGAAGTTTAAAATTTATTGTATAATTTTGCATTTATGAAGATAATGATTGCTATTGATTCCCTAAAAGGATGCCTGTCGTCTGTGCTTGCTAACCAGTCGGCAGCCGAAGGTGTGTTGTCTGTTTCGGCCGATGCCGATATCGTTCAGATTCCCGTCAGCGATGGGGGAGAAGGCTGGCTCTCAGCCTATCATGCTGCCATTGGTGGCGAGCTTGTCACCCTGTCTGTTCGTGATCCGCTCATGCGTTGGATTCAGGCACAGTATCTCGTGAAAGATACCATCGCTGTCATCGAGATCGCCCAGGCCAGCGGCCTTACATTGCTTACGCCTGAGGAGCGCAATCCTTTAACAGCTACCAGCTATGGCACAGGACAGATGGTGGCCGATGCGTTACGTCGGGGCTGTAAGGAGATCATCGTCGGACTGGGTGGTAGTGCGACGAGCGATTGCGGTAAGGGTATGCTGCGTGCCATCATCGATGTCTTTTCTCACGGAGCGCCTGCTCGTCTCACTTGGGATGAACTGTCCGCCCTTCAGGATGTCCACTTCACTATCGCCACCGATGTCACCAATCCCCTTTGCGGTCCTCAGGGTGCAGCCCACGTCTTTGCACCTCAGAAGGGAGCTACCCCAGAGATGGTAGCTGAGCTCGATGCGATGGCGCATCGCTTTGCCGATTTCTCTGCCAAGCACTTTGGCTTCGATCGTCAGCAGGAGGCTGGGGCAGGGGCTGCTGGTGGATTAGGCTATGCATTCCTGCAATATATGCATGCTGATTGCCGTTCGGGTATCGAACTGCTGCTTGAGGCTGTCGGTTTCGACACTCAGCTTCGCGATGCCGACTTGGTGATTACGGGCGAAGGCTCAGCCGATCGTCAGACCTTGATGGGCAAGCTGCCTTTCGGTATCCTGCAGAGTGCCTCGCGCCATCAGGTGCCTGTAGCCTTGATTGCTGGTCGTATTGCCGACCGTCAGCAATTGTTGGAGGCGGGCTTTGCCCAGGTGGTATGTATCAACCCACCTGATCTTCCTTTGGAAGAAGCTATGAAACCCGATGTGGCGCGACTGAATATCAGCCACACCGCAGCGCAACTGATTACAAATATATAAAACATAAGAATCGTAAATATGAAGAAAATCGTTTTAATGAGTATGGTCATGATGTCCGCATCACTCATGCAGGCTCAGCATCTGCAATACCCCAAAGCCGCTAAGGACGGTACCGTGGATGAATACTTCGGTGAGAAAGTGAGCGACCCCTATCGCTGGTTGGAGAACGACACCAGCGCGCAGACTGCTGCGTGGGTAGAAACCGAAAACAAGGTGACGAACGCCTACCTACAAAAGATCCCCTTCAGAGAGAAACTGTTGAAACGCCTCACCGAGTTGTCGAGCTATGAGCGCATCGGTGCCCCCTTCAAGCAAAATGGCAAGTGGTATTTCTATCGTAACGACGGATTGCAGAATCAGTATGTGATCTATGTGAAGGATCAGCTCGATGGGGAGCCCCGTGTGTTTCTCGACCCTAACAAACTGAGTACCGATGGTACAGTAGCACTCAAGTCGCTCGACTTCTCCAACAATGGGCGCTGGGCTGCTTACGCCATCTCGCGTAGCGGGTCCGACTGGCAAGAGTTCTTTGTGATCGACCTCGCGACGGGTGAGCTAACCGATGATCATATCGAGTGGGCCAAGTTCTCTGATGCCTCTTGGTTAGGCGATGGTTTTTATTATAGCGCCTATGATCGCCCCACAGAGGGTAAGGAGTTCTCTAACGTGAATGCTGGTCATAAGATCTACTATCACAAGATCGGTACACCCCAGAGCGATGATGTGCTGTTCTATCAGAACCCCACAGAGCCCAAGCGCTTCTACGATGTAGAGGTGAACGAGGATGAGACGCTGATGTATCTCTATGAGTCGGGCGCTGGTGCGGGCAACAATCTCTATGTGCGCGACCTGCGCCAGAAAGATGCCCTCTTTATCCAGATGACCAACGATATGGACTATCTCTATTCGCCCCTCTATGATGATGGCGACCGCCTGTATTTCTTTACCAACTTCGGAGCACCTAAGGGTCGCATCATGACGGCCGACATCCATCAGCCTGGGGTGAACGACTGGCAGGAGCTTGTGCCCGAACAAAAGAATGTGCTGAGTGGTGCTTCGGTGATTGGTCGCCAGCTGGTGCTGACCTATTCTCAGGATGCTTCCGATCACGCTTTCATCTACGGGCTCGACGGCAAGCTGCGCCACGAGGTGAAGCTGCCCATGGTGGGAAGTGTTGACTTTACAGGTAAGGAGAAAGAGCCCGAGTGCTTCTACTCCTTCACGTCGTTCACGCAACCTGGTACTGTATATCGTTATGATCTCACCGCCAACACCAGCACACTCTATCAGCAGCCCCAGGTGAAGTTCCGCCTGCAGGACTATGAGAGTCGCCAGTTGTTCTTCGAGAGTAAAGATGGTACGCGCGTACCGATGTTTATTACGTATAAGAAAGGCATGAAGCTTGATGGTAAGAATCCCGTCTTCCTCTATGGCTATGGTGGTTTCAATATCTCACTGGGTCCAGCCTTCTCAGCGCTCCGTATCCCGTTCCTCGAGAAGGGCGGTATCTATGCTCAGGTGAACCTGCGTGGCGGAAATGAATATGGTGAAGAATGGCATCAGGCAGGTACGAAGCTGCAGAAGCAGAACGTGTTCGACGACTTTATCAGTGCGGCCGAGTATCTGATCCGTGAGGGTTATACCAGCAAGGAGAGACTGGCGATTGTGGGTGGCTCGAATGGTGGTTTGCTCGTGGGAGCCTGTATGACGCAACGCCCCGATCTCTTCAAGGTGGCCATCCCGCAGGTCGGTGTGATGGACATGCTGCGCTATCATAAGTTCACGATTGGTTGGAACTGGGCGAGCGACTATGGCACAAGCGACGACTCTAAAGAGATGTTCGAGTATCTGAAAGGCTATTCGCCGCTTCACAACCTGAAGCCCGGAACCGCTTATCCCGCTACACTCGTCACCACTGCCGATCACGACGACCGCGTTGTACCAGCCCATTCGTTTAAGTTTGCTGCCACCTTGCAGGAATGCCACAAGGGACCAAACCCCGTGCTCATCCGCATCGACACTAAAGCCGGACACGGTGGCGGTAAGCCCCTTGCCAAAGTGCTCGATGAGCAAGCCGACATCTACAGCTTCATCCTCTACAATATGGGATTGAAATATTGATTATTCTTCTACAAGCCTGATATTATAACGCTCGTTAGAGTTATAATCACGGTCCTTGTCCTTACCGAAGTACTCAAGCAGGTATTCTTTCTCCTTCACGAATGATACCTTAATGAGTACTTCTCTGTATGTGGGGTGACCCTTGTCCATATAACTCTCGAAGGCATTATAGCTGATAGATTGCTCTGTCTCTTTGTTCTTCACCAGTTTGAAGGCAGAAACAATACGTTGGCTCTGGGCAATATCGATATAGAGACTGTCGCTCTTGAAGATGAACAGCAGTTCTCCGCTCTGTGACAGATACTTTCCATCCAACTCGATCGCGTGTGACTCAAATGAGCAGCACAGCATTAAAAACAGAAATAGATACTTCTTCATTTTTCCTTTTATTTTGCTTTTGATACCGCAAAAATACACTCTTTTGTTGGTTTATGCAAGAAATAAACCATTTTTTTCTAACAACCCCCAAAAATAAGTTGGATTTTCTGACTACAGTCTTTCAATATCGATCGTTACACCAACGGCGAAAGAGGTGCCGGTAGTCAGCGGTGAACAATAGTAATACGACTTCGGTACATAGTTGAAGAGATTGTCGATAGCCGTATTCACGCAGATGCCTCGCCAGATATGGTGCTGCAGCATCAGCTTCCAGATGGTGTAGCCCTGATCCACATCCGGTCTGCCCGACTGGGGTTTACCTTGACTGCGCCCTGAGAGAGCTGCATCGAGGGCATAGAGTTTTGAGAAGCGGTGAGCATAGCCGATGCGCCACGTGAGTGAGTTTGTGCGCGGCTGGTAGAACTGCGAGTAGATCACGTTACCCGTCTCGTGCAAATACGAATAGTTCAGCTTCAGCGTCAGTCCCCAGTCGAAGTAGTGGCCCATGCTCAGATCCACACCCCACACCGTGATACCGTCTTCGTTCCAGTATTTTGCTCCGGGCAGTGTCTCATGCGTCACAGGGTCCACATAGTCGCAGTCGATAACGGTGATACGCTTATCGAAGATGTTACAGTAGCCCACGAGCGTAAAGTTATACACACCGTTCAGCACACCAGCATTCCTGATGCGGTTCTGTCGCTCGAAGGCCAGATTGAAATTATGGCTCCTCTCAGGATCCAGATCGGGATTACCCATCAGCATATAGCCCATATTTCCCATGTCGAAGTTCATATACATCTCCTTAAGGGTAGGGGCCCTGAAACCGCTGGCATAGTTGGCGCGTAAGGTCATCCAGGGGAACTTATACACTACGGCGAGTCGGCTGGTAAACGCGTTCTCCGACGATGCCGAGAAGTAGTCGTAACGCATGCTTCCCACCACGTTCAGCCGGTCGGTGATGTTCCAGTCGAACTGTGCAAAGCCGTCGATATTATTCTGAGAGTGACTGGTGTTGTCGATAAACTGATACGTGCTCAGATAGTCGTGCATATAGTCAGCACCTACGATCAGGTTGTTCTTACCGAACGTATGACTGTAAAGGGCATGTGCCACATGCTGGCGGTTGCTGTAGTCGTGGTCGTGAGTCCGTCTGCCGTCAGGCGTGAAGTTGGCCTTATCATACTGGTCGTAACCATACGTCAGTTCCAGTTTGCGGTTGTGATCCCAGGCATACTTGCCCTTCAGTCCGCCAGTGTAGGCATTATAATGATAGTTATAGGTGTCGCGTTCGCTGGTGCGGAAGAAGTACGCACCTTTACCGATGAGCGTCAGCTTGTCGGTGGGTCGCCAAGTCAGTCGCTCTCTGATGTTATAAGTCTTCTGTCCGTAAAGCCTGCTGATGTTCGAGTCGTCGTTCAGCACCGACTCGTCGTAAGGCAGTCCTTGTGCCTTCTTCATCAGTTCGATGGCAATCTCCTCAGGCGTGTGCGCCTTTGGCAGATCTACGGGGTCGATCTTGGTATGCTGGAAGCTCGTCTGCGAGTTCCATTTCTGTGTGTTAAACGAGAAGCTGGCACCATTGCGCCACTCGTGGCCAAAGGTGTTATAGCGCGAATTCACGTTCGCTGTCCAAGGTTCGAGACTCTCGCGGCTGATGATGTTCACCACACCGCCAACAGCATTCGAGCCATAGAGTGCCGACGAGGCTCCTTTCACAATCTCGATACGTCCCACGTTCTCGAGGTTGATGCGGTTGTAGTCCACATTGTCCATCGTCTCTCCGGCCATACGTTCACCATCCACGAGGAAGAGAACAGAGTTACCGCCGAAGCCGCTCATGTTGAGCGATGTCTCCTGACTCATCGCCAGTCCGAACTCCAGTCCGGGAATCTCCTGTGTCAGCAACTCCTGAATGTTGGTTGCATCCACAATCTTAATGTCGTGCGGCGTGATCAGTCTCGTCACCACCGGTGCGTCTTTCAGCATCTTCGGGGTATATGAAGCCGTCACCACGATTGGCTGCAGCTCTACAGAATCGCGGAATTGCTGCGCAGAAACATCAATAACTGACATGAACAACGCCATGCCAGTTATAAGTAGATGTTTGATACGCACGCTTCCCATTTACTTCAATGACTTTTCGCCAACAAATAAGCCTTCAAAGACAAAGGGCATATTGCCGTACTTCATCTTAAAGGTAAGAATAAGGGTTTTATTAGTCTCGTTGTACAGAAGCACGAAATCGTTCACGGTATAGGTCTTTTCCTCACCTTTGCTGTCGGTCACAGTACCAGTGTAAGTACCACCAGTAATTGTACCAGAGATGTCATCACCTTTCTTGGCAACAACGATATTCTTCACAGGGAGTTCAGGAATCGTCATCATGCCCTCACCATAGGAGGGAAGCACGAGGTCAACAGTCGTATCAGTGACTTTGGTAATCTGGATCACCTCGTCACTTTCATCAGCCTCACCATCCACGGTCAGTGTCTCAGTACCTGCATAATAACCAGCCACCTGATTGGCTGCCGGTGTCTCGGGCACATCATCATCACCACCACATGAACTCAAACCAAACACGAAGGCCATTGCAGCCATCGCCATTAAACTTTTCATTTTCATAATCTCATAATTTTAAAACTTTTATATTGTTACATTTTTATCTCTTTCTTCTCGTAATCATATTCCGACCCATAGACACTGTGAGGAATCGTGAACACCGCGATCATCATCAGTACCGCCAGACACACCACCCACTTATTGTATTTCCACTTCATCGTGGCCAGCGCCGCCATAAAGAAAAGGAAGGCAATCAGCGTCTTGTTGTCGGTCAGGTCCGTGCCGTAGGGGAATCCAGCCCACCAGGGACCGAAGGCCGCATGCTGCACGAGCGGTCCTAAGATGAATCCGCCCGCAAACAGCGTCGCCACAGTGATGATCAGCCATCGCTTGTAGTCCTTACGTGTCACGATTAGCAGGAACGTATAGACCGCAAACAACATGGCTGCAAACATCAGGATTATATGGGGAATAAGGATAACCGCAGGAACATCGTTGCGGAAACGGATCACGACGGGCTCATCGGCCAGATAGTCCTTGCCGCCCACGGTGATATAATACTCCAGCTTGCCCGCAACAGGCTGTACGGGCAGAGCCGCTTTCCAGGATTCATCTTTCCAACTGAAGTCCACCGTCGTATAAGCATCAGCCGACTGATAGCGGCGATAGTGCATCTGGGGCTGCTTAAACTCCTGAAGCGACGTATGATAATCCGCAGGCACACCCTTCAGCGTTACGATCTCATCCTTCTGCACACCACTTCTGGGCAACTTGATCTGATACTGCTCACCGTTCTGTTCCACCGTCACCTTCTTGGCGTAGGTGGGCCCCGTCATACGCTGATAGATACTCAGCGCCAAGGTGAGGATAATCGCTACAATCCAACAGGTTGACTTCTTCATTTCTTTACAGGGGGAATCAAGTGAACATCAAAGGTCAGAATCTCTTCGTTACGAAGCACCTTCACGGGAACCGTCGTATTAGGCTCCAGCTCCGACAGGCGCTGCATATAGTCATCCATATTCGTCACGGGCTTGCCGTCTATCTCCTGGATGATGTCGCCGCTACGGATACCAGCCTTGTGGGCAGGCTTGCCAGCCACCACAATGTCGGCACGAAGTCCGGGAATACGACTGGCGCCCATCACGTCGGGCATCAGTCCCAGCGTCACCTTAAACTTCGCATGTCGCATCGTGTTCGTGCTGGGCACGCTGATATAGTCGGGCGTTGTCGGCATATCAGCTATCTCACTGATCAGCTGCTCCGAGAAGTCGAGTATCTGCTGCATCCCGTCGTAGTTCAGCGTCGAGGGCACATCGTCGGGCGTGTGATACTCCATGTGTCCACCCGTCGTGAGGAAGAGCACGGGGATATCCACCGCCACAAACGAGGCGTGATCACTAGGGCCATAGCCGTCGGGCGTGCAACTCACGTTCAGTCCCGTCTTCTCGGCCGTCTGCTCAGCCATCGCCTTAAACTGACTGCTGGTGCCCGTACCCGATACGCTCAGCGCCTTGTCGCGCATACGTCCCACCATATCCAGATTCACCATCGCCACGATGCCGCTCTTGTCGGCAGGCAGATTGATGCGCTTGTCATCGGCCTTCTTCATCCACTCCAGGAAGTTCTTCGAGCCGATCAAGCCCTGCTCCTCAGCACCGAAGAAGGCAAAGATGATACTTCTTTTCGCGCGTACCTTCTTAAAATATTTAGCCAGCTCCAGCACGATGGCATCGCCGCTGGCATTATCGTCGGCACCCGGATGCACCGCCAACGTGTCAGGGCGTCGCGAACCTGAGTCCTTGCCACCCATTCCCAGATGGTCGTAGTGCGAACCCACCACGATATATTCGTTCTTCAGCTGCTTGTCCGTTCCTGGCAGCACCGCCATGATATTATGCGTGGTGCGCTCCACCTCTTTGCCATAGGTAAAGTCATGATAGTAGCCCACAGCCTTCTTGCCCTTCACGATAGGCTTAAGTTTCAACGCGCGAAGCTGCGCAGTAATATATTCCGAGGCGAGGGTATCGCCCATCGTAGCCGGATATCTGCCGCCCAACTCCTGAGAGGCGAGATAAGCCACCGTCTGCCGCATCACGTCCTGTTGCTGGGCAAAAGCCTGTCCAGCCACCACGAACGCCAGCGCCAATAAGATGATTTTATGCTTCATGAATCAATCATATTTCAATTTCGGTTGCAAAGGTACAACCTTTTCCCCATTCCCACAATCCCCATTTATATGGATTTTTAAACAAAAAAAGCATATTTTTTATGCAATAAACTTGCTAAATTGAAGAGAAAACTGTACCTTTGCCGTCAGAACATACTAAAACCATATAATCATGAATAAGAACGAGAAGTTTGTTATTTCTATTAATCGTGAGTTAGGCAGTGGCGGTCGCACCGTAGGTCGCAAACTGGCTGAAAGACTGGGTGTACATTTCTATGATAAAGCGCTCATCAAGGCCTTAGAAGAGAAATATCAGCTCACAGCAGAAGAGATTGAGAAGCTGAAAGGTCGCAAGCACAACTGGTGGGACGATTTTCAACGCATCGCCCAAATCGGTCAAGGCTTGGTTATGCCCTATAGCTCGTTGTACAAAACCAACGATTCTGGTCTGCCCACCACCGAAGAGATGTTTAAGGTTGAAACAGACATCCTTCATGACATTGCTTCTGAGGAGTCGTGTGTGGTAGCTGGGCGTAGCGGCTTCTACGTGTTCCGCGATCATCCCAACCACCTCAACGTTCTTATCCAGGCACCTATACCTTATCGCGTGGCGCGCGTGGCTGAAAAGCAGAATATTTCTGCGGAAGAAGCCCGCAAGATCATCAACAAGGTGGACAAGATGCGCGAGAATTACGTGAGAAAGTTTACAGGTTTCTCACGCTATGATTCCCGCTTCTACGAGATCGTCATCACGATGAATAATATCACTGAAGATGATGCCGTCGATATGATCTTAGACTACATCAACCGCCAGTCACAAAATAAGTAGCCTGAACCCATATCCATACCCTTTCTTATCGTGCACCTGAGGCAAAGGCTGGTGCTCTGGTAGCAAGCGAGCTCAAAGAGGCTGCAAATCTAGAGTTCACTTACGCTTTTGGGCTATAAGATCTATTCTTCTTAGCGGTTGTAGCGTTAAAGCCAAAGTGACTAACAATCATTTCTGTCGTAAATTCGTCTTTTTCGGCCACAAACTCCAAAATATCGACCAATTTCTCAGCTAAAGAAGGCTTTACCGACCATTTATCGACCATTTCCTGCTTTAAATCTTGTTTATCGACCATTCTCGAAGCAACAGATTTAACAAATAGGTCGATATCAGTTTTCAGATGTTGGCAATGTAATATCTCTTATAACTATTCCGTCTGCAAATATAGTGCAAAATTTCGATTTAGCGAAGAGAATACAAATAAATTTGAATTCTTGAGCGTGAGAAAGTTATCTAAATCCAATACAAGATATAAAATGTATAAAATACCGCTGTCATTTCGAGCGCACTTTACTGTCATTTCGAGCGGAGTCGAGAAATCTCAAGAATCTCCTGAGATCTCTCCACTCACTCCGCGCGGTCGAGATGACATAACATCAATACCCCATACACGAGGTGGCCCCCAGTGCCGTCAGCACCGCTGATGCGATCGATACGATGATCTGCGCAATAAACTTAATGCTTTCTTTCTTAGTCATACACGCCTCCTTTCTTAATCGTCATCGATGGGACTGTCGTCGTTACCGCCACCACCAGTGTTACCGCCACCGGTCTCTGAGGCTGTCGCCAGAGGTCACGCGCTTCAGCACATTACCCTCCTCATCAAGACAGGTGATCTGAATAGAGGTGTTCTTCAGCTCATCCTTCACGTCCACATTCGGGGTGAACACGATGCGACGGGTGGTAATCAGGTTCGTCTTCACGTCCTCCAGGTTCTCCACTGCCTTCGAACGAACGCCGAAACGCATGGTTCCCAGTCCGGGCAGAGGAACGCTGTGACCCTCGGTGGCCCACGTGCGAATCACTTCGCCTGCAGCATCCCAAGCTGCCTTGATTACACCTGCAGAGATACCGCTGTGGGTAGAAGCCTCTGAGAATACCTTCTTTTCCTGGATAGGTGAGTACAGATCAGGACGCATCACGAACTTCTTACCAGGATTCTTACCAAGTTTTACTTCACGTCGTTGTGCAATTACTTTAATAGCCATAATTTTAAGTTTTTAAGTAGTTTGTTAATTTTAAATAGTTAGTTATTTTGTTCTTTCAGTCGCTACGCTTTGTGAAAGCGCTAAAGCGACTTCTCTGTCAAAGAAAGTGATACTATGTATCTCTTCGCCTGAGAGTGCTTCAACTGAGCCGCATTATAGGAAAATCTTGCTAATTTTTACGCGCGCAATTTCTAGTTTTAATATTCGCAATTTTAATCCTTAGCAGGCGGGTCTCTACCTCTCTCATTTGACACTGCAAAGATACTACATTTTCAAAGGTATTCCAAATTATTCTTCAAAAAAGACACGCAAAAAAGCACGCTTTGAAAAAACATAGAAACTTTCTTCAGTTTCTTCAGTTGACAGTTTTCTTGTGAGCACATAAAATCCTCAAACAAAAGTTTACTATATATATAATATATATATTATATATATAGTAGTATAAATTATATATAATTTATTAGTTACGCTTATACCTCTCCCCAAATAAACTGTCAACTGTCAACTGAAGAAAGTTCATGCATAGCAAAAGGGCTCGCATCCCTGCGAAACCCTATGCTAAATACTATCCCCATCAAGACGATGACCGAAAGTGAAAAAGAATCCCACTACTTGTGATAGTAGCGGGGCCTTTCCGGATGTGCGGAAGAAAGTTTCTTAGAAGCCTTCGATATCTTCGGCTGAGGGGAAGTACCACCAGTCTTCCAGACCGAGATAGTGGCAAGTGACATTCAGAAACTCTTGGGCAAACTGAATCGCTCCAGCCTCATGAGCACCAAGTGTTGGCAACAACGCACCGTCTTCAAGTTCAAAATTACAAAGGAGACTTTACCGTCGACGAATCTGCCATCTGTGCCTACTGCCTCGTTGCCATTGTGCAGCATGATATGCGACTGGACACTCACTGACACAACGCATCTCAGAGATCTCTTCGACAAAACTATATTCAAAAATGACAAAGACCGAAGCGGTTCAGGTGAACCTAATTTATTTAATTATAACTATAATGTAACATATTGAGTTAAAGCGAGTTAAATACGAATAAATGTTTTGGTGTTTATACCGAAATATCTTATTTTTGCACCCCAAAACAATATATGCTGTTAATATATGAATAAGAATATAAAAGGGAAACTAGTCAAATGGTATAATAAAACCGATTGGGCATTTGTCAGTATGATGATATTTGCTTTTGCTGTTATAAGTGTTGTATTCGGTTATGCAGCTTATTCAATTGAAAAGGAGAAGCATATATCAGCAGAAGCGAAACTGCGTACTGAAGAGTTTACTTATAAGGGGCACCAATACATCAAGTTCAAGGGGCATGATTTGTTAGGAACAGGTAGCGTGGTGCATGATCCAGATTGTAATTGTCGATTAGTGAAGGATTCAATTTATTATAATAAAAGAGGTTTATGAAAGTGAATTATACAGCGTTAGGTGGCTTGTTTGAGTTTAAGTACTATACAGGTGGTGATGTGAATGATCTGACTGACAAAGAGTTGGAAATTCTGAAGGAAGAATTAAATCGCTTGCAAGAAGAAATAGAAGCAAGGAGTCCGAAAAAAAAGGATGATAGTAAGCACCAGATCTCCAAAGAGATATTGAGTGACGATGAAATCCCTTACGAGGTTAGGATGAAGTATATCATCGATGCCTATAGGAAAGATAAGGTGAAATGGGGTAAACTGGCCGAATATGCAAAGCATCTAGAAGCAGAGGTTATAAGGCTAAAAGAGATTTTTATAGATAACGGTTATACTGATAATTCGGTTATTGGTGATTATGAGCCACGTAAAGAACGTGAAGTAATACGAGAATTACGCGCCCAAGTGAACCAATTGAAGACTGAGAACAAAGAACTGAAAAAGTATAAAAATAACGTTACTATTGGAACTCTTGAGTCCATGATAAGTACTTTCCCTCTTAAAATATATAAAGGATTTCATTTTAAGAGCATCATTAATAGCCAAAAGGATTATATTAATGAATTGCAAGAAATCCTCGATAAGAACGATATACCCTATGCCCTACAAGAGCCCGTTAATAGCTTAGAGAGCGATGGTGTTGATGAAATTACTGAGGATGCCGGCAAGTATCTTAAGATGCATAAAGAAACAATAGAAAAAATAATAGAGAAATGGGAATCTTTGTAGAATGCATATTTCATGCAGATAAAATGATAATGTGTCAAAAGCTCCAACATCCTGCATTGCCTTCTTTGCCGTTATGGGCACATTGCAATAAGATGTGAAGAAGAAGATTATGATGAATGAAAACAGAAAATTATCATAATCTTCTTCTTCAAAACCTGCTGATTACTCATAAGTAGCTGATACACAGATGTATTGAAACGACAAAAACGACAAAAGGAACAAATTGGGAACAAAAATATCAAAAACCCCAAAATGAAAACATCTGCTTAACAAATCTTAACGTGGAAAACAACGGCAATTTTCCGATTTTGACATTTGTAGAGTGCAAACCCATAAAACTTTCTTCACCCCAAATTCTATCAAAAATAATAGGAATCTCAACGGCTTTTGCGTTAAAATCGGTGAAAAATGTCGAAAAACATCATTCAAGCGTCATTTTTATTGCGAATAAGGGAATATTATCAAATAATATTTGTATCTTTACGCCGTTTTATATAAAGATGTGAGACAATGGAAAGAAAGTTGAACAGAATAAAAACAGCATTGGTTGATCAAGGTAAAACTAATAAGTGGTTGGCTGAGCAATTAGGCAAAGATCCAGCTACAATAAGCAAATGGTGTACCAATGTTAGTCAGCCTTCATTAGAAATGATGATGAGGATAGCAAAACTTCTGAATGTTGAGATGAACGATCTTGTTCGTTTGGAAGCGATGCCTGATCCAGTAGTTAAAAGTGATAAAACAAATAAAAAATAGCTATGGCAAAAAGGTTCTTTACTAATCGAGAGGGCAATACGCTTATGAAAGAGTTCGAGGGCTTGCTCGAACACAATTCATCTATCAAATGTTTGGATTCTGTCGTAGGGTTTCTGCGAGCATCTGGATATTTTACGCTTCGCCCATTTCTCAACAGTATCAATAAAGTTCGCATCCTCATTGGTATAGATGTAGATAAGTACATCGCCAATGCACACAACAAGGGACAATTGTTCTTTGGTGCAGAAGAGGAAGTCAAGCAAGATTATCTCGCACAACTTCGAAAAGATATTGAACACTCAAATTATTCTAAAAATGTTGAGGAAGGTATCTTTCAATTAGTAGAAGACCTTGTCAATGGGAAATTGGAACTTCGAGCTCATCCTAGCAAGAAAATCCATGCAAAGATATATCTCCTATATCCTGAGGATTACAATGAATATACATTCGGTGCAGCAATCACTGGTTCAAGCAATCTAAGCGGTAATGGTTTAGGCATTAGCCAAGAAAAGCAATACGAGTTTAACGTTAAGCTTACGGATTATGAGGATGTAAAGTTTGCCAAAGATGAATTTGAAGAACTTTGGAAAGAAGCAGAAGGCTGTCCTATTACGGCAGAGGATATAAAAGCAGGTCCGATTCAGCAAACCTATTTGAATGGTGATGTAACTCCATACGAACTTTACATAAAGATGCTCATGGAGTATTTCTCTGATAGAGTTCTCGCAACGGATGCTCATGATGCCTTTGACATGCCAGAGGGTTATGACAAATATGAATACCAGACGGATGCTGTTGTTGAAGGTTACAAGAAATTGTTAAAGTATGATGGTTTCTTCCTTGCTGATGTTGTGGGTCTTGGTAAAACTGTAATCGCTACAATGATAGCAAAGCAGTTCTGTATCGACAATGGTTATGAGAACACAAAGATTCTTGTTGTATATCCTCCTGCTGTTGAGCAAAACTGGAAACAGACATTCAAGGATTTTGGGCTTGACAAATATACACGCTTCATTAGTAACGGCAGCCTAAAGAAGGTGCTTGATGAAGACAACTATGATTATTGGAATGCTGATGAATATGACCTTGTCCTTGTTGACGAGGCGCATAAATTCCGTACACATACCAATTCAGCATTTACAGAGTTACAGGAAATTTGTAAAATGCCTAGAATTGAAACTGGAAACATTCCAGGATTCAAGAAGAAGGTTATGCTCATTTCAGCAACTCCAATGAATAATACACCAGCAGATCTTTATAACGAGATTCTACTTTTCCAGGACCCACGGTGTTGTACAATTGAGGGAGTACCAAATTTGACTTCCTTCTTTAGCCCACTGATTGTTGAGTTCAAGAAATTACGTCGTGACCCCAACTACGACCTGAAAAAATTCAAGGATCTTGCAGAGAAAGTCCGTGACCGCGTAATCAAACCGATTACCGTGCGCCGTACACGTACAGACATTGAGGCCATTCCTCGTTATTACAAAGATGTTCAGGGATTCCCAAAGGTTGCTCCGCCTGAGATGAAAACCTATGAGATGAATGATCGTATAGCCGATATGTTTGAAGCTGCAATGAATACCTTGGTAAAGGATTTGACTTATGCACGTTATCAGGCTATTGCATACTTGCTACCAGAAAAGAGCGAAGGACTCTATGATAATGCGGAATTGATTTCTCGCAGCTTGGCAAGTATTCGCAAGAATGGATTGGTAAAACGATTGGAAAGCAGTTTCTATGCCTTTAAGACTTCCATCGGCAGATTCCGTGATGCTAATATGAACATGATACGAATGTTCGAAAATGACCGTGTGTTTATCGCTCCAGATCTTGACATCAACCACCTTTATGACCTTGGTCTTGATGATGACGAAATAGAAGAACGTCTGAATCAGAAGGCTGAGGAAAATCCGAAAAATGCAGTTTTCAAGGCAGAGGATTTCGAGCCAGAGTTTATTGAAATGCTGCAAGCTGACCAACGTGTTCTCGAAGCATTGTGCGCTGATTGGGACACCGTTGACGTAGAAGGAGCTGATGATTCCAAGTTTGCCAAGTTCAACGACATCCTGAAACATGAACTTTTCAAAAAAGACCGCAATCCAGGACAGAAATTAGTCATCTTCTCTGAATCTGTTGATACTGTTGAATATCTTGAACGTAGAATTAACCGAAAAGATGTTTTGGTTATCTCTTCTGGGAATCGAAATAAACTCTTCCAGACAATTCAAGAGAACTTTGATGCTAACTACAAGAAAAGTGCTCGCAAAAATGATTATAACATCATTATAACAACAGATGTATTGGCTGAAGGTGTGAACTTGCATCGTTCAAATATCATCATCAACTATGATACACCTTGGAACTCGACAAAACTGATGCAGCGTATCGGTCGTGTGAATCGTATTGGTTCCGAAGGAAAGAACATTTACAACTATGTGTTCTATCCTTCTCGTCAAGGTAATCAGATTATCAAGTTGAACCAGATAGCACTTTCAAAGATTCAAACATTCCACTCTACATTTGGAGAGGACAATCAGATTTATTCACAGGAAGAAATCATTGACCGCAATCTGGAGAAGTTGTTTACAGAAGGAATGAAGGCTGAGGAAGGAGAGTTTAATGAGGAAATTCCTTTCTATGAGGAACTTCGCTCACTCTATCTCAATGACCGTCGAGAATATAACCGTATAGCAAAGATGTCACTTCGTAGCCGTACTGGTCGTGAACCTCGTGAAATAGATGGTGTACAATTGTCACAAGATACACTGGTATTTCTCAAAACTAATATGAGAAAGAGTTTCTTCCGTTCTAGTGATGAGTCAATAGAAGAATTGTCTGTTGTCGATGCTCTCAAATATTTCAAAGCAGATACAGCCGAAGAGAAAGTTAAACGAATAGAACATCATCATGATCACGTACTGAAAGCACTAGAAAAGTTCCGTCAGCTGCGTAATCAGGAGCAAGTTGAGGAAGAGACAATGACACAACAGGCAGGTTCTGCCATGGGTGCCCAGGTCGGTATGGCTGCAAACTTGCTGAATTTATTTTTGCCAGAGATTCAAGACCAAGCCATATATCAGCAAGTAGTTCAACTTCGTGTCCTTGCAGAACGAGGCGTCATTACTGTCATTGCTAAGCGTTTACAACGTATGCAAAAAGAAATGACTCGTGGAAAACTAAAACATGATGATGCCCTTTCTCAAATCATTGACATGGCAAAGAAGTACAATGCTTACTACCTTAGCAATGAAGAGCTAAAGCATGAAACTGAGACTGAAGCAGATATTATTTTATGTGAATCATTTAAATAAAACAAGATATGGATTACCGTTCAGTTATTGAATCAAAATATAACCGCGAGAATTGGCAAGCTCTTCTCTACGATATTTTTCGCAATAAAGTCCAATTCTGGCAACAGCCACAGCCAGTTCCCGTTGACAAGGATATGGCTAAAAGAGCCCTCTATACAGGTAAGATCACTTTGCCTGATGGTCATGTTATTGCCATCTACGAAGTAGAACTTAGCGATAGTGTCATCATTGAGAGAAATCGAGCAGGCATAAGAAATCTACTATTGAGCAGTTGGCGAGGAATGGGATGTTCTGGTGCCTTTATGTTCTGCTTCCGTCAGAATGAGGCCGTATTACGATTCTCTTATGTCAGTGAATCCTTTGCTTTTGCTGAAGATGGTTCGTTAACAAAAGAAAGCACTGATACTAAAAGGTTTACCTATCTTTTGGGTGAAGGTCATCGTTCTCGTACTGCAATAATGCAATTTGAAGATCTCAAAAAAAGTGCCCTTGATCATTGAGTTCATCACAGGCAAGCGTATGGTCAAAGTGGCAAATAAGTGGGAAGAACAGGTTACTGGACAACCATGTCGTGAGATTATGCAGGAGTTCTGCCAGTTTCCTGACTCAGAAAAGGCTGTACGTGATTATGTAAAGAAACTCATGGGTAGATTAGTATTCATACAGTTCCTTCAAAAGAAGGGATGGATGGGATGCTCTGCTGGAGAGTCTTGGAATGATGGTGATAAAGAGTTCGTTCAGAACCTTTTCGCCAATACAGCACACAAGAACACCTTTGTTGACGATGTTCTCGAACCACTTTTCAATGACATCAATACTAAGCGTCAAGGCGATATTACAAGCAGTCCGAATGTTGGTTCAGGTATCAAGATTCCATATCTCAATGGTGGGCTCTTTGAGAAGGATGACTACGATATGACCAATTTCCCATTGCCAGCCAAGTTTATGAAGAACTTGCTCGATTTTTTTGCGTCATACAACTTCACCATTGATGAAAATGATCCTGATGATGCAGAGATTGGAGTTGACCCAGAAATGCTTGGTCGCATATTTGAGAACTTGCTTGAAGACAATAAGGATAAGGGCGCATTCTATACTCCAAAGGAAATAGTTCAGTATATGTGCCGTGAGTCTCTGATTGCTTATCTTCAGACGAATGTCAATGATGAACAAATTAAAGATGCTATTCGACAGTTTGTAACGACATACGATGCAGCTGTACTATCTGAGGAATTGAAAGAATCTGTTGACCAGAAACTTAAAGATGTCAAGATATGTGACCCTGCCATCGGATCGGGTGCATTCCCTATGGGTATGCTCCGTGAACTTTATGCTTGCCGAAAGGCAATCGAAGGAATTGATGATGAAATAGCTGTAAGCATCAAGACTCATATCATACAGAACAATATCTATGGTGTGGATATTGAGAAGGGTGCCGTGGATATTGCTCGTCTTCGTTTCTGGCTTGCTCTTATTGTAGATGAAAAGAATCCTCATGCTTTGCCTAATATGGACTTCAAAATTATGCAGGGTAACTCTCTTCTAGAACAATATGAAGGCGTTGTCCTTTCTGGCATGTCTCTTAATGAGCAGAAGAAAAAGAAAACAAAAGGGGGTCAATCTTGGCAAGCAACATTAGCATTTGATGAAAAGTATGCTCTTGACAATATTCAGCACGCAATAAAGGAGTATTATTTGACTGATGATCACAATTCCAAGGTCAATCTGCGAGGCATTATCAATGAAAATGTTCGCAGTTACATCATCAACCTTAAGGGCTGTACTCCTGACGTTCAACGCAAAATAGAAAAATTGCCTATTCCTAACGACAAATTCTTTCTTTGGCACATTTACTTCAAAGAAGTATTTGACAATGGAGGATTCGATATAGTGATTGGAAATCCTCCTTATGGTGCAAATATCGACGATATGGTAGATGTTTATGGTGCATTATATCCAAAAACATCACACGGTTACAAAGATATTTATAAGTATTTTTATGATTGTTTCATAAACAAGTTAACAAACAATGGAATACTTTGTTATATAACTCCAAGCACTTTCTTGCGTCAACCAAGATATGGTGATTTAAGACGTGTATTATTAGAGAAACAAATAATTCAGGTACTTGATCTTGGTGAGAATATTTTTGAAGAGGCCGTTGTCCCAGTTGCTGTTTCAATGATAAGGAATTGCGACGTACAAGGTATAGTATCATTTGCAGATCTTACAAAGATTATCAAGAATGAAAATGCGAACGAAGTATTAAGCTCTATTTGTTTCACTAATATAGATCAAATTGATTGGAATTCTACTGTTAACAATATTTTCATCGAGAACATTGTTAAACTTGATTGTGAAACTGTTCCGTTAGAAGATGTTTTACTTATGAAAGATGCTGGTTTTAAGTATCAGCGTCAGAATGTTGGTCTCTCACAAAAAGGAAAGAACGACTTACCTGACAGATTGTTTTATAAAGCTGATGTCCTTGAAGATCCAAGAGATATACCCATTTTAATTGGTAAAGAGATAAATGAATATTACTATTCAAGTTCGCCTTCTAAGATGCTTAGACATAATTATAAGTCTGTTCTAAGAGATAACGAAACTACGTACTACAACCAAGAGATAATGGGGCAGCCGATAAAACTAATCTGGAGGCAAACCGCTCCTTATGTAATTGGTACAGTGTTAGACCAAAATATCTTCTTTGGCAATACTATTCAGGCAGGTATTATAAAAGATGCGTTTGTAGCAAAAGTATCATACAAGTATCTTTGCGGTTTGTTGAATTCTAAATATCTGAGATATCTTTACGAACAGAATGTGAAAGAAGGGGGGCGTGTGTTTCCCCAAGTTAAGTTGGAAAAACTTAAACCTCTGCCTATTGTGATACCATCAGCAGAACAGAAAGCAGAAATGGAAGAATTGGTTACAAAAACCATATTGGCAACAAGTAAAGGAGATGTTGATACAGCACAGATATTAAAGTCTACCATTGATCAAAAAGTATTTGAGCTCTATAATGTTGAGCCTTCAACTATTGTGTAATGTTCAACCCTAGCAATACATTATCGACAATAAAACAATGGCTACACTTAAAGAATTATACACGACATTGAAGTCACTTAGGGACATGAATCTTCCTGTGGATGACAAATTGCTGAAAGCGGCAGATAACCTCGAAGAGAAAATAATCAAAGAAGAGATTCTGCCTGCACTCAGCCAGAATATCGAACCGCAACTGAGCGAGATTCAGCGTGATCTTGTTCTTGTGGTAGAGTATCATCCAGGCGAACCTCTTAGCGTTGCACTCTCACGTAAAACAAAGATTAGTGAGATTATTGACGCAAAGACTTTAACCCCAAAGTCAAGTAAACCTGTATCAAGTTCTGAGAAACCAGCATCCGTTGAGCCTCATGTGCCAACAAAACACATAGAGAATCCAACGAAGGGGTTGCGTGTAACTTTCCCTGATGGTACTGTAATCTGGCATAAAGCCGCTATCAATACATTCGTGGATGCACTCCGCAAGGTTGGCCTTGACCGCATTTCGAAAGTGGGCATTGAACATGGCGGCTACAACCTTGTCGGTAAAGACAAGCGTCCACCTGTTCCAGGGCGAGTATGGCAGCATGAAGTCGATGGTTGGTATATCTATTCTAACATCAGCAACGAAACAAAAGCTGAAGACCTGATAAAGATTTCTAAGTTCTACAAGTTAGGAATGAAAGTAGAAGAAGGAAAGCCAAATAGCAAATAAACAATTGCATGGTGAAAGTCTCGATACCAGAAATGGAAGAAACTGGAAATACTCCAGAAATAGCTTTCTCGCAAATAATGCTACTCGCAGAAAGTGCAACGAAGCGTTTATCTGTTGGACATCGAAAGAATGATTTGACAGATGCTATTGGTACGCTGTTATATATGGGGCAAAATTTTCTCAAACAAGCGCAATCCCTTCAGACTTTAGCAGAACAGGAACAAGATGCAGTATCTTGTTACGGGCTTATACGAATGCAGGCAGATAATCTTTGTGTAATGTATCGCATTTTTGCCAACAAGGACGAAACTGAGACTACATTCAGGTATTTGCTTTACTTTTTGGACGGAAACAGGAAGCGAAAAGAGGCTCTTAGTTTTGATTATCAATATGATGGATACTGTACAAAAGAGGAATATGATTCTATCCATAATCAAGTTATTTCTGCCAGAGCAAATGCAGAATGTATGATTGAAACTTGCCTAAGGCTGCTTGATAATCATCCTTATAAGACACTGAATCCAACTCTCTTTCAGATAATTGTTGATAAAAGTAATTGGAAGTATAAAACCTTCGATGCTACTCTGACTAAACCGCAAAAGCAGACTTGGGAGGACCTGTATGCTCTGATAGATATTCGACCAAACATACAATCATTCTACTCATATACATCACAATACGTTCATGGATTGAGCAATTCTTTGTTACTTGGTGAATCTACAGATGATTTCTATTCAATAAAATGTTTTGGAATCTCATTGCTTGGCAAATATTGGGAACTTCTGAACTTGCTGTTCGGTAAACAAATTGTCGTTAATGCAGCAGCACCAACAGTGATGGCTTTTATTCAAAAATGCATGGATGAGTATATGTCTGGGAAAAAGAGTAAAGAATGACGATACCGTGAGGTACTTGTAAGACCTTAAAAGGGCGCAAAGTGTCTTTCTATCGTAATAATCATCTTTTCAAGATTGACAACATAAACAATAACCCACTAACTTTCAGCAGCAATTCTGGTTGTCAGTGGTTTTTGTTGTACCCAAATTAAGAATAACAACGGGACAACATCCTACTTTCTGTTAATTATCCATGATATATGGGCAAAAAAAGGCGCCCCGTCCTATCACAGGAAGGGGTGCGAGCCTAATTGTTAACCTTAAATTTAATTAAAAAACTGAGTGCAAAGATAAAGTATTATTTTGAAAGCGCCAAATATTTTATGTTTTTTTAATATTGCGACAGAGTAGGGGGAAGAGGTTAGATCGTGTCATACAATTATTATTTCTTATTATCATTGTCCTTTGGCTGTATGAAGCCGATGGGGTTGCGAGGCTTTGTCTCAGATGGTTTGGCTTGGAGCTCTGCCAAAGCGGTGCTAATAGCATCGAGCTGAGCGCGAGTACTCTCGTTTATATCGTTCTGAATCTCAAGAGTATCTTCCATCTCAGATTTGATGAACTCTATTTCCTTTTCAATCTGTTTAAATCGTTCCGTTGTATTGGGAATGCTCACAATACGACGTAATGCAACAAAAGCCCTGATTATTTTGATGTTTGTATCTATTGCAATATCAGAGTTCAGGATCCCGCTTAGCATAGCAACCCCTTGTTCTGTAAAAGCATAAGGTGGCCGACGTAATCCCATCTTGTCGGAATTGGAGGTCACAATTTGTGACTTCCAAATTTGAAACTCCGTCTTTGACAGTTGAAACATAAAGTCTTCAGGGAATCTTTTGATGTTGCGTTTAACTGCCTGATTTAAGACTTTTGTTTCTACATTATACAATGCAGCAATGTCTCTGTCAAGCATCACGCGTTCGCCGCGAATGACGTAAATCTTGGATTGAATGTTTTGTAATTCGTCCATAGTCGTAAATTTAAGCGTTAATACTTTATTATTGTGTCGCAAAGATAAGGAGTTTTTTTGAAACTACCATATTTTATTGGTGAAAAATTAGTTTTTTTACTTTTATTTTAGTATCTTTGCAGTCGTAAATCTCTATATTAACTAAACGATTGAAATTATGAACAGACTTATGCAATGGGTGATAGCCGCTATCCTGATTTGCGGCTCAAGTGTTTTCACTTCGTGTACGAATAGTGAGGATAACCCCGTTACCACCGACCTTGACCTCAAGCAAAAGATCATTGGTAAGTGGATGCCTGCGGAACTCGACGGGCAATCGTTATTAACCGACAGGAAATCAGTTTATACCTTCGTCTCCGCGACCAAAGCCTACATGAGTGTTTCGATCAACGCACAGCAAGGCGAGGAAGCCGTGTGGAACGACCAGAAAGAACTTGATGTCGCCATCAGTGGCAACACGATGACCCTCACTAACTACTCTGATGAGCATACCACAATGGTCGAAAACTTTAAAGTCATCGCCATCGACGGCAGTGAGTTTACAGCCAGACACAAGTTAACTGTGACGGTTGACGGCAAAGTGGTGCTTCACAATGAAGGTGTCATCCGCTTTGTCAAACTCACAGATGACTACTCTGAGGCCATTCTCGGCTTATGGGAATGTAAGGGCCTTAAAGGTGGCGAAACTTACAACGATGCTAATGGCAGACTGGAGTTCTTCGAAGACGGCACATACAACTACTTTCGCAAAAATGATGATGGTGAGTGGGAATCCGTAACAACGCGTGAATTCCAAGATTACTTTGTCGATGGTACGTTGTTGGCTACTCGCTGGAAGAATGTCGAGGAGAATGAATTGCGTGAGTGGTGGGAAATCGTAACTATCAAGGGTGACAAGATGCAGTGGAAAGCACTTCGCCAAAATGAAGATGGCTCTACTTTTGAGCAAACCATGGATTGGGAAAAGGTTGAAGAAGACTAACCTTGTCATCTCGACCGAGCGAAGCGAGTGGAGAGATCTCCTGAGACCTCTCGACTCCGCTCGAGGTGACAGAGTATGGGGAAGAGGTTGATCGTGTCGTAAAGGAGCATGAAAAAGCCCCCTTGGAGGGGGCTAATACAGGATTAAATTTCTCGACATGTATCTCGCGATAGATGCGATTTTAACCATAAAAACTAAAATTTACAACTTGCGCATCATCACGATGGGCTTTTGAATTATATACATAAATGTATTACTTAACCCAGTGCAAAGGTAAGGCTTTTATTTGGTTCTGCCAAATTTTTAAGTGTATTTTTTGCACGAATATTTCGTGGCGTTTTATTGGCTATTGTGCAAAATAAAAATGCACTTTGCTATTTTCCTGCTATATCAATAAAAGGTACACATACGCGTGAATTAAAACAAAAGTTAAAGAAAATCTTATTGTCGATACAATTGGATTATCTGTCGAAAGGGTTTGGCGCTTTCGATTATATTATGTACCTTTGTAGCCTATATCTAATAATTTATAAAATAAATTAAGATGCAACCAAAAACAATCACAGAAGAACTGCTAGGCAGTCAACGCGGGGTCGCAAAGAAGATTTGCGACCCAAAGATCATCAGGTGGTTTATTAACATCTGCAAGAGCTTCCTTTGCCAAAGAAACCTTCGTGTTAACAATCTGAATGTGAACGTCTATCTGATAATTGAAGAAGAAAAGATAGCTGAGATTCGCATTGGGGATGTTTCCGAAGTAAGCTTTAAAAGCCCGGGGAATCAGATTGTGCAGGAACAACACAACTATGGAGGACTGACACGTGAAGAATGAAAAACTAAACGGCTTCGTGGTTCATATCTACAGCCCAGGCAACCAGATTATCCAGACCCAAACCAATAACTATTACGGTACAGTGTATCAAGGGAAATGTGAAAGTGGTCAGAACGGCTTTTCCGACGAACAAGTGAGTAGGGCTTTACAGGCTTGTGTCGGCAAGGATAAGGCGATTAATACTAAATGGAAGTGGGCTGGGGCCTATTGGTGCCTCAGATGGAAGTGCTTCTATCCTGTTGACCCTAAAGCATTTTGTGATAAGATAAAGACCTTGGCTATTGGATTACCCGATGACTTGGATTGCAGCTATGAAAGCATCAGGAAGTATTGTTCGCTCTCGTTTATGGACAGTGATCCTTTCGGAAAGACGGAAATCAGAGTCAGCAATATGGATAAAGGAACCTATTCCGTTTGTAGGCAAATAGCATTGAATCTGGGTGAAGAATTAGGCAAAACAACCATTTTGAAGGGGTAAGTTTCCCAAATTCTTCCCATATATTTCCCAAATCGCTCCAGATGTTCTGGGGCGTTTTTTTGTGCTTAATTTTGCATCGTCGAAAGACAAAAACAAGTGAAATTCAAATTTAAAAATAAAAGCAAAATGAAGTACAAACAGATTATTCAAGAATTAAAAGAATCGCAGGATCTGAACATTCAGATTTTCCTGAACGATGTGGAGAAGATCATCAAGCTTCGGAATAAAGAGAAGAAGCGTATGCTCACTCAGTTACAGAATCCGGGTGTTATCGACTACCTCGTTAAGAGCTACATTCCGACAATCATCAGGATTGCTTATACGAACAGTCTGCTGATGAATTCAGTATCGTTTCTCGATCTGGTGGAAGAGGGCGTTATGGGTGTCTATAAATGTTTTAACAAATATAAGAAGGTAGGGGCAGTTCCTGATAAAACGGTGAGAGCATCGATCGTCAGTACCATCAAGAAGATGGTTTGTAAGAAGGAATGTCCGTTTAGCGTGTGCCGCTTCAATGAGAACGATCCTCGCCTGTATCAGATGAACAGATTATGGGGCTCATACAACACAAAGATTGCTTTGCCAGATGTTAAGAAGGAAGGATCAAAGGTGGATCGTTTCAAATGGGTGAGAAATGAGCAAGGTATCCGAGTGAAGAAGTGCTGCGCCAGTTGTGCCCACAAAGACTTGACGCGAGCCGTCACAAAGCGATATTGTTCCATTAGTGGCGAATGTGTAGAACCTCATCATGTGTGTGAGTCGTGGGAGATGAGTGAACAGATGAAAGTTGCAGGATTACTGCAGTAAATAATAATTATTAATCACTAAAAATTTAAACAAAATTATGGAAGCAAGAATTTTAAGAGTGGTGAAGTGCGGTGAGTGCTTTACAGTGAAGAGTGAGAAATCAGAGAGCGGTGTGCTGAACAAGCGAACGCTGGTGTTGCAGGAACTAGGCGGTAAGTATGAGCCGACGTATGTGGCGACAGTCTTGGGCAGTCTGGCGACGATCGAGTACAACGAGGGTGACATCGTGATTGCTACGCTGAAGTTTCAGGCTCGAGAGTACAATGGGCAAATGTTTATGGATATCGTAGCAGCAGAGGTCGTGAAGAAATGAGATGAGACCTCTCGACTTCGCTCGAGGTGACAAAAGGCGCTCGAAATGACATACCGTTGTCATCTCGACCGAACGGAGTGAGTGGAGAGATCTGTTAATGTTTAAAGTTAGACAATTTGAGTTGAAGTGAGGAGGATGTTCCCGGGTAAATGCGCAAAGATTCCAACCTTCTTCTCGCAAAACTCAAAAACAATGGAAAAGAAAAATAACAACAAAGCAATTAAGACAACAACGCTGAATGCCCAGGTGGCAGTGAGCAAAACTGAGTGTGGAATGGATTATGTGCAGGTGCTTCCTGATAATCCGAGAGTGGGAATCGTAGAGTCGTTTCACGGCATAGGCTACGGTCAGATGTTGAGCAACGGATCGTTTGACTTCATCAGAAGAACGCGCAAACGTGGTAAGCCTGTGCTGAAGGTTGACTATGGTAGTCTGTCGTTCTGTACAGACGGTAATGACCGAGTGGTTTTCTCGGTGCCTGCAGAGATGCGTGACGATCTACCGAAGATATTAGAAAAAGGTGTGACACAGATCATCAAATATCTGAAAAAGAAAGGCTTGAGCCGATGATCTACAGAATCTATTATCAGGGAGTGGTGAAATACATCACTCCCGTTAAAAACCGCGAGGAGCTGATGGCACTGAGAAACTCGAAGGAGAATCTGGCGTGTTTGGCAAAGGCTCGCAAGGGCGATCAGAAGGCGAAGAGCAAGCTGCTGCAACTCGCCTATAATCTTGGGCATGCAGAAGGTAAACTGGCTGGCTGTGAGCGTATTGGCAGTTATTTCTTCCACGATGTGGACTGCTATGATCCTGCACAGTCGGAAGCCATTAAGGAGCTGGTGCTTTCGAAGAAAGATACCATCGGACTGATGATGCTGGAGAAGAGTCCTGGCGGCGGTTGGCATTTGGTGTGCCGACGACAACCAGGAACCACCATCTTAGAAAATCAGGTGAAAGTGGCTAATGAGCTACATATAGAGATGGATACAAATGCCAAAAACCTTAACAGGGTGGTGTTCTCGACGAGTGGTTCTGAAGAGGATTTGCCTTATCTGGATGATGCGCTGTTCGATGAACCGATGACTGCTGAAGAATGTGAGCAGGAGTATCTGCGCTTGAAGGAGCGGGAGAAGAAGGGACTGGAGCAAGTGCCGAAAGGGGCTAAGAAGGCGAATAAGCATTATCGGCCATGGGAAGAGATCTCTCCATGCGCTGCCTTGACTTCGTCGAACTCTGTCGCGACTCGGGATAGCCAGAGCAAGCTCTGCTCTCCTCTCACTGCTCCATCGCTTAGTCGAGATGACATAGGAGATTCCTCGACTACGCTCGGAATGACAAAGGTCGATGACCGCGTGAGTTTTATTGCGGAGGGGGTGATGAAAGAGAAAGGGCTTGAAAAGAGCGACTTCTTGAATGAAGGCGGGAGACACACTACTGTGAAGGTGTTTCTGAGTGGAGCAACTCAGCTTCTCACCAAAGAGGAAGCTAACAGTATCCTGTCGGAGTTGATGCCTGAACATTGGAAGGATGAAAACATCCAAGAGTTGGTTAATGCCTTTTATGCCAACTACTACAACCCGACGCAACGACTCCCCAAGTGGCAGGAAACGCTCTTTACAGGCAGTCAACGATTGAAATCTTATGACAATCAGTTGGATGACATGATGCCTGTACTATCTCCACCACCGATGCCCCAAAAGGTGCCGAAGCTCATTGAGCTGCTGACCTCCAGATCGCCCGAGATCTACAAGCCTGCAGTAGCCAATGCAGCGTTCCCACCATTGGGCACTCACCTCTGCGATGTGCGCTTCTGTTATACGGATAATGTGGAGCATGAGGCCACGCTGATGAACTGTCTGATGGCTGGTACGGGTGCTGGTAAAGGCTGTATCGACGAGCCTATCAATCACATCATGGCCGACATCAAACGTCGTGATGAGGAGAACAGCCGTCGGGAAAATGAGTGGAAGAAGGACTGTCAGAAGAAGGGCGCCAACAAGGATAAGATGACGCGCCCTGAGGGGTTGGTGATCCAGCAGATTGATCCCGATATGACGAAGCCCGCACTGGTGACGCGTATGGATGAAGCGGAAGGGCACTTTGTATATGTGAAGCTGAACGAGCTTGATCTTTTTGAACAGTTGAAAGGTCAGACGGGCAAGCAACATTTCCAGCTGATGTGTCTGGCTTTTGATCCTGGAGCCGAATACGGACAGACGCGTGTGGGTACGCAAAGTGTGACTGCACGCCCGAAGTGTCGGTTTAACTGGAACGCCTGTACCACCGTTCAGAAAGGTCGCAAGTTCTTCAGCCGAGTGCTCACCGATGGGCCTATCAGCCGTATCAACTTTTGTACGATCCCAGAGGTGGAGATAGGTGCCAAGCAGCCCGTCTATGGGAAATATGATGACGAATTTGACGAACAGCTGAAACCTTACATCGACAATCTGACCAACGCCCGAGGACTGATCGACTGTCCGCAAGCTTATAAACTGGCGAAGCAGATGCAGGAAGATTGTGCCGAGTTTGCGCGACTTTCTCAGGATGAGACTTACTGGAACCTGTCGCATCGTGCTATCGTGATCGCCTGGCTCAAAGCCTGCGTGCTCTATGTGGCCAACGGGCAGAAATGGGAAAAGTCGATTGAAGATTTCGTGAAGTGGAGCTTGGAGTACGACCTTTATTGCAAGATGACTTTCTTCGGTGAAGACATTGAGAAAGCTACGCATGAAGGCGAACGTATCGGCACTCGTGGTCCGAGAAACCTTCTGGAGCTGTTGCCTGATGAATTCACCATCGAGGATGCAAAACGGGTGCGTCGGCAGCAGGGTATGAGAACCGAGAATACGGGGAAAATGGTTTCTCAATGGAAAACGAGAGGTTATATTCTTCAGTTGACAGTTGACAGTTTTAAGAAAGCCCTAAAGTTTAATAAGTAAATAGGAAAAATATTTATGTTACCAAGAGGAATTAGAAATAATAATCCATTGAACATCCGCAGGTCGAAAGACCTGTGGGTGGGCTTACGAGCCCAACAGACAGATTCGGCATTTTGTCAGTTTGAGAGTTTGGAGTATGGTTGGCGCGCTGCGTTTTATCTGCTTACGCGTACGTACTATCATAAGTATAGGCTGTTTACCATCAGAATGATAATCAATAAGTGGGCACCGCCTAATGAGAATCAGACTTCGAAGTATATAGAGAATGTATGTCGATTGACGGGGATCGGTCCTGATGAACCAATTGGGATTCCGTCGGATCAGCCTGCGCGCTGGATGATGGTTGGTAGAGCCATGGCGATTCAGGAATGTGGTACGGAAGGTTTAGATGACTTCGCAATGTTACGAGGCTGGGAGATGTTGTCTGTTAAAATTGCACTCAAGTAGTGCAATTTGCTTATTTTCATTGATTTGTTTCTTTTTCTGTACGATAATTCGTATATTTGCAGCATAAATAGTTGGCAGACTTTTAGATGATATGAAGAATTTGATTATTTCTCTGTTGCTCTGTCTCCTGACAATGGGAGCGCAGGCACAACTGAAACCTCGTGTGGTGATCTTGACTGACATCGGACAACCGGATCTTGAACCTGATGATACGGAGTCGCTGGTG
>CACZTJ010000031.1 GCA_902784065.1 uncultured Prevotellaceae bacterium | reverse complement strand
CAGCAATTCACGACAGATGCCCAGAAGTGTGAGTCCGATCGTGAAACCTAATCCAATACCGATACCATCAAAGAGAGAGGCCACTGGTGAATTCTTGGCGGCAAAGGCCTCTGCGCGACCAAGGATGATACAGTTGACCACAATCAGCGGGATGAAAAGACCAAGCGACGCATCAATCTCAGGCAGGAAAGCCTTGATGACAAGCTGCAGAATGGTAACAAACGCAGCGATCACGACAATAAAAACCGGGATACGAACCTTGTCGGGCGTGATAGACTTCAGACAAGAGATCACAAAGTTTGTGCATATCAGAACAGCCATCGTGGCAAGTCCCATCGACATACCATTGAGTGCTGAGGTTGTTGTGGCCAGCGTAGGACACATACCAAGCATCAGGACGAACGTGGGGTTCTCCTTGATGATGCCATTTTTTATAATCTGTATTGCATTCATACGTTAATCCTCCTTTTCTTCTTTTACTTGATTCGTTGCACCGCTTTCACCATCAACAGGCGTAGCCTTGTAAGCTGTATAGGCATTGTTGACAGCAAGCAGGAATGCACGGCTGGTAATCGTTGAGGCTGTGATGGCATCTACCTGACCACCATCCTTAGAGACAGTCAGAGGTTCTTTCGGATCCTTACCGATGATGTCACCCTTCTCGCCCTTTTGGAACCACTTATCAGCCTTAGCACCAAGTCCTGGTGTCTCAGCATGCTCAAGCAAGGTATATCCCAGCACTTTTCCTTCAGGATCGAAGCCTACCAGCACCTTCAGATCACCGCCAAAACCGCCAGTAGTGCTCTCAACGGCAGCACCAAGATCTTTACCCTGGGCATCCTGTGTCTGATAAATGATATAGGTAAGTTCCTTACCCTTGGCATCATTCTGTCGCACAGTATCTGTTTTAGCAACCTTAATGTCGTTGACACACATCACACTTTTGATACCATCAGCAAGAGCCTTGGCCTTCTGGTCATTAATAGGACCTTCCGTCAGGTGGTTCACATAAGCGAGGACACCCCCCATGATGACAGCTACTCCTGTGAGCACCAGCACCATATTCGTCAGAGATGATTCTAATTTCTTCATACGTCAGATCCTCCTTTAATTCTTAGCAGGCACTTCACCGAAGCGCTTGGGTTTTACATAATTATTAATCAGCGGGGTGAACGCATTCATGATAAGAATGGCGAACGACATACCTTCCGGATATGCACCCCAGTTACGGATCACGACTGTCAGGAAACCAATAGCCACACCATAGATCATCTGTCCCTTCGGTGTCATCGGACTCGTAACGTAATCCGTAGCCATAAAGATGGCACCCAGCATCAGACCACCAGTGAGGATCACAGAGATGGGATCGGCATAAGCAGGATTAACCAAGTGAAGCAGACCGGCAAAGACAAACACAGTACCTATAATCGATACAGGAATGTGCCAGGTAATAATCTTCTTCCACAGCATGTAAGCCAGACCGATAAGGAGTGCCAATGCACAGATCTCACCCATTGCACCAGCTCCATCTGGATGATTACCGATGAAGAGTTCAAATGATGAAGGCAGCTGATCAAGCACAGAGGCATCTCCACTCTTGATGGCCCACTTCATGATAGAAAGCGGTGTGGCACCCGTCTCTGCATCCAGATAACTGCCAAGTTGCCCAACCTTTGGCCATGTGGTCATCTGCGCAGGGAAGGCCACCAGCAGAGCAGCACGCCCCACAAGTGCAGGATTAAAGAGATTATTACCAAGTCCTCCGAATGACATCTTGGCAACACCAATAGCGAAGAGAGCACCAATGATGATGATCCAGACGGGGAGATTTGACGGCAAGTTAAATGCGAGGAGCAGACCTGTAAGGATGGCCGAACCATCACAAATGGTATTACGTTCCTGCTTCAGAATGTATTTACTGATAGCCCACTCAAAGAAAAAGCAGGCTGCCACACTTGTTGCCGTAACGACAACAGAACCCAGGCCAAAGAAGTAGAACGACACGAGCAGAGCAGGCATCAAGGCGATAATCACGCCATACATATTGCGCTCTACAGTATCACTTCCATGTGCGTGTGGCGATAATGATACAATTAATTTTCCCATTGTATTTTTACCTTTTTACTTATTTTACTTTTTTGCGGCAGCACGGCTGCGAATGATTCCCATAACAGTGCTCTTTCCCTGACGGATATTGTCGAGCAACGGACGATGGGCAGGACATGTGAACTGACATGAGCCACACTCAATACAGCTGACAATCTCCTCATGCTCAGCACGTTCCCAATTCTGTATCTCAGAGAGCTTGGCAAGCAGATAAGGTTCAAGTCCCATTGGACAAGCCCCAACACACTTAGCACAGCGGATACATGGCTGAGGTTCCTTACGGCGAGCCTCATCATCAGAGATGACCGTTACAGAGTTGGTTCCCTTACAGATAGGTACTTCTACAGAAGTCAGAGCCTTACCCATCATCGGACCACCGGCAAGCAGTTTGTTATCCCCCTCAGGCATACCACCACAGGCATCAATCAGATCCTTCATCGGTGTACCCATGCGCACCAGGAAATTACCAGGATTCTTAATCTTCTTTCCTGTTACGGTGGTATAGCGCTCAAAGAGCGGCTTATGCTTCATCACTGCCTCATATACGGCATATGCAGTTCCTACATTCTGTACGATCGCACCTACATTCACAGGAATAGCAGGAGGAGCAGGCACCTGACGACGAATCACCGCATCAACAAGCTGCTTCTCACCACCCTGTGGATAACGCTGCTTCAAAGGCACTACTTCTACTGTATAGGCAGAGCCATTGAATTTCTTGGCACATTTCTCTGTGAGCAGTTCGATGGCAGGCATCTTATTGGTTTCGATGCCAATATAACCGGTTGTCACCTTAGCAGCCTTCATCAACAGTTCCAGACCAATCAGAATCTCATCGGCTTTCTCCATCATCAGGCGGAAGTCGGCAGTAATATAAGGTTCACACTCAACAGCGTTGATGATCACACATTCGGCTTTAGCTGTAGGCGGAGGCGTCAGTTTGATAAAGGTGGGGAAACAAGCTCCACCCATACCAACAACACCAGCATTCTTGATGCGGTTGACAATCTCCTCTGGTGTCAGCTCGGGATGAGCCTCCACAGTCTCCAGCTTATCAGAACGGTCAATACTCTCCTCCCATTCATCACCCTCTACATTAATAATAATAACGGGTTTACGATAACCTGTCGCATCGATAGCGGTATCAATCTTGAAAACGGTTCCGCTAACAGATGAGAAAATCGGGGCAGAGACAAAACCTCCAGCCTCGGCAATCATGGTTCCCACCTTTACCTTATCACCTTTCTGAACAACAGGCTTAGCAGGAGCTCCGATATGCTGACCAAGCGGGAAGATGGCCTGCTTTGGCAGGGCTGCCACTTGGGTTACAGCATCGTGAGTCAGTTTATTCTCTTCGGGGTGTACACCACCTATACTAAATGTTTTGATATTCATGCTTTTGCCTCCTCTTCTTTTTTAGGTTCTTTGGGCTTTGGAGCTGGTGCCGGCGTGGGGAAATTCACGTCGCGAATAGCCTTCGTCGGACAAACTGTCACGCACTTACGACACAGACGGCATTTGTTGAAATCGATATATGAGCAGTTGCCCTCAACTGTGATAGCACCAAAAGGACATTCCTTCTCACACTTTCCACATCCGATACAGCTCACCTTACATGCCTTCATAGAAACGGCACCCTTGTCCTTATTGACACAAGATACAAAGACTCTCCTACCCTTCGGTCCCTTCTTGCGAAGTTCAATGATATGGCGCGGACAAGCCTTCACACATGCACCACAAGAGGTACACTTGTCTTCATCTACCTCAGGAATGCCCGTCTCAGGATTCACGTGGATGGCATCAAACTGGCAGGCAGCTTCACAATCTCCACAACCCAGACAGCCAAAGCCACAGGCTGTCTCACCAGCACCACAGGCATGCATTGCTGCACAAGTGCGTAATCCTGCATACTCGGCAATGCGAGGACGATGCTCACAAGTACCATTACATCTCACTACGGCTACCATCGGCTCGGAATTGGCAATAGCCATTCCCAACAGATCAGCCACCTTTCCCATGGTATCAGCACCACCTACAGGACAGAACAGTCCATCGAGGCTTCCGGCATCTGCTCCCTTAACAAGTGCATCTGCCATACCGCTACAGCCAGGGAATCCACATCCTCCACAGTTAGCACCAGGCAGCACCTCGCCGACCTGCGCAATGCGGGGATCCTCATAGACAGCAAATTTCTTGGAGGCGGCAAACAGCACGACTGCTGCTATCAAGCCTATCGCTCCTAAGACCATTACTGCAATCAAGATGAAATCCATAATGCTTATATTTGTTTTAGTTTTAATTTAAAATTTTCATTCAATAGAGAAAGCCATCTTCTGCTGGATTTTGTCACGTAGCAGATAAAGCAAACCATAATATGGCAATAGTGCCGAGAGAGCAGCCAGAGCGGCCAGACCTTCATCAGATACCAACTGTAACATGATAAAAAGTACAGATACCAATATCAGGAAAGGCAATCCAAAGCCTAGTAATAATGCTCTGTTTGCAACATCACGCGAAGCACTGACAACCACGCTGTCGCCTACTTTCAAACGTGAAGTGTCGCCAACATTCAGGACATCAACAATCTTCTCTTTTGATTCAGAAGCATGGCAATGCCCGGCAACTTTACACGCTGCACAGGCTGATGTCTGAAGAATACGCACCTGCACACATCCTTCACGAATTGATTCTACAATGCCCGAATGGCTTATTTTAGTACTCATGAGTTCCTTGTAGTAGTCTTCTTTTTGCAAACTCTACTTTACAATTGCAAAGGTACAAAATAATTGGGAATAAACAAGCTTATTTGATTTTTTTTCGCAAAAATAATCGTAATCGTTTGCAATTATAGAGGATTTTTTATACTTTTGCCACGATTTAAATAATTATCATAATGAACACCAGCGAACAGACCTTACAACTGATTGAACGGGCCATCCGTAAGATCGCAGACAAATTTCCTGCAACAAAGGAAGCTTCCCTCATGACCGACATCCATATCCGTGTCACTCAAGACACAGGCGAAATGGTGGCCTTCAATGACGAAGACGCAGAAATTACCCGTTGCGTTATTGAGCAATGGATCAATAATGCCGAAGACAATTTCTATGAGCAGATTGCTCCTGTCATCAGGAAGTGCTTAGTGAAGCAGAAAGAGTTGATTGAGCAAATGTCCATCTTGAAGCCCTTCTCCTTCGTTTTAGAGAACGACGACAAAGAGAGTGTGGAAGAATTGTATCTGGTAGATGACGAGACGGTCATCATTGATCCGGACTTGATGGAAGGACTTGGCGAGGATCTTGACGCCTTCCTTGAAAAACTGCTGAAGGAATAACTATTCTAAAGAACTCTCACGCATGACAAACTTTCGTGAGACATCAATATAATAGATCTCCTCATAGCGCGTCTTATGCTGCTTTTTGGAATAGTCTAACAAATGTATCTCGTAATCGCTGGTAATCGAGAAATACTGGATAAACTCATCAGGGTTGATGGCATCGTCTTTATCTTCGATGGCATATAGACATAGTTTATCCACTGGCATATAGTCATCATTCAACGAATACAGCCATACCGAATAGAGATGTGGCGACTCATCAACTGCTACAAGAATCAGCTTTGCACCCAAGCTCTCAGGCAGACTAACGGCTTTGGGCTCATTGTAGTCTTGCAGGTCCATATAGTGCAGTATTTCACTTGGAATAGGTTTGAAAGCCGGCAGGAACCTGACATAATTCTCGGTATAACTGATGGGAAGTGTCTGCAGATTCAGACTGTCATAGAACATTTTCAAGGGATTATCTGATTGTTCCAGGTCGATGCCCTGCAACTTCAAATGCTCATTGATCTCCACATTCTTGACGCTATCCAGCTTATGCGACAGTTCCTCTGGCGACAACTGTCTCCTGCCACCACAAGATAGCAGCAGAAGCATTGTCGCCAGTATGACTGTCAGCTGTTTCATCGCCGTTCAATTATAGTTTGATATTCTTCTTGGCCGTCTTACTCTCGTTCTGCAGACGATCAAGAGCTGTAACCACATAAGTCCACTTTTCCTTACCCTGCACATAAGGCAGCTTATAGAAAGGATCATTGGTTATCGCCACAATCTTCGAAGGATCATCCGTGTTGACCTTCTCGCCTTTTGCAAACCGATAGACCACAAACTTGACAATCTCATCATCCCAGCTCTTGGCCTCCGGTGCTGTCCAGAACAGCACATAGTCGCCGTCGATCCACATCGGCTTCAGTTTCTTGACCTTTTTAGGAGCCTTATCGTCGATAAATGGCATCTCGGGCTGCAAGGCGGGATATTTCCAATATACATTCCTGAGGGTTGTACCATAATTGCCGATATTGTCAACGGCAGCTTTTGCATACCACAAGATAGTTCCCTTTACATAAGGCAACTGCTTATGAAGCGCCATTTTCGCTGGCAACTGATGAACCTTTGGATTCTTCAGATCAGCATGCTTCACGGTGCGCTCCACATCCTCACCAATAATCAGAGGACGACCACTGGCATACTGGTTCCACCACTTAATCAGCGTCTCATAGTCGGCAGCCTTGTTTCCGATCTCCCAATAGAGCTGAGGCGCGCAATAGTCGAGCCAGCCATTATTGACCCAGAACAGGACATCGGCATAGAGATCATCATAGTTCTGCAATCCATTGGTATCACTACCCATAGAAGAACTCTTTTTGTTTCTATAGATACCAAATGGCGAGATACCCACCTTTACCCAAGGTTTGGTCTCATGGACTGTCTTATAGAACTGTTCAATAAACAGGTTCACATTGTAGCGACGCCAGTCCTTCTGGTTCTTGATGCCATTAGAGTGCTCCTGGAACAGCTCATCATCAGGAATGGTCTCCCCTTTCACGGGATATGGATAGAAATAATCGTCCATATGGATACCATCCACATCATATCGGCTCACAATATCCTTAGCCACCTCACAGATATAATCGCGGTTCTCTGGAATACCCGGGTTCAAGATGAACAATTCGTCATAGGCAAAACAGTTCATGGGCTTCCTGACTGCAATATGATTGCTGGCCAGTTGGCGGGTTCCCTTTGTCTTTGCTCTATAGGGATTAATCCACGCATGGAGCTCCATACCACGCTTATGGCATTCATCGATCATCCACTGCAGGGGATCCCAATAAGGCTTGGGGGCAACTCCCTGCTTTCCTGTGAGGAAACGGCTCCACGGCTCGAGCTTGCTCTCGTACAACGCATCACATTCCGGGCGCACCTGGAAGATAATGACATTCACGCCGTCCTTTTGCAACTCGTCGAGCTGATAAGTCAGCGTCTGCTGCATCTTCGCTGTACCCATCCCCTGGAACTGTCCGTTGACAGTCTGGATCCATGCGCCACGCATCTCTCGTTTCTGAGCTCCTGCCGTCATCACCAGCAGAAGCATGACTGATAATAGTAGTATTTTCTTCATCATTCGAATAAATTATTCTTTTGTTTCTTGGCCTCCTCATAGGAAAGCAGTTCTTTCTGTTGCTGCTGATAGTCTTCACGCAGATGCTCGTATTTCTCAGACAGTTCCTGTTCCATCTGATCCTGCGAGCTCATTAGCCTGGCAGCAACAAGGGCGTTCTGAGAGGCATCTTTCATCCAGACTACAGGACCTGCATAAACAGGAGCGATCTTCAAGGCTACATGCAACTCGCTGGTGGTGGCACCACCTATCATAATAGGAATGTCAAGCCCTGCACGCTGCAGCTCCTTCGCCACATTCACCATTTCCTCCAAGCTTGGTGTAATCAGGCCGCTCAGTCCGATGATATCGACATGCTCGTCGACGGCTTTCCTCACGATCTGTTCTGCCGGCACCATCACGCCCATATCGATGATCTCATAGTTGTTGCAGGCCATCACCACGCCGACAATGTTCTTACCGATATCATGCACATCGCCCTTAACGGTGGCCAGCAATACTTTTCCTGCGCTATTGGCTCCCTCGGCTTTCTCGGCTTCAATATAGGGTTGCAAGATCCCGACAGCCTGTTTCATGGTGCGAGCCGTCTTCACCACCTGCGGCAGGAACATCTTGCCTTCGCCAAAGCGTTGTCCAACGGTATTCATACCAGCCATTAAGGGCCCCTCGATGATATCCACCGCATGCGGATACTTCTGAAGGGCTTCCTTCAAATCTGCTTCCAGATAATCGCCGATACCCTTCACCAATGCCTCGATCAGACGATCTTCCACAGGCATGATCTCTCTGGAATGACTTGCATCTTGGGCCTCCGAAGACTTACCTGAAGCGCTTGGCACAGCGGCATTCATCATCTCACTGGCTAAGGCAATCAACCGCTCCGATGCATCATCCCGCCGATTCAGGATCACGTCTTCTATTACATCTAGTCGTGCTTGAGGTATATCTGTATATGTTACTAGCGATGAAGGATTTACGATTCCAAAATCCATTCCGTTCTTAATCGCATGATACAGAAAAACGGCATGCATGGCTTCACGAATGTAGTTGTTGCCACGGAACGAAAAACTCAGGTTACTAACGCCGCCGCTGATATGTGCACCCGGCAGATGTTGCTTGATCCAAGCGGTAGCCTTGATAAAATCTGCCGCATAACTGTCGTGTTCGGGCATACCTGTAGCCACAGCCAGGACATTGGGGTCGAAGATGATATCAAGCGGATTCATTCCCACCTGTTCTGTCAACAAGCGATAGGCCCGCTCCGCAATCTCTATACGGCGCTCATAGCTGGTGGCCTGTCCTTGTTCGTCGAAGCACATCACCACAACGGCAGCACCATAGCGCTTCACGTCACAGGCATGTTCGAGGAACTTCGCCTCACCTTCCTTGAGTGAGATGGAGTTGACGATACTCTTGCCCTGTACACACTTCAGACCTGCCTTGATAACCTCCCAGTCAGAAGAGTCAATCATCACAGGCACCTTAGCGATATCGGGTTCTGCAGCAATACGGTTCAGGAAGTTCACCATCTCCCCCTTGGCATCCAGCAGACCGTCATCCATATTGATATCTATCACGAGCGCACCATCGGCCACCTGTTTCCTGGCAATGCTGATCGCCTCGTCATAGTTCTTCTCCTTGATCAGTCTGAGGAACTTGCGCGACCCGGCCACATTGCATCGCTCGCCGACATTGACAAACTGCACCTCCGGCGTCACATCCAGCAGTTCCAGTCCTGAGAGCCACATGGTCTGGGGCTTGGCAACAGGCTGATGAGGCTTTTTCCCCACGACCAGCGGCCCGTAGGCAGCAATAAAAGTTTCGTCAGTACCACAGCAGCCACCGATAATGTTCACCAGTCCTTCGTCCACCAGTTCTCCCATCTTTGGGGCCATCGTCTCTGCCGTCTCGTCATAGAGCCCGAGGGAATTGGGCAGTCCTGCATTCGGATAGGCTGAGATATAATAAGGGGCACGCTTTGCCAGCTCTTTCAAGAACGGCTTCATCTGCGTAGCGCCAAAAGAGCAGTTCAGTCCGATAGAGAAGATGGGATAGCTGCTGATACTGGCCAGGAAAGCCTCAAGCGTCTGTCCGCTAAGCGTGCGACCAGCCAGATCGCTGACGGTCACGGAAAGCATGATCGGTATCTCATGGTGACGCTTAGCCATGACCTGCATGGCGGCTTCGATAGCCACTTTCGCATTCAACGTATCGAAGATGGTCTCAATGAGGATGGCGTCCACCCCACCCTCCATCAGGGCATCCATTTGTTCCTGATAGGCCACCAGCAGTTCATCATAAGTCAGATCTCTTGCCGCAGCATCACTCACATCAGGCGACATCGAACAGGTCTTGTTGGTCGGACCTACCGAACCAGCCACAAAACGAGGCTTTTCCTCGGTACTGTACTGATCAGCGGCCTCGCGGGCTAATCTGGCACTGGCAAGCGCCATCTCGTAAGCTTCCTCTTCGAGGCAATAGTCAGCCTGAGAGATACGCTGACTACTAAAGGTATTGGTGGCGATGATATCCGCCCCGGCCTCCAGATACTGGCGGTGAATGGCAGAGATCACATCGGGGCGCGTGATGGAAAGCACATCGTTATTTCCTTTCAGTTGCCCTTTTAAATGAGTAAAACGGTCGCCACGGAAATCTTCTTCCGTGAGACCGTAAGTCTGTATCTTCGTTCCCATCGCTCCATCGAGGATGAGTATCCGTTCTTTGATGATATCGTCTAGTTTCTTCATTTATATACCTTCATTGCCCGATCCATCTCCCTGCGGTCTTCTTTCTCTTTCAGGGTCTGGCGCTTATCAAACTCCTTCTTACCCTTACAAAGTGCGATGTCCATCTTGGCCCTGCCCTTGTTATCTATGAATACGAGAATAGGCACAATGGTATAGCCTGTCTGCTTCGTGGCACTCTCCAGGGCTCTGATTTCCTTTTTCGTCAGCAACAGTTTCCTGTCACGCTTCATCTCGTGGTTGTTATAGGAGCCATAGAAATAAGGACTGATATTCATGCCCTTCACCCATAGTTCCCCATTGATCACCACGCAATAGGTATCTACCAGACTGGCCTTTCCGAGTCGGATACTTTTGATCTCCGTGCCCGTCAGCACAATGCCGGCAGTATAGGTCTCGATGAAGAAGTATTCAAACGAGGCCTTCTTGTTCTTGATCTGTACAGGACTTTTCTTCCTGAGCTGTTCCTGTTCCTTATTCATTCCTTATTGAATCGTTGCAAATTTCTCCAGATGATCGTCAATATAATGCGCGATATCATCGGTCCACTCCTCCTCATTCTCCACAAACTGGTCGTCGAGGTTGTCAAAATCAGGGAACTGTTCGAAAAGCGCCATAAACTCCTCGTCGGTACATTCCTTCTCTATCTCCTCGCGGTGCTTGAGCCACAGGGTGTGAGCGTCATATATCAGCTTTGAAGGACCGCGCATCTCCCACAGCCGAAGCACCTTTGCCAGGGGGTTCTTGAAGATGAAAGGCCCGTAGCCGTTATGAATCAGCTGCACGAAACCGCCATCCATCACCTCCTGATGCAAGATGTCCCACGCCAGGAGCGTCATCTGGTCGGTATTCAGCTCTGCCATCGTTTCCGGTGTCAGTTCCCCGCCGATGGCATCATAGATGGCTTTCACGAACACGTTCACAAAGGCATCCATGCCCTCCATGGCTGCTTGCTGCAGATCTGCATCCTTAACGATCACTTCTTTCATCGTCTTTATCCTTTTAAGTTAAATCATAAACACCTGTCGGCAGTTGTCGACGCAACACCTCCAGCTCAAAATCCTTGCCAGGCACGATGCCATAGCTTCTCAGGATGGTCTCAACGGTCTTGCGAGCCAGTTCGGGATGGTTGTTCTCCTCACTGAGATGACAGAGCCATACGTGCTTCAGATTGCATGTCGCATTGTTAGCCAGCACCTCGCCGCAGTTCTTGTTCGACAGGTGACCGGTATCGCTGAGAATACGCTTCTGCAGATACTCCGGATAGGGACCGCTTTTCAGCATCTCCTCATCATGGTTAGCCTCTATCACGAGATAGTTCGCATGCGAGATGCTCTCCTTGATGGCTTCCGTAATACTACCGACATCGGTAATCACCACAAACGTAATGCCCTCTGCCTGTATCTCATAGCCCACATTCTCACTGGCATCATGCGGCACGGGAAAAGCCTTCACCAGAAAGTCGCCCATCTGGACGGGCTCACCTACCACAATCTCCTTTTTCATCTCTACAGCAATTTTTCTGGCCACACAATAGTTGCCGTCGATGCCCTTATGCACTTTTTCCGTTGCATAGACGGGCACCTTGTACTCATAGCTGAAAGATCCCACCGACTTGATATGATCTGCATGGTCGTGGGTTATCAGCACCCGACGCACCTTCGAGAGCTGTATGCCATAGTCCTTGCAGGATTTCTTGAGTGAGCGAATACCTACGCCAATATCTATTATCAAGCCGTCGGTTGCAGTACCAAGATAATAGCAATTACCGCTGCTACCACTTCCAAACGATATGAATTTCAACATGTCTTTTTTGATATTTTCGTGCAAAGGTACAAAAAAATATGCGAAAAGTGTTGGCTTTTCACATAAATTATATCTTAGAACGGCATTCCTACTGCGAAATGGAAGGCAAAATCCCGACTGAATTTCGGATGGATCAACGGGTAGTGCGCCTCGTCCTCAGTCTGATAGGCAGGATTGATGGCCTTCATACCAGCATCGAAACGCAGCACGAAGAAGTCGAAGTTCAGTCGCAGGCCGAGGCCGTAGCTCGCAGCCAAGTCCGTCACCAGTCCTCTAAAGGTGAACTGTCCTCCAGGCTGCTCTTCATAATCTCTGAGTGTCCAGATGTTACCCGCATCGATAAAGGCTGCTCCGTTGAACTTCCAGAACAGGTGGGTGCGATACTCCAGGTTCAGGTCCAACTTCAGGTCGCCGGTCTGGGTGATGAAGTTTATCCGACCGTCCTTGTCCTTATAGCGTCCAGGGCCCAGGCTTCTCACCGTCCAGCCTCTCACGCTGTTCGCACCACCTGAGAAATAGCGCTTCTCGAAAGGCAGCACCGTGGAATTGCCGTAAGGATAAGCGATGCCAAACCCCACATGGAACACCAGCTGGTCTTTCATGCCGCGCCCCAGCAGGTTTTTCGAGAAGTCCACATCGCCCTTCACATACTGGGCATAAGCGATGTCAAACACCTTATACTGGCCGTTACTGTTCTTCGACCCGCCGAAAATAGCAGTACCAAGCCCTAACAGGTTTCCTGCCGTCTCCACATTGGTTTTCAGAGCCAGCCTGCCGTTGTTGTAGGTATAGCCGAAGCCCATCTTCATGATAAACAGGTCTTCGTAGTTATAGCGCAGAATCACGTTCGAGTTCGAGGTGTTGTCCAGATATTCCTTTCTGAACGTGTCGCTAATCCACGGCATGAACACATAGTTCAGATCGAGCACGTCGAAACGGTAGCTGTCAAGGCGGTCGCGTTTCCTCCAATTGTATCGCCAGGCAGCAGAAAGCACCCTGCGGTGGAACTCGGGGCGGTCTTGGGAGTCAAACATCAGCGACACCTCGCTGGTAGCCGTGTTCCGTCGTTTACTCTCCGAGCTGATAAACGGCACGATAAACCTCGGGAAGGTCAACCGCCCCTCAATGCTGTATTCGAAGAAGTCCTGATTGCTGTAGCCTTCCAGTCCCCGAATGGCCTCATAGGCACCACGCACCTTAAACGTGAAGGTCTCCGAGCCCTTGAAGATATTTCGGTTCTGATAGGTCAATGAGGCTGCCGCTCCCAAGTCGCCCGACGTGTTGGTACCTTCCGGTTGGAAACTGATCGTCGATGGCTTGTTGGTCTGAACCTGTATCTTGGTGTCGAGCAGCGTTGTGTCGGGCACTTGCTGGAAACTGATATTCGTATATCTCACGGCACCCAACCGTCCGAAGTGGTTATAGGTGTTCTGTAACTGAGTGGCAGAATAAGGCTGTCCCGATTCCAGGAAGGTGTTCTCCTTCAGTACCGACGGGCGCAGATGAATGACCGAGTCGGTGGGTGAACCATTCTCATAAGTGATATCCCGAATCCAGTACCTGCTATGCAAGGTATCTTTGGCCTCGCTGTTGGCGCGGTAGGGATGCAAGATCATGGTCAGTCCTACCTGATGGTGCAAACTATCCTTACGAGCCCTGTAAGTGATAAATTCCTTATGGAATCTGAAATAGCCCTGATCCTGCAGAAAAGTCGTCAGTTGCGACCGTTCCGCGTTCAAGGCTTCCGTGCTAAACTGCAAGCCGTTATGCAGCAGCGGCTTGCGCGGCGCCATCAACCTGGCTATCACCGAATCCTGAATGTCGGTGGCGTAGTCGTTGATAAAATAGGGCTGCCCCGGATGTAACACAAAAAGCGCGTCGATCTTGTGCTTATGCCGATTCACAAACAGCTCCACCTGGGCATCCAGATAACCTTTGTTCTGAAGCGCCAGCTGAAGATCCTCGCAGCTCTGACGGGCCATGAGCGTGTCGTAGATCACAGGCGCTTCACCCATCTGACGGAGGGTGCGGTTCACCCACGAGCTGTCCTTACCCGCCATCGCATAGACGCCAAGGGGAATCTTGATGGCTGAAAACCAGCGTGCATTACCTTTCTGGCGCACATAGTTCTTCATCTGCGAGGGGTTGATGTCATCATAGCTCCCATCGGTCATCACCTTCACCTTGTCGAGCATATAGGTACCTTCGGGCAGGTCGCGCGATACCGAACAGGCACCAAACAACAAGGCACTTGCCAGAAGGGCGAAATATGACCATTTTATGGGTTTCTTCATCAACATTCTCGTTTGTAAGTTGCAAAATTACGAAAAAGTTCTTAACTTTGCATCGGAATTAACGACTTTTTTGAAAATGATCAGCAAAAACCAGCAAAAGTTTATCCGCCAACTCGAACAGAAGAAATTCCGCAAGCGTGAGGGTCTTTTCGTGGCCGAAGGCACGAAGGTGGTAGGCGACCTGATGAAACGATATACCCCAGTAGCCGTCTTTGCCACCCCGCAATGGCAGGCGCCGGAGGACATCAGCCCCCAGACCGTCACCGACGAAGAGCTGCAGCATATCAGTTTCCAGCAGCATCCCCAGCAGGTGCTCGCCCTCTTCCCCATCCCCTCGCAGGAGGCTGGCGATCCGCTGGCATTGCTTCAGGATCAGGCCCTGGCCCTCGCCCTCGACGGCGTGCAGGATCCCGGCAATCTCGGCACCATCATCCGAATAGCCGACTGGTTTGGCATCAGCACGCTGATCTGTAGCGACGATACCGTCGATGCGTGGAACCCCAAGGTGGTTCAGGCCACCATGGGCAGTCTTTCGCGGGTAAACATCATCTACACCTCGCTCCCTGCCCTGCTCGACCGTCTGCCCGGCGACTATCCCGTATATGGCACCTTCCTCGACGGAAAGAACATCTACGCCGAGCCCCTGACACCTGGGGGGCTGATCATCATGGGTAATGAAGGGAATGGCATCTCGGATGAGGTGCGCCAGCGCGTGAACCGTCGCCTGCTGATACCCGATTTCCACCAAGGCGATACAGCCGACAGCCTGAATGTAGCCATCGCCACTGCCATCACCTGCAGTGAATTCAGGCGTCGTGGATCACAAGTTTGATCTTGGAAATACGATGGCCGTCGAGCTCCGTCACTTCAAAGGTGAAGTCCTGGAAATCGATGCGCTCATGCAGCTCGGGGAAATCACCTTTGATCTCTAGCAACAGGCCTGCCAGCGAATCGGCATCACCCACCACATCCTCAAAGGTCTCATCATCGATATCAAGAATCTTATAGAAATCGCTCAGCAGCGTCTTACCTTCAAAAATATAGGTATTGGCGTTGATACGCGTATAAGGCTTCTCCTCCTCGTCGTATTCATCGTTGATCTCGCCCACAATCTCCTCAAGGATATCCTCCAAGGTGATGATGCCGCTGGTGCCACCAAACTCATCGACCACGATGGCGATATGCACCTTGTTCTCCTGGAAGTCGCGCAGCAGGTCGTCAATCTTCTTGGTCTCCGGCACGAAATACGGCGGACGGATCAACGACTGCCAGCGGAAGTTCGACGGCTTCGACAGATACGGCAGCAGATCCTTGATATACAGGATACCACGGATATTGTCGATCGACCCCTGATAGACGGGAATACGCGAATAGTTGTTCTCAACCACGCACTTCAGCACATCGGCAAACGAGGCTCCGAAGTCAAGGTCCACCACATCCTGACGGCTGGTCATCACCTCCTTGGCGGTCTCGTCACCAAAGCGCACGATACCCTCAAGCATGTTCTTCTCTTCCTTCAGCTCGTTATCGCCAGTCAGCTCCAAGGCCTGTTCAAGGTCGTCAACACTCAGCACATGAGTTTCCTTCCTGACCCACTTCCCGATGATCGTACTTGAACGCAACAGCATGGAAGCCACCGGATAGAACAGCTTTCGCAAGCCCATGATACCAGGTACCGAGAAACGGCAGAACTGCAACACGTGCTGACCTGCATAGACCTTCGGCATGATCTCGCCGAAAAGGAGCACCAGAAACGTCAGCAGCACAGTGATCACCACGAACTCCAACCAATAAGCCCCGCCAAAATCAATCACATGGAGGATGAAATAGTTGGCCAGCATGATCACCGTCACATTGATTAAGTTATTGGCAATCAAGATGGTAGCCAGGGTTCGTTCCGAGTCGGCAAGCAGCTCTTTGATGTGGCGGTCGCTGTCACGCTTCTCTTCATCAAGATCGTTCAGATCGTTGGGTGAGAGAGAGAAGAAAGCGATCTCCGATCCAGAGGCATAGCCGGATAATAACAGGAGAATGAAAACAAGCACACCAGCCAGAATAACACCAGTGGTGGGCGCTATGAAATGTACTTGGCTAAATATTTGTTGAAGATAGTCCATTGTTAGAACGGGAGAGCCCCGTCGGGCTTATTGTCGGGCTCGGGTGCTGCCACAGGCTCATTGGCCGAGGGTGCCGCACCAGCTGGCTTCGGAGAAAGAAGCTCCATATTGTCAGCCCATATTTCTGTCGCATAACGGCGCTGGCCCTGTTTGTCATCATAGGAGGTATAACGGATACGACCCTCGATGTACAGCTTGTCGCCTTTATGCACATATTTTTCTACAATCTCAGCTAATCTGCGCCATAGAATCACGTTATGCCAATCGGTATGATCGGGAACCTGCGTGCCGTTCTGCAAGGTATAACCACGCTCCGTAGTAGCCAGGCGCAGACGTGCCACAGCCACACCCTGATCCACATATCTCACTTCGGGATCTTGTCCCACGTTTCCAATAAGCATAACTTTATTCATAGTGCATCACATTTTAGCCTTACCTAAATAACGGAATTTAAAGTTCTTACCCTTTGCAGAGGGGAACTGGCTGCGATCATCGACCTGCTCACGCAAATGCTCCACAATCCGCTCATAGCAGTCAAGTCCCGACTCCGCCTTGACGCGAGCCACGAACTGGGTATCGCGATACTGGAACTTTCCCGTTCCAGGCACCATCAGCACGCGCTTGAAGTCGAGGCAGCCCTCATACCAGCCGGGGCAAACCTCGGTCAGGCGGTTCATCACCGAACTATTCTTCGGCTGCGGGTTATCAGGCGTATGGAGAGCTTTCTTCTCCTTGAAGTCCTGCATCGTGGCAGCATCGGTCTTGATGATGATGAAGTAAACGCGGGGTTGGATTTTATATCGTTTAGGATAATATACATTGCTGGCAACATACTCACGGATGTCTGCCTCTAACTCTGCATCTACATCGATCTCGTCAATATCCCTTAAAAAGTCGATAGCTTCATCTACTGTAGAAACGAGTGTTTCACGGTCGAAATATCTTAAATATAAACTCATCTGAAAATGTTGTTTTCCTAAAAAGAGCGGAAAACGGGACTCGGACCCGCGACCCCAACCTTGGCAAGGTTGTGCTCTACCAACTGAGCTATTTCCGCATATCTGCTAACAAAAAAGTGAAGAGGAGGAGACTCGAACTCCCACGTCGCAATTGACACTACCCAATAAAAAAGAGTGCCCAGAACAGGACTCGAACCTGCACGCCTCGCGGCACACGCACCTGAAACGTGCGCGTCTACCAATTCCGCCACCTGGGCATTTTTTCCATTAAGGCCATTCCTTAATGTCTCTTTTTTGTTCAACAAGTGGAGCGGAAAACGGGACTCGGACCCGCGACCCCAACCTTGGCAAGGTTGTGCTCTACCAACTGAGCTATTTCCGCCTTTTCTTCTAAAAGTCGATTTTTCCTGCTGCGCCTCGGCCTAAAAAGCAAGCTTTTTTGGCTCTCAGCTTGCGCGGAAATTCCGCCTTAAAACAAGCATTTCTCTAAATGCGAGTGCAAAGGTAATGCTTTTTTTTGAACTGACAAACTTTTCGGCAGTTTTTTTTCAAATAATCTATCCTTTCCCCCATTTTTTCGCCCCGCCCCCGCCTTACACCTTATTATTATATATAAGAATTGGGCGACTGTTCGCAATTGCAGACTAGTTTCTTCTATTTGTAATACCCCACTCTAACGTAATGCCTTGGCGGGGCGAAGGGAGTCCAAGAGATGTGGAGCCAGCCGGAGCCCGTCAGGAGTTGGTCGGTGTATTGCCAGTTTCTGAAGAAGTCCACGAGTTTTGTGAACTGCGCCGGATCTTTCGGGCGGATATCGGCGGCCTGACCGATGAGGTGCTGGGAGTTCTTCACGCCACCCACCTGGCGGTTCACGGCCTCACAACGGAAACCACAATTGATGATGATGGGCCCCACGAGGAGTCGTGCCGGTTCCAGCAGCAGATGGCAGCCATAGGTCATGTTCACCACGGCCTGCATCGTGGGGATATTCTCCGGGTACTTGCCCAGGTTGAGGAATTCGGTCAGACTGAAATGCTGAGACAATTTTACGTTATTTAGATTCTCTTTCATGGTAATGCTTATTAATGATTCTGATATACTGGTCGAGCCCGAAGATGGAGCCTGCCAGGAGGAACGACTGCGCCACGTAATAGAGCAAACCTCCAGCCACGTCGTGGATCTCGACCACCTGATAGGCCACGAGCGCGATGCTGCTCACGATGAGCAGCACCGCACAGGCGTACTGAGAGATTTTGAAGCCGTTGTGTTCCATGGTATTCGTTGCTTTTCTCACAATGGGGACTGTCCCTGTTGTGCGATTTTACATGGCGGCACCACCTGCCGCACCGAGGATCAGGGTAAGAATGTAACTGATGGCCTGAAGAACCGTTCTAACTGTCTTGTTCATAACGCTTTAATGTTTTAAATGGTAAATTACTAGGGTTATTATATACATTGCAAAGATACAAAAAATTCCCGAGAAAACCAAGAAGTAAAGCCGAAAAAAATGCAGTTTTTTTTGGAATATATTTTTATTCTTCTTATCTTTGCAGCATATAATAAAAATGAGTATAATGGAAGTTAAGAAAGTTACATACGAGGAGGCTCTTGCACGTTTTAAGCGTTCGCTGGAAATCAGGCGAAATACAGAAAAGCGCATGGCTGAAGAGTGGAAAGCAATGGGATTAACGGGAACTATTGTATCACTATGATAGAAATCTCCAACCATTCTCTAGCTTCTGGCGTACATAGAAAAGGGCTTTGTCTGGGTCGGACGAACACTTGTCTATGATATACTTGTGATGTTCCCAAGGAATGGAGAATAATTCTGCCCCAACTTGTGGCAGAATTTGAGCTGGCAATTGTCCCTCAGTTTGGGGGACAATTCGATTCTCTCCCGGAGAAGAAGTATCTCTCTCAACTTGGGGGATATTTTTATGATGCTGAGAATAAAGAAGATAATTACACACAAATACTTGGAAGATCAGGATTTGGGGGGTTATCTTTGCAGCGTGAATAATATTTTAACGTCTTGCAAGGGAGTCGAATCTTTAATAACAGGTACAGGAGGAAAAACACAAACAAATTCCGGAGACGGCCAAAAATTTAACGAAAATAAAGTCTAGAAATCCACAAGAAAGTTTTGTCTTTTGGGGAGAATTTACTACCTTTGCAGTCATAAACATTAGACTTAAAAGGAGGCAAAATGAATATATCGGCAGACGAATTCATGTCCCTGTCTAACCAGCTGAGTGACAGGGACGTAAAGACTGCAGAGCTAGAACTGCAGTTACAGCAAACTAGACGGTTGTTGGCAATCAAGGAGGCTGAAATCGGCGCTCTGACCCAAAAGTTGTCGGAACTGGAACATATTCACGCCGCGACGGAAATAGAGAATGCATATCTGAAACGCTATCTCATGCTGTCGTGGACGAAGATCAAGAGCTTTATGTCGCACATCCACGACATACAGCTACTGGCATTCCTGCATACATTTATGTTGAAGACGGTATCGGAGGAGATGGGCTCCAAGGCACTGGAGGTGATCAACGAGGCCGTGCAACTGCCCGACGAAGAAAAGCCATCGACCCAGATTCAGGCCGATCAGGTGATAATGCAGAACAACGGAACGGTGAACGGACCGGAGCCACGCGAGACGGCCACGAAGACCGACAAACAGGTGAAGCGGGCGGTGGAGCTGCTGATGGATGCTCACGACGAACAGGGAGTGTACCTGATGCAGGATCAGGAACAGTGGTTTGCCCTCAAGGCCGTGCTGACGCAGCTCTGCGGTTTCCCGGTGAAGCCTGCCGACTTTGAGCGTTCGCTGAAGAACCTCGGGCTCGACCATCTGCGGGTGCCCTATGTCTATGACAGCGTCAGGAAGGTACACGTGCACCAGCTGCCCCCGAATGTTGAACTATGGCACCAGTACCTGAACACTGCCGATGAGTATTCTTACAAACAGGTGGCGGTGGCCGTGAAGCTGATGGAGCTGCTCTAAGGTCAAGCCCTAGCAACCGGTCTTTCCCAGTTTTCCCAATTCTATTCCCAATCAGGATTTTTCCTCGATTGGGACTTTTTTTTGCCGTAATTTTGCCGATGGAATTGCAATCCAAGGGAACAAAGCCCCAGCGTGGCTCCCGCCAGTCTCGGTAAGCATCTGGCCATAGGACTGGAAACGTTACAGATGTTCACTTCCTAAAAAAAAAGAAACAATGGAAGACAAGAACATTCAATCAAAGAACGCCAGCCACGAGGGTTGGCACAACAACACAGACTTGGGCTGTGACGTAAAAACCATATTGCACAGCGACAAGCGCATGCAAGTAGGTAAGGAATATCAGGGCTTGCTGCGTCTCGACTCGGAAGGCATCGTCGATGAGTTTCTCTGCAAAGATCCGCATTACACGTTTGTCGAGACTTTGCCTTGGCGCACGAAGCGCAATCCGCGACTTTTCAACGGCAAGTACATCTCGATCACCCGCCAGGAAGACGGCTCGCTGCGACCGAACTTCAAGCCGATGCCGCAGATTGGTGCAACCTTTAGCGTTGACTACTACGTCTTCGAGGTGTACCGCGAACTTCGCCAGGCGCTTATGGGCCTGATAGAGAAATAGGTAATCACGGCCTCGTGTGACAGTTACAGTTGTGACAATAAGGTTTCTAAATACCCAAAAATCCACTAAATATTATATAAGTAATTGATATATAGATAGTTATATATATATTTAAGGTTTTGGTGAGAAAAAGAAGGCATACTGTAACAACTGTAACTGTAACGGGCTGGTCAGTATTAATTCATCTAAATAGCAGAAAATCAATGAAATACGATATTACAAAACAGACAGCACCTAAGATGCCAAGCCTCGGAAAAGGCACAGAATGCATCAAACTTCTGATCTCACAGGCATCAAAAGACATGCATGAACCCCTGGTTCCGATGCTTTTCCCCTCACTTGGCGCACATGTGAGCGGTTCAGAATTTATGTACCCTGACTATTCCTGGAAGGAGGTATGTGGCCTGATGGCCAACATAGTAGCCGATTCGGGAGGTAACAAGGGTCAATTGTCACTACTCGTGGAGGCCATCTGCCGCGATTTCCGCCGACACGACAAGGGGGTAACAGACAAACTTGTTGAATGGCAGAGACAGTCGAATACCAATGGAGGCAAGGACAGTACGGCACGTCCTAACCTTGCCCTCTGGTTTCCACCAGTCGACACTACGGCAGCAGGTTTCCTGCTGAACAGTATGGCCCTGGAGCCTGATGGCCGCACGCAGTACTTCAATCTGCCTGAGGTAGAGATGGCCGACGGCCTTTGCGGCGGTCAGGCCTTTGCGGCGGTCATAAGAAAGTGTCGCACATGATCAGGAACATCTATGACATGGCTCGCGCCGGTGCACTCAGGGCTACCAAGGATGGTGTCACGGGTAATCCTATCTTGAGAGCCAGTATGACCCTCTCAGCCAACCCTTACTCTGCTCGCAGTTTCTATAAGCATGAGCTCTTCAACGGCACTTTCGGGCGCATGGTCTTTTCTTATAAGCCGCGCACCAGCCGCGACGGTCGCATACCCCGTCAGGGCAAGTACGACGACGAGTTCTACCGCAAGCTCGACGAGTATCTGTTACGTCTGGACAACTGTAAGGGGCGCTACATCATCCGGCCGTTGAACAAGCTGGTGGACAAGTTGGCTGCCGACATGGCTTCGCTGGCCGACCTGGTGGATGACGACATTCTCTGGGATTTCAGCAAGCGCGCCCTCCACTCTGCCTGGAAGGCTGGATGCATACTCTGGATGCTCAACAATCAGATCTGGACGAAGGCGATGGGTGAGCTGGTGGAATGGCTGGTCTATCACGATATCTGGAGCAAGATGCAGATATTCTCAGATTTGCTGAACGGAAAGGATGCCGACCTAGTGAGCGAGGCTCAGCGTCGCGGTCCGAAAAATATGCTTGACTCGCTGCCTGACACGTTCAACGAGGCACAGCTGAAGGCGCTCCGTGTACAGCTTGGAAAGAGCGAAGAGGGTGCCAATGCCCAGCTGAGACAATGGGTATTCCGTAAGTTTATCACCTATTCCAACCAGACAGGACTTTACACCAAGACGGAGGAATACCTGGGCGCTTCGCTAGTGAATAGTGAAAAGTGAATAGTGAATAGTTATGGATAGAATTGAACTTCAAAAGCTCCGCGACCTCCCGATAGAGGGGGTCGCAGAGCGGCTCGGACTCAGGGTTAGGATGCACAAGAGCCTCTGCCCGTTTCACGACGATCATCATGCCTCGCTGTCATTCTCGGTGCGAAGGAACTCTTACCGTTGCTTCGTGTGCGGGGCCTCGGGCGGACCTATCGATCTCGTGATGCGGCATCTGCATGTGGACTTTAAGGAGGCGTGCCGGTGGCTGGCCGATGAGCATAATATCATCCTTGATGAGTGGCAGCCTCAGACATCTGACATCAGCCATCAGACATCTTTCGATGCCAGTCGCTATGAGCGGTTCTTCGAACGCCCCTGGCTGAACGACGAGGCCCGCAAGTTTCTCTTTGAGGAGCGCAGGCTGGATGCGCGCGTGGTGCGCTGGTGCCGGTTGACATCGTGGAAAGACAAGCAGGGCGTGCCGTGGTTGCAGACACCTTACTATAATCGCGAAGGCAAGCTGATAGGCATCCAGAACCGCAATCTGGTGAAGGGCGCCCTACCCCGTTTCCGCTTCCCGCAAGGCGCTGAGTGCACCATCTACAACCTGCCTGTGCTCAGCCTGCTCAGCCCGGGCGAGGCGCTCTATATCACCGAGGGCTGCAGCGACTGCTGGGCGATGCTCTCGGCAGGTCACAAGGCGATCGCCATCCCGTCGGCCACGTTGCTGAAAAAGAAGGATGTAGAGCTGCTATCAACGATTCACTCACAACTATCAACTAGCTTCCACATGTATCCCGACCGCGACGAGCCCGGCGAACGGCTCTTCCTGCAACTTCAGAAAGTGTTGCCCTCGCTGGAGCATCACCAATTGCCCCCAGGCTGCAAGGACTATAGTGAATTTTACCTCTTGACGAAGCGGAAGAGTGCTTTCAAATAAGCCTTCCTTATCCGTCGATAACCCGGCATTATCGCGCCATAATGCTGGGTTATCAAACTTGAAAAATAGTGCGAAAAAAGTTGCGAAAATATTTGGTAGTTCCAGTTATTTTTTGTATCTTTGCGTTGTATTTAGAAATACAACGCGAGTGAAGGCTGCGGCTCAGAAAAGCTCGAGTAAACTCGGCTTTCCATTCACCTTACACTTCACTTGTCAATGAATAAGAAAAGCGGGAGGGGCCACCCGGTGCAGCTGGTCCACTTGATAATATAATACCATAAAAAACAGTACAAGTATGATTGAATTGTATCTTTCAAAGGTGACTGAAACTTCAGAAACCGAACAGGCGGGTAAGTACTACGCCCGCGTGAGTTACAAACAGACGATGGGTGTCCAGGAAATGGCTCACCACATGGCCGAGCACAACACCATGTTCTCAGAGGGTTCCATCACGGGTATCCTTATCGATTTCGTAAAGTGTGTGCGTGAGATGGTGCTCATGGGCAACACGGTGAAGATCGACAACCTGGCCATCTTCAAGGCCACGGTAGAGGCCAACGCGCTGGAGACGCTCTACGACGCTGAGCACGACAAGGTGGCTTCTGCTACGATCGGTCAGCTGGCCGAGGGTCAGAAGACGGGTGCTGCCGTGAAGGTGATCAAGCTCCTGGCGCAGAGCACTGGTGATTTCACGCGCGACGAGCTGAAAAAGGATGCCAAGCTCGCTTGGACCGACAAGACCAAGGCAGAGATCGCTGCTGCCAAGGGTGAGAGTGGTTCAGCAACTGGCGGAGGCTCTGAGCAGGGCGGTTCGCAGAACGGCGGTGGCACCAACACCGGAGGCAACACCGGCGGCGGCGATAACAACGGTGGCGGCGGTGGTGGCGACGACAGTCCCATCGATGATGACTAAAGCCTAAAAAAGTCATCTCGACCGAACGGAGTGAGTGGAGAGATCTCTCCATGCGCTTCGTTTAGTCGAGATGACAACCCTAACTTTGTTCCTAGCAACTAAATACCGGGCGGATATGCCCTCTTGGGGCAAGGGATAAGAGGACTGAGACTACCTCATCAAGGATAATCTCCAGCTTGTTTACCAGATTGGGATCTTCACGGAAATCGGCTGGAATTTCCTCGTCATCCAAGATGCCTTTCACCTCGCCGGTTATCTTCCCTTCATGCACGGTGAGCTGGAATTTGGAATAGTTTTCCTTATTGATACCTTTCTTGAGATACATACAGTTGAGCGTGCCTTCCATCTGCCCGTCAACGAAATCAGCCGAAAGTGAGCGACTGGTGGTAAAGCCATGTCTTAAGAACTCCCAGTGGCCTTGTTTCATATCATTCTTATACGCACCGTTCGCTTCTGCATATTTGCCCCCACCATACTGATATCTGATCTTAAAGTCGCCATCAAAGATATGACGCTCATCTTCTTCAGAGGGGATATAGGTATAAACAGCCTTGCCTTCGTGATAGATTCCACGGAAGATCTTGTGACCCTCGGGGGCCGTTTTAAAACAATCAAATATGTCGGAAATAAGTTGCTTCATCGATAAATCTGGTTTAATTTATATGTAAATGCTTTATTTCGGCTGCAAAGGTAGCAAAAATATTGCATTCAAGCAACATTTTTTGATAAAAAATGTGCCCTAATCCATGCGGGAGAGGTAATCCTCGTAGGTGAAGGTGCGGAGGATCTCGAGGGAGCCGTCAAGATGGCGCATGGCGATGGCGGGATGGGTAATGCCATTGAAGGTGTTGGTCTTCACGGTGGTGTAATGGATCATATCCTCGAAAATCACCTCCTCGCCTATCTCCAGCTGATGATCGAAACGCCAATAGCCCATGAAATCTCCACTCAGGCAACTGTTACCACCGAGGCGATAAACAAAATTGCCTCGGTTTTCGTCTTCATGCTCGGCGCCTCTCACCAAGGGGAAATAAGGCATCTCGAGGCAATCGGGCATATGGCAGGTAAAGCTGACATCGAGAATAGCCGTCTGGATGCCCTTGTCCTCGACCACATCGACCACATGCGACACGAGCGGCCCCGTCTGCCAGGCAAAGGCACTACCCGGCTCAAAGATGACCTTCAGCCACGGGTAACGGCGATGGAAATCCTGCATCATCTCGATCAGCAGTTCGGTGTCGTATTCCTTGTGGGTCATCAGATGGCCTCCGCCGAAGTTGATCCATTCCAGCTGAGGGAACCATGCCGCGAACTTGTCTTCGATATGTGCCAAGGTGTGCTGGAACTCTTCGGCTCCGCTCTCGCAATGGCAATGGCAATGGAAGCCCTTGATGTCGGAAGGCAGCTGCTGCGGCAGCTTATCAGCGGTGATACCGAAGCGCGTGCCTGGTGCACAAGGGTTATAGATCAGGATTTCTACCTCTGAGTATTCCGGATTCACGCGCAGGCCATAGGAGATGCCTTCGGCCTTCAGATGAAAGCGCTCATACTGCGCCAGCGAATTGAAGGTGAGGTGCGACGAGCAGCGCGCTATCTCGGCAAAATCCTCTTCGGTATAGGCGGGCGAATAGGTATGGGCCGGCGCCCCGAAGACCTCATAAGCCAGACGGGCCTCTGACAGGGAGCTGGCCGTCGTGGCATGGATATACTCACGGAATATCGGGAACGTCTTCCACAAGGCAAAGGCCTTGAAGGCAAGGATGATCTCTATATCTGATTTCGCCGCAATGTCAGCAATAAGCTGGAGATTGCGGCGAAGCTTGTGTTCTTCTATGATATATATTGGTTTTGCCATTATCCTTTCTTTAACGGGATGAGCACACTGAAGGTACTGCCCTGGCCCTCGACCGACTCGACGGTACAGTCGCCACCATTCTTGCGGGCGAAGTCCTGACAAAGCTGGAGTCCGAGGCCGGAGCCCTCTTCGCCACCAGTTCCATAGGTGGTCTCACCATTTTTGAAGATGCCTGCCAGGCGGTCGGCTGCGATACCGACACCATGGTCGCGAACGCTCACCTTGGCAAAGTCGCCCTCGGTAGTCATCTTGATCTCGATGGTAGATCCTTCCGGCGAGAACTTCACGGCATTCGACATGAAATTACGAACCACGGTCTTGAGCATGTCATTATCAGCACGAACCACCAAGGGATCGCTAGTTTTCTCCAAGCTGAACTTGATGTTCTTGGTCTGGCCGATCATCTCGAATATCTCCACCACACCTGGGATAATATCATTCAGGTCGAGGTCCTGAGTCACCACGGTCAGACGGCCCGTCTGGCTCTTGGTCCACTTCAGCAGGTTGTCGAGCAGGTCGTGCACCTCTTCCGACTCCTTATTGGCCTTATCGAGCAGTTCGAAGAGCTCGGGGCCAACCGTCTCCTGCGACACGGAGGCCACAACAAGGTTGAGCACCATGCGGATGCTGGCCATCGGCGAACGCAGATCGTGGGCAATCACAGAGTACATCTTGTCACGGTTGGTCAGCGTGGCGCGCAACTCTGCATTCTGCTGCTCGATGATTCGCTTGGCGGCTACCAGAGAGATCTGCTGGGTGACACGCATCACCAGCTCCTCCTTGTTGAACGGCTTTGTCAGGAAGTCGTTTGCGCCCACCTGGAAACCTTTCACGAGGTCGGCCGGCGTGTTAAGAGCCGTCAGGAAAATGATGGGAATCTCTTTGGTTGTATCGTCCTTCTTGAGGATCACTGCAGTATCGAAACCGCTGATATCTGGCATCATGACATCGAGCAGAATCAGGTCGGGATGCTCTTTCTTAGCCATCTCGATACATGAGTAACCGTTGTTGGCGGTGCACACCTGAAACTTCTCGTTGCTCAAGAGAATCTTTAACAACAAGACGTTACTGACGACATCATCGACAATCAGTATTTTATACTCACTTCGGTTTATCTTTGACTCTAATGAACCTAGATCCATACTATGGGGTTAGCGTTTTTATCGGTGCAAAAATAATGCAATAATTTGAATCCACCAAATTATTGCACCATTTTTTTGTCAAAAAGCCTATTTCTACTTATATTCAACCCATGATTTGATACCAATTTCATCAAGTTTGACGGTACAGAAGGCATGAATAAACGCACTTGCCAGTCGGCTGTTGGTGATCAGGGGCACGTTCAGATCGATGGCTGCGCGACGGATTTTATAGCCGTTGGTCAGCTCATGGGTCGTGAGGTTCTTGGGGATATTCACCACCATGTCAATCTGGTGCTGATGAAGGAGGTCGAGGGCTTTTGGCGCGTCAGAGCCTTCCTGAACATCAGAAGGCCAGAGCACGCGCGTGTTTGCAATACCATTCTCGGTCAGATACTTGGAAGTACCGCCAGTTGCATAAAGCAGATAACCATGATCGACCAGCATGCGGGCAGCATCGAGCATCTCGGCCTTCTGCTTGGCAGAACCCGTAGAGAGCAGCACCGACTTCTTGGGAATGCGATGGCCCACGGAGAGCATGGCTTTCAGCAGGGCGGTATCGGTATTATCGCCAATGCAACCTACCTCGCCAGTCGAAGCCATATCCACTCCCAGCACGGGATCGGCCTTCTGCAGACGGTTGAAGCTGAACTGCGAGGCCTTGATACCCACATAGTCGAGGTCGAAGAGGTTCTTATGCGGTCGCTCGACTGGCAGACCCAGCATCACCTTCGTGGCCAGATCGATGAAGTTCAGTTTCAGCACCTTCGACACAAACGGGAACGAACGGGAGGCGCGCAGGTTGCACTCGATCACCAGGATATCGTTATCACGCGCCATATACTGGATGTTGAAGGGACCGTTGATATGTAGCGCCTTGGCAATCTGGCGCGAGATGCGCTTGATGCGGCGAACGGTCTCGACATACAGTTTCTGCGGGGGGAACTGGATGGTGGCATCGCCCGAATGAACACCGGCAAACTCGATATGCTCGGAGATGGCATAAGCCAGTATCTCACCATCCTTCGCCACAGCGTCCATCTCGATCTCCTTGGCATGCTCGATAAACTTCGACACCACGACGGGGTGATCCTCCGACACGTTGGCGGCCAGCTGCAGGAACTTCTCAAGCTCCTCCTGGTTAGAGCAGACATTCATGGCTGCTCCGGAGAGCACATAGGATGGACGAACCAAGACGGGGAAGCCTACGCGATCGACAAACTTGCCGATATCCTCCATCGAGGTGAGCGCCGACCACTCCGGCTGGTTCACGCCGATCTCATTCAGCATTTGAGAGAACTTGGCACGGTCCTCGGCGCCGTCGATATCTATAGCCTGCGTACCGAGGATATTCACGTGCTGCTCATCGAGATACATCGCCAGGTTGTTAGGTATCTGACCACCGGTAGAGACAATCACGCCATAAGGTTGCTCCATGTCGATGATATCCAGCACGCGCTCGAAGGTGAGCTCGTCGAAATACAGGCGGTCGCACATATCATAATCGGTAGAGACGGTCTCGGGATTGTAGTTGATCATCACGCTGCGCCAGCCCTCCTTGCGGATAGTGTTCAGCGCCTGCACGCCGCACCAGTCGAACTCTACCGACGAGCCGATGCGGTAGGCACCAGAGCCCAGCACGATGATGCTCTTCTTATCGTTCTCGTACTGGATGTCGGGAGCCACGCCCGAATAGGTGACGTAGAGATAATTGGTCTGAGCGGGATACTCAGCCGCCAGCGTATCGATCTGCTTCACGACTGGGATGATGCCGAGCTGCTTTCTGCGGTTGCGAACCAGTAGAAGAGCCTTGTGCATCGTCTCGATCTCGCCCTCCAGACCAATGGCGCGGGCTATCTGGAAGTCGGTGAAGCCATAGACCTTTGCCTCACGAAGCAGATCGGCTTCAAGCGTGTTGATGTTCTGTTTCTTCAGGCGCTCGTCGATATCGATGATGTGCTTCAGTTTCTCGAGGAACCACTTGTCGATCTTCGTCAGTTCGTGAATGCGGTCGATGGTATATTCGGGCAAATGCATCGCCTTTGAGATGACAAAGATACGCTTGTCGGTAGGCTCGCGAAGGGCGGCATCGATATCGGCAATCTTCAACTCCTTGTTCTCCACGAAACCATGCATGCCCTGACCGATCATTCGGAGACCTTTCTGAACAGCCTCCTCGAAGGTGCGACCAATCGCCATCACCTCGCCCACACTCTTCATGCTGGAACCGAGCTCCTTATCCACGCCATGGAACTTCGAGAGGTCCCAACGGGGAATCTTACAAACCACATAGTCGAGCGCAGGTTCAAAGAAAGCGCTGGTGGTCTTGGTGACCGAGTTCTTCAGTTCAAAGAGTCCGTAGCCCATACCCAGCTTGGCGGCAACGAAAGCCAAGGGGTAGCCTGTGGCCTTTGATGCCAGGGCGGAGCTTCTGGAAAGACGGGCATTCACCTCGATGACGCGATAATCCTCCGACTGAGGATCGAACGCATACTGCACATTACACTCACCCACGATGCCGATATGGCGGATGATCTTGATGGCCAATGCGCGAAGCTTGTGGTATTCTGAGTTGGTAAGCGTCTGCGACGGCGCGATGACGATCGACTCGCCGGTATGGATGCCCAGGGGGTCGAAGTTCTCCATGTTACAAACCGTGATACAGTTGTCGTAGCGGTCGCGCACCACCTCATATTCTATCTCCTTCCAGCCCTTCAGCGATTTCTCGACCAACACCTGGGGTGAGAAGGCGAAGGCCTTTTCGGCCAGTTTATTGAGCTCTTCCTCATTATCACAGAAACCAGAGCCGAGACCGCCCAGCGCATAAGCAGCACGCAGGATCACGGGATAACCCAGCTCCTTGGCTGCCTTCCGGGCATCGGCGATATTGTCGCAAGCCTGACTCTTGATGGTCTTCACACCGATCTCGTCCAACTTCTTCACGAAGAGCTCGCGATCCTCGGTATCCATGATGGCCTGAACCGGTGTACCCAGCACTTTCACGCCATATTTCTCCAAGACACCACTCTGGTAGAGCTCCACGCCACAGTTCAGGGCGGTCTGACCACCAAAGGCGAGCAGGATGCCGTCGGGGCGCTCCTTCTCGATCACGCGCTCTACGAAATAGGGCTGAACAGGCAGGAAGTAGATCTCGTCAGCCACACCCTCAGAGGTCTGGACAGTGGCGATGTTCGGATTAATGAGAACGGTCTTGATCCCCTCCTCGCGCAAGGCTTTCAGGGCTTGTGAACCACTATAGTCGAACTCTCCGGCCTCACCGATCTTCAACGCGCCGGAACCTAATAACAGGACTTTCTTGATATTGTTGTCTCTCATAATGTCTCAATAAATCTGTCAAACATAAATTCTGTATCTACCGGACCAGAACAAGCCTCTGGGTGGAACTGTGAAGAGAACCACGGATTGGTCTGGTGGCGGATGCCCTCGTTGGAGCCGTCGTTCATATTCACGAAGAGCTCACGCCAGTCGTGGCCAAGGGTAGCCGCATCCACAGCATAGCCGTGATTCTGCGAGGTGACATAACAGCGGTTGGTGCCTACCTCGCGCACGGGCTGGTTGTGGGAGCGATGACCATATTTCAGCTTATAGATCGTGGCACCGCCAGCCTTCGCCAGCAGCTGGTTACCCATGCAGATACCGCAGATGGGCTTGCGCGAGGCTGACATCTGTTTCCTCAACACCTCTACTGCCTCCACACATCTGTCGGGATCGCCAGGGCCATTTGCCAGGAACAGGCCGTCGAACTGCATATCGGTATAATCGTAGTTCCAGGGCACACGAATCACCTCTACCCCGCGACGAACCAGGCATCGGATGATATTATGCTTGACACCGCAATCCACAAGCACCACCTTCTTGCCGGCACCTTCGTTATAGCGGATCACATCCTTGCAGCTCACCTTGTCCACCCAGTTGATGCTACCGTAATCGATGGCTTCGGGGGCTTCCTGGATATCAGCAAACTCCAGGCGTCCCATCATCACACCATGCTCGCGCAGCACCTTTGTCAGCTGGCGGGTATCAATGCCGGTCACGCCAGGCACTTGCTCACGTTTCAGCCAGTCGCCCAGGCTCTCGCAGGCATTCCAATGGGAATAGGCCTCACAATAATCGCTCACAATAATGGCAGAGGCGTAGATCTTGTCGCTCTCCATAAAGGTAGCAATACCATCGGCCTCCATCGTGAAGGGAGGCACACCATAGTTTCCTACCAGCGGATAGGTTAACGTCATCAGCTGACCTGCATAGCTGGGGTCGGTCAGGCTCTCGGGATAGCCCATCATCGCCGTGTTGAACACGACTTCGCCAGCCACAGGCTTCTCATACCCGAAGCTCTTGCCCTTGAAGGTTGTTCCGTCTTGCAGAACGAGTGTCACATCTTTCATCTTTTCCATTTATCTCTTTTCTATCTTTTTCAAAAAGAAGGGCGAAACGTAAATAAAACGAATCGCCCTTATCATCATTCAACAGTTACTGATTTCGCCAAGTTTCTTGGTTGGTCAACATTCTTACCTTTACATACAGCCACATGGTAAGCCAACAGCTGCAGCGGGATGGTAGCAACCAACGGTTCCAGACATTCCTGAACGTCGGGCAACTCAATCACCTCGTCGGCAATCTTTGAAATGGTATCGTCACCCTTCGACACAAGCGCGATCACCCTACCCTGACGGGCTTTGATCTCTTGTATGTTCGACAACACCTTCTCATACATCGCGTTATGCGTGGCGATCACCACGACTGGCATATCCGAGTCGATCAGGGCAATCGGGCCATGCTTCATCTCAGCAGCAGGATACCCCTCGGCATGGATATAGGAAATCTCCTTCAGTTTCAAGGCGCCCTCCAAAGCCACGGGATAGGAATAGCCACGTCCCAGATAGAGGAAGTTATGCGCATAAGTAAAGGTACGTGCAAGATCGGCCACTTTTTCGTTAGTCTTCAATACCTCACGGATCTTATCGGGGATCTCGCTCAGGCCTTTCACTATTTCAAGATATTCGTCACGGTTGATGGTACCCTTAGCCTCGCCCAATGCCAGCGCAATCATCGTCAGGACGGTTACCTGACCGGTAAAGGCCTTGGTGGAAGCCACACCAATCTCAGGACCTACATGGATATAAGTTCCTGTATCGGTGGCTCTGGGGATACTTGAACCAATGGCGTTGCAGACACCATAGATGAATGCACCTTTCTCCTTGGCCAGTTGTACGGCAGCAAGGGTATCGGCCGTCTCACCACTCTGGGAGATAGCGATCACCACATCTTCTTTACCAACAACTGGATTGCGATAACGGAACTCGCTGGCATATTCAACCTCAACGGGGATTCGAACCAGCGACTCTATGATCTGCTTACCGATCAGACCGGCATGCCAGGAAGTACCACAAGCCACGATCACCACGCGCTTGGCGTTCAACATCTGACGACGGTAATCAATTAAAGCCGAGAGTGTTACATGATCTGCTTCAACATTTACTCGTCCGCGCATGCAGTTGGTCAGGCACTCCGGCTGCTCAAAGATTTCCTTGAGCATGAAGTGCGGATAACCGCCTTTCTCAATCTGTCCGAGATCGATATCTACGGTCTTGACAGTCAGCTCCTGCTCCTCTCCCAGGATGCTGACAACCTTCAGCTCCTGACCACGACGGATAACGGCAATGTTACCATCCTCAAGATACACCACCTGATCGGTATATTCGATAATCGGACTGGCATCACTACCCAGGAAGAACTCGTCGTCGCCGATACCCACTACCAGCGGGCTCTGCTTACGAGCTGCGATAATCTGATCAGGATCACGCTTGTCGAGCACGGCAATGGCATAAGCACCAATCACCTGATAGAGTGCCACCTGAACTGCCGTCAGCAGGTCGAGCTGCTTGTGCTCCTTGATATATTCGATTAATTGAACCAGAACTTCGGTGTCGGTATCTGAAACGAACTTAACGCCTTTAGCCATCAACTTCTCTTTCAGATCGGCATAGTTCTCGATGATACCATTGTGGATAATGGCAAGATTCTTCGACTCGGAATAGTGCGGGTGTGCATTACGGGAAGAGGGCTCACCATGAGTAGCCCAACGGGTATGCGCAATACCAATGGTACCACTAATGTCCTTATCATTACAATACTCAACAAGATTGTCAACTTTTCCTTTCGTCTTGTAAACGTTCAAACTGTTATCGTCGTTAATCAATGCGACACCTGCGCTGTCGTAACCACGATACTCAAGTCTTCTTAAGCCCTTAATCAGAATAGGAAAAGCATCCTTATGGCCAATATATCCTACTATTCCGCACATATTCCTCTAATGTTTGTGTTAACTTTTGGCTTTAAAAATAGCTCACCAGAACGAACTGATGAGCTTCATTTTTAGCGGTGCGTACGAGATTCGAACTCGTGACCTCCTGCGTGACAGGCAGGCATTCTAACCTACTGAACTAACGCACCAATTTTATGCGTAAATGAAAAAATAACTTGCGGTGCGTACGAGATTCGAACTCGTGACCTCCTGCGTGACAGGCAGGCATTCTAACCTACTGAACTAACGCACCAGAAAGCACTCTTTCTTCT
>CACZTJ010000030.1 GCA_902784065.1 uncultured Prevotellaceae bacterium | reverse complement strand
CAGGCATTCTAACCTACTGAACTAACGCACCAGAAAGCACTCTTTCTTCTTAGCGGGTGCAAAGGTAGGAATAAAATCCGAAACCGCAAAACTTTTTCTGCGTTTTTTTCGCCTCAGAGCTAAAAAACTCTCAAAATACACGTTGCACCAATACGGCATCACGATATTCCTTGCCGTCGTACAACCAATCTTTGATGGTGGCAGAGGTTTCGTAGCCCATCTTCTGGAACACGCGAAGTGATGCTTCATTGGCCACATCGATATAGGCAAAGAGCTGATGAAGATGCAGCACGCTGAGGGCATATTCGGCCAAAGCCTCCAAGGTTCGGCTGCCATAGCCCTGCCTGCGATAGTCGTTAAGGATAATCAAGCCCACCTCTGCCCGGCAGTTGCTGGGATCGAAATTCACCATATCCACGATACCGACAACCTTATGCTGCTCATTCTCCACCATCATCCTTACCTGGCGATCGGTATAGATGTCGGCAGAAGCGTTGGCAACATAATCGTGGAGGGTATAACGTGAATAAGGCACATTGGTGGTGCCGACATTCCACAGTTTCACATCATTCTCGATCCGGTAAAGCAGATCAAGATCTTCAGGTTCGATGGCCCGCAGATGGATAGATGGTTTACTTGAATTCATAAATGCAGCTTTTTTCGTAAGATATCTGTGAGTGCAATGAAAGCCCGGAAATAGATGGCCATCTTTACCGGTACCGTAAAGAAGAAGCTCAGATGACTATAATGCTTCCGGAAGAAGATCAGCATGGCCTGATAGAAGACATGCACATAGCGGTAGTCGGACTTCTGGGTGGACTTGCCCTTATAGTGGACGATGGAATACGGGAGATACCAGTTCTCCCAGCCACCCTTTAACAGGCGATACGACAGATCAATATCCTCACCATACATAAAGAAGTCTTCATCAAGCAGGCCCACAGCCTTCAGCGCCTCATGACGCAACAGGCAGAAAGCGCCGCTGATCACCTCTATCCGGCAGGGCTGATCCCAAGGCAGATGACTCATGTAATAACGCTTCGTAAACCCCAGCATCTTCAGAGCTGCGACCCAGGGCGTTGGCAAGGCCCGCCGGGACTCCGGGGCCCGCGTGCCGTCCTCATAGCACATCATCACACCTGCCCCACCCGCCTTCGGATGGGCATCCATAAATTTCAGCGTCTCCCGAAACGTTTCTTTAGCCACCACCGTATCGGGATTCAGCAGCAACACATATTCTGCCTGCGATTGGCGGATGGCCTGATTATTGGCTTTGGCAAACCCAAGGTTCTCCTGATTCTCGATCAGTCTGACCCAAGGATAATGGCTCCTGACGGTCTCCACGCTATCATCGTCGGAGTGGTTGTCAACCACAAACACCTCTCCCTCGATACCTTCGAGGGCACTTTGTACGCTCTTTAAGCATTGCTCCAAATAAGGGCGCACATTATAGTTGACGATGACAACACTCAGTTTCATGCTTCCGTCTCAGCCTCACAACGGCTCATACTTGGATAGACAAATGGCAGGCAGAGCGCCAGAATGATACCCAGATAACCGAAGGTGGTATTCATATATATATAATATAATAAGGTGTCGGCCCATAACGGAAACAGTAGCATCACAAGTCTGATAACGCCCCATTTCCTCAAGGCGACAGCCTTACCAGTTATCAGTTCCTGATGTATCTTCTCAAACTTAAACAGGCGAAGCGCCAAAAAGGCACACCCCAGTGTCATCAGTTCCATCAGAAAAGTCAACAGGAACTCCGATTGCTTATCCGTAGCCAACAAGCCAGGCACTACCACCTCTGTCTCGTAAATACAGACAATCATCAAAGGCCAAACGATACCTGCCACAAACACGCACATCAACTGATTCTTCGTCTCTTTCATCTTTCTTTATCTTCAAATAAGGTTCGGTTCATAATTGAGCGCCCCAAGGTCACCTCGTCGGTATATTCCAGTTCGTTACCAACGGCGATACCACGGGCAATCACACTAATCCTGACATCGTAGCCAGCGAGTTTACGGTAAATGTAGAAGTTGGTGGTGTCGCCCTCCATCGTGGGGCTAAGCGCGAGAATCACCTCCTGGATGCCACCTTCAGCCACACGTTTTACCAATGAATCAATCTCGATATCACCAGGGCCGATACCATCCATTGGCGAGATAATCCCACCCAACACATGATAACGCCCATGATACTGCTGGGTGTTTTCGATAGCCATCACATCCTGCACACTCTCAACCACACAGACCGTCGTGGCATCTCTGCGTGTATCGGAACAGATGGGACATGTATCCGTGTCGCTGATATTATGACAAGTGCTACAGTATTTCACCTCACGTTTCAACTGGCTGACGGCTTCTGCAAACTGTGCCACATCCTCGGCATCCTGACGGAGCATCCATAACACCAAGCGCAGGGCCGTCTTTCGCCCGCAATTGTGAGGGGTATTTCTGTTGTATCATCGATTGATTCTTTAAATATTAACTACCAATTTCAGAGAGTTCCAGCCAGCGCATGGACTTCTCGTCGAGCTCATCCTTCAGCAGAGGCAGGCGTTTGCTCTTTTCCGTCAGTTCTTCCACGGAAAGCGTACCGCTACAGAGCGCTTCCTCGATCTGTCGCTGTTCTTCCTCCAAGGCCGCAATCTCATGTTCCAGCTGTTCAAACTCCCGTTTCTCCTTATAGGTGAATTTTCGCCTGGTCTCCCGTGTTTCATTCACCGGTCTGGTTTCATTGGGAGTCTTGGGTTCACTCTGGGGCTTGGCTTCTCTCGGCTGAAGTGCACTCCATGTCCGATACTGCGTATAGTTGCCTGGGAAGTCCTTGATCTCCCCATCGCCATTGAACACCAGAAGATGATCCACCACCTTATCCATGAAATAGCGATCGTGGCTTACAACGATGACGCAACCAGGGAAATCCTGAAGATATTCTTCCAGGATCTGAAGCGTCACGATATCCAGATCGTTTGTCGGCTCATCAAGCACCAGGAAGTTGGGATTCTTCATCAGTACTGTACAGAGATACAGCTTGCGACGTTCGCCACCACTCAACTTATAGACATAGTTATGCTGCTGTTCGGGCGTGAAGAGGAAATATTGCAGGAACTGTGAAGACGTGAGATGCTTACCGCCGCCCATGTCAATATACTCCGCAATGTCCTTCACGACATCTATCACTTTCTGCTGGGCATCAAACTGCAGTCCTTCCTGAGAAAAATAGCCGAAGCGCACGGTATCGCCAATATCGAATCGGCCACTGTCTGGCGCCACCATACCCAGCAGCATTTTAATAAAGGTGGACTTCCCGGTACCGTTGTTTCCTACGATACCCATCTTCTCGAAACGGGAGAAGTTATAATAGAAGTCCTTCAGGATCACCTTGTCATCGAAAGCCTTCGACACATACTGGCACTCGAAGATCTTCGACCCGATATAGACGTTACGCGACTTCAAACGGATCTGGCGCTCCTCGATACGCTGCTTGGCTACCTTCTCAAGCTCGTAAAAGGCCTCTTCCCGATAACGGGCCTTATGACCTCTGGCCTGAGGCATGCGCCGCATCCATTCCAGTTCTGTACGATACAGGTTGTTGGCTCGTGCTATCTCTGCCCTGCGATTGTCTATGCGCTCCTGACGCTTCTCCAGATAATAGCTGTAGTTGCCACGATAGGTATAGATGGTCTGATCATCCAATTCCAGGATGACAGAGCAGATCCTATCGAGGAAGAAACGGTCATGCGTCACCATCAGAAGTGTCTTGTTACCACGATTCAGGAATCCCTCCAACCATTCAATCATCTCCAAATCCAGATGGTTCGTGGGCTCATCGAGAATCAGAAGGTCGGGATCAGTAATCAGCACGTTTGCCAAAGCCACTCGTTTCTGCTGCCCACCACTCAACTGTCCCATGGGCTGCTGCAGGTCACGAATCTTCAACTGCGTCAGGATCTGTTTGGCCTTCAACACCTTTTCCTCTTCACCCTGATGATTAAAGCAGGCATCCAGCACACTTTCCGAAGAATCGAAGACTGGACTCTGTTCCAACATCCCTACTCGCAGATCGCGTCGGAAGATGATCTCACCTGAGTCATATCCTTCTTTACCTGAGAGCACGGATAAAAGCGTTGATTTACCAGTACCATTCTTCGCTATCAGTCCCACCTTCTGCCCTTCAGCAATGGAGAAACTGATATTTTCAAATAGCACTAACGAACCAAACGACTTCGTCAGCTGTTGAACGTCCAAATAGGGAGTTTCCTTCGCCATTATTCTTGTTTTTGCAACGGACTTCAGGACTTCAGGATTTTTTCTTTAGTCGTTTTAGTCCTGTTGTCCGTTGCTAAATAATTGATTTGTTTATCTGTTCGATATAATTGAGAATCTCATCTCTTCCCTGTCGCTTTTCCGAAGAAGTCACAAAGATAGGAGGCAGTTCTTCCCAGGTTTCACTTAGCACTTTCTTATAGGCCTCAACATTCTGGTTCACCTTGGTGGCACTCAGTTTGTCGGCCTTGGTAAACACGATGGCAAAAGGCACGCTACTCGCCCCTAACCACTGGATGAAGTCAAGGTCAACCTTCTGAGCCTCCAAACGTACATCTACCAACAGGAACACATTAACCAGCTGTTCTCTTTGGAGGATATAGCCGTTGATCATCTGCTCGAGTCGCTGGATCTCTTTCTTTGAGCGCTTGGCAAAGCCATAGCCCGGTAAATCTACCAGGTACCACTCATTATTAATAATAAAATGGTTGATGAGCAATGTCTTACCCGGTGTTGCAGAGGTCTTTGCCAACTTCTTGTTATTCGTCAGCATATTAATCAGGCTCGACTTTCCTACATTCGAGCGCCCGATAAAGGCATATTCCGGCTTTGTGTCCTTAGGGCACATCGACTCCCGCGGCGCACTTAACGTAAATTCTGCTTTCTTAATTTCCATCACTTTTTCTTTTTTCGGCGACAAAGTTACGAAAAAAATCCAAAATTATTTGGAAGTTAGCGAAATAATACTTACCTTTGCATCGTTTTTCAGAACATTGCTTCCGTTCGTGAAGCATTTCAATCACATTATTTTCAATTTCAAGGTAGAGTTTATATACCAATATTATGTATACAAAAGAAGAATTAGAATCAATGGAGATACCCCAGCTGATGGGTATCGCTAATGAGTTAGGCGTCCAGGTTTCACAGGATAGTGCCCTTGAGGACGTCATCTACGCCATCATCGACAAGGCTGCCGAGAATAGCGCTGTTGCTGATGAAGCGCCAAAGAAGAAACGCACTCGCATTACAAAGAAAGACACAAGCAAAGTCTATACAGTAAAAGGCACCGACGGTGAAAACCTCGACACGAAGAGCAATCGTACAAAGAAGGCAGAGCAAGCTTCTCTCTTTAGTGATGAGCCAATAGCAGCCCCTGAAACTGAAGAGGCCGCAGAGGCTGCCCCCGAGGCAGCTGCTCCTAAGCGTCGTGGCAGGAAGCCCAAGGCTGTTGTTGAAGCAGAGGCTGCTGCAGAAGCTGCAGAAGCAGAAGCAACAGAGATTATTCCTGAAGCAGCAGCTGAGGAACAGCAGATTGTTGACGTGCCTGAGGCACAGGACTTCATGTCTGCTGATGCTGAAGATTCAGGTGTTGATGCTGATGTCGTCGCAAAACTGCGTGAGAAGATGAGCACTCATAAGGAACAGCAGGCAGAACTTAATGATGAGGTGGATGAAGAAGGAGTATGGATGGGGGATCCAGGTGATGGCACAGATTTTATCACCGTTGTTGACATCCCCATTGAGGACCAGGAGGCACTTCCAACCCTTGACATGTTCGACCGCCCCGTTGTACAACAGGAGATGGAGGCATCTGTCGTTCGTAATACAGAGGTGCCACGTTATGACTTCGCAGACCTTATCACGGCTAATGGTGTCTTGGAGTGCCTGTCGGATGGTTATGGTTTCCTGCGTAGCTCTGACTACAACTATCTGTCATCACCCGATGATGTCTATGTGTCTCCGCAGCAGATCAAGAAATATGGTCTGAAGACTGGTGATGTCGTTGAATGTACCGTTCGTCCCCCGCATGATAATGAGAAATATTTCGCCCTCTCAACGGTAAAGTCCATCAATGGACGTGAACCGTCTGAGGTGCGTGACCGCGTGGCCTTCGAGCATCTCACCCCACTCTTCCCTGAGGAGAAATTCACCCTCTGTGGAGATAGGGCTACTACGAATCCCAGCGTTCGTATTGTTGATCTGTTCTCACCGATCGGTAAGGGTCAGCGTGCATTGATCGTGGCTCAACCCAAGACCGGTAAGACCGTCTTGATGAAAGATATCGCCAATGCCATCGCAGCCAACCATCCCGAGGCATATATCATGATGCTGCTCATCGACGAGCGTCCTGAGGAGGTAACAGATATGGCCCGTACCGTTAATGCAGAGGTAATCGCTTCTACCTTCGACGAGCCTGCCGACCGTCATGTGAAGATTGCCGGCATCGTGCTTGAGAAGGCTAAGCGCATGGTGGAGTGTGGTCACGATGTAGTGATCTTCCTCGACTCAATCACCCGTCTGGCTCGTGCCTATAACACCGTGGCTCCTGCCTCTGGTAAGGTGCTCACCGGTGGTGTCGATGCCAATGCTCTGCAGAAGCCCAAACGCTTCTTTGGTGCAGCTCGTAATATCGAGGGCGGCGGTTCGCTCACCATCATCGCTACAGCACTGGTAGATACTGGTTCTAAGATGGATGAGGTGATCTTCGAGGAGTTCAAGGGTACTGGTAACTCAGAAATCCAGCTCAACCGTTCACTCTCCAACAAGCGTATCTTCCCTGCCATCGATCTGGTTTTGTCTTCTACACGTCGCGACGATCTGCTGCTTGACGAGACAACACTCAACCGCATGTGGATTATCCGTAAGTTCATTGCTGAGATGACACCAGTGGAGGCTATGAACACCATCCGTGATCGCCTCGTCAACACCCGAAGCAATGAGGAGTTCCTGATGTCGATGAACGGTTAAGAGAATGAATTGAATAAATAATAAGCGGCGTTTCTTTTTGATGGAAACGCCGCTTATTTTGTTTGTAACGTATATTATTAACGAGGATTGTTTGTCTCGAAAATTTTCATGCGTTCTTCCAAGAGATCATATTGATGATCTTCGATGAAAGAAGTACACACACGCAAGCCTTCCTGCTCAGAACCGCAGGTGATCAGACAGATGGCTGAAACACCATAATACATCAGCTCATGAGCAAGCTGACCAGATGTCATACCGGGATAACCGATGGTGAAGTAGAAGCCGTCAGCAATGGGTTCGTCGAGGTCTTTATCATACACCACATAGAAGTTATGACGACAGAAGATCTCCTTCAGTTTCTTGGCACGCTCACCATAGACGCTGATCTCCTTGCGGAAGTCGTACTTGCCTTCGTAAGCGGCTTTCAACATAGCAGCCAAGGCATACTGGGCACTATGGCTTGTACCTGAACTCAGCGCGTAAAGCATTCGTGTGGAGAACACAGGACCGAAAGGTAATCCCTGATAACGCTCTGACAAATCATCGAAATGACGATGGAACAGGGCATCAGAGATACAAGTGACTCCAATACGCTCGCCTGCATAGCTGAAGGCCTTGGAACCACTGATCAGCAGCATGTAGTTATCCGTATAACGGGCAACGGTTGCCTGATAAGGTGCCTCGAACGGTGTAGAAAGATCCTTACGGAAGTCCATGGCAAAATAAGCAAGATCTTCCATCACGATGACATCATATTTCGTAGCAAGCGAACCAATCACTTGCAACTCTTCCTCACGCAGACAGATCCACGATGGGTTGTTAGGATTGGAATACACGATGGCGCAAATGTTACCCTTAGAGAGATAACTCTCAAGTTTCGGACCTAACTTCTCACCACGATAGTCATAAACATCAAAGGTCTGATATTTCACACCCATCACCTCCAGCTGCATCTTCTGCACAGGGAAGCCCGGGTCGATGAACAGTACGGTATCCTTCTGCTTGTCACGCTGTGAACAGGTAAGGAATGAGGCGAAGGTGCCCTGCATCGAACCACTCACGGGGATACAGCCCTCGGGTTTGATATCGATACCGATGAATGCCTTCACAAACTGAGAGGCTGCCTCTTTCAGCACGGGCGCACCCTGAATATCGGGATACGAATGGGCGATACCATCCTGTAGGGCTTTGATCTGTGCATCGACACCTACCTGAGCCGCAGGCAGGCCAGGAATACCCATCTCCATCTTGATGAATTCTACCCCACTCGCCTTCTCAGACTTGGCGGCAACTTGCTTCACCTCACGGATCGTAGCCTTGGCAAAATCCTTGATGCCAAGTTCTGCCACGAGTCCGTCAACAATCTCTTTCTTAATTGGCGTTTCCATCATTTCTGTGCTTGTTTACCGATGGCCAAAGCCTTGATATTTGCCTCGACTATGGCCTCGCCCTTGCGTCCGAAAACACGACGGATGGCATCCTCAAGCTTGTCATATTCGATACCCAATGCCTTCTGGGCAGCACCCAACAGGATCACATTGGCAGAACGGGGTACCCCATTATCCTTGGCAGCCTGCTCGATATCCAGCATGATCACATTGTTGATCTTCAGCAGATCGGCCTTGATGGTCTCGATGTCGGGATAGTTCGGGATATTCACGAAGGGTGTGCTGGAAGTGATGATCCAGCCATCTTTTGCCAGGAACGGCAGATAGCGCAGTGCCTCCATCGGTTCCATAGAGATGATCACATCAGCACCGCCCAGGGGAATCAGATCGCTGGAGATGGGATTGCTGGAGATACGCAGGTTTGACTGCACATCACCACCACGCTGGCTCATGCCGTGAACCTCAGCCTGCTTGATGTAGAGGTTCTCCTTCATGGCTGCCTCACCAATAATCGTGGCGATAGAGAGGATACCCTGTCCTCCTACACCGCAAAGAATTATATCTGTTTTCATTTTGCTTTCTTTTGTTTAAGATGACGTTGTAAAGTTTGCATGCACTCACGACGCGGGATGATGACACTCACACCATGATAGTTGATCTCATCGCGGATGGCCTGGGTGATCTCTGGCATATTCTTGGGGATGGGATTCACCACCTTCAGGTGGTCCTCTGACAGACCAAGACCTTTACAGATAGCCTCGAACTTATTCGTGCCAGCAGAGTCCTGTCCACCCGTCATAGCCGTTGTCAGGTTGTCGGAGATAATCACGGTGATATCCGCATTCTCGTTGATGGCATCGAGCAGACCCGTCATACCTGAGTGGGTGAACGTAGAGTCGCCGATGATGGCTACTGCGGGCCACTGACCTGCATCGCTGGCACCCTTTGCCATCGTGATAGAGGCACCCATATCCACACAAGAGTGGATGGCCTTATAAGGCGGCAGGAAGCCGAGTGTATAGCATCCGATATCACCAAACACGCGGGCATTGGGATACTCCTTCAGCACCTCATTAAGAGCGGTATAGACATCACGGTGTCCGCAACCCTGACACAATGCAGGCGGACGTGGGGTGACATCCTCACAAGGAGCGTAGCTCTCAGAGCTCTCGATGCCAAGGGCTTTCTTCAGGAAGTCGGGATTGAGCTCACCCGTACGAGGCAGCTCACCCGTGAGACGGCCTTTGATCACCGCATTGCCCGGCATCACACCACGCACATGATCCTCAATAAACGGTTGACCCTCTTCAGCAATCAGCACAAACTCACAATCATCAGTCATACGACGGATGAGCTTCTTAGGAATAGGATACTGAGAGATTTTCAGCACAGGATAAGGGCAACCATCGGGATAGCACTCCATCAGGTAGTTGTAAGCAATACCACTGGCGATGATACCCAACTTATGATCGGCGGCATCGATATACTTGTTGTATTTAGAATCGACAGCCATCTGCTCAAGGATAGGCTGCTGACCTGTTACCACCACATTACGCTTGCGGGCAAAAGCTGGCAGCAGCACCCAGTTGCTGGCCTGAGCATCGTAGTTCAAAGCATTCTGTTCACGAGGCGTCTCTTTTATCTCCACCACAGCTCGGCTGTGAGCCATACGGGTGGTGACACGCATCAGGATAGGCAGATGGAGCTGCTCTGACAGGTCGAAAGCCTCACCCATCATATCGTAAGCCTCCTGCTGAGAGCTGGGCTCAAAAGTAGGAATCATGGCAAACTTGGCGTAGAAACGAGAGTCCTGCTCATCCTGCGACGAGTGCATGGAGGGATCATCAGCCACCAGCACAATCAGACCGCCGTTGGTTCCTGTCATCGCAGAGTTCACAAACGGATCGGCACAGACATTCAGTCCCACATGTTTCATACACACCAGCGCACGCTTGCCCATATACGACATACCGAGGGCAGCTTCCATAGCTGTCTTCTCATTGGTGGACCAGCGACGATGGATATTTCTCTCCTTTGCGACGGGTGAGTCCTGAATATACTCGGTAATCTCCGTCGAAGGTGTTCCAGGATAGGCATAGACACCACTCAGACCTGCATCGATGGCACCCTGAGCAATGGCCTCATCTCCCAATAACAGTTTCTTCATAATTTATAATGTTTATACAAAATTTTGCGCAAAGTTACTACTTTTCGGTTGAATAAACAAAAAAAAGCGGCCTTATTTGCATAAAGCCGCATTTATATACAGAATAGTTTCAATTTAGAATGTATAACCAAGTGTCAGCAGAAGCTGATGACGGTTGAATTTCACGTCCTTCACACCTGTATTCATTCCAATCGATGAGTAAGTTAAATATTGCTGGAAAGGATGGAAGTCGCCTTTCGTCATGTTATACTGGTAAGCCAGATCGATGTTAAAGCCACTAACCTTATATCCAACACCACAAGTGATGCGATGGGTATCCTTCCAGTTCACATAGTCGGTAGTAGAGGCATAAGACACACCAGGCGACTCGATAGTCATATCACGTAAACCGTTCTCCTCATAGGGTGATGACACGTAGTTGTAACCGAGGCGGATGGCGAAATCTGATACAGGCTTATATTCAGCGCCGACTCTGATGGTGTGGACACCCTTCAACGACTTATTCGTGTTATCCTTCATCGCCTCATCGGTATATGAGGGAGAATAGCCGTAATCGTCATACCAGTAAGTATCGCCCTTGTTCACACGATTGGTTGATGTCGTATAGTCCGAGAACTCATAGCCAATACCAAGTGCCAACTGAGTACCGATGGTGTGACCCAGGCTCAAGCCAAACTTCCAAGGGGTATAGAACTTGAAGTCATAGTCCTGATGACTCTGTCCATCGTCCCAATAGCCGACTGAACTATTATTAAGCATATATGTGTCATTGCTCGACGTGAGATCGTACCATGTTGGAGTGCTGACAGCCAAACCAATGCGGAAAGGAGACTCCTCAGATGGACGGAAGATGACACCTGCCGTCACATCGAGACCAGTACCTTTGATACGTCGATCATCCGAGATAGCAACAGCACCGATAGGATTATCATTTTTATCCACAAGCGTTTCAGCATACTCGCTATGTCCACGATAGTTGACATCTTTCACACCAACGGTGATACCCCAGTAGACACGGTCGTTCGCATTGCCACTGACATTAAAATCGAAGTTGTTAATCCATCCACGATGAGCTCTATCGAATGTGTAGGCATCAGCTGCATTATAATAAACCCAATCTGCATCAGGATCAAGAAGATGTTTCTCCACATCACAATTCAGCACATTGGCATTCATATAGTCGGCCTCACTAAAAGCCCATGAGCGATTGTTGGGAGAATAATAACCCATAGCCTCATCTTGATAGTTTGTATCAAAATAATACACGCCGTTTTCTGCTTTCGCATAGGTCAGACCATTCTGAGAACAGCCCTTCAACGAATTAGCTGCCGAGAGAATCTGATTAAAATTCTTACTCTTATGGAAGTTGAAGGCAAAGTTGATAAACGACGAGCGGCTCAATCTGGAGGAATACACAAATCCTATCTGATCGAAACTCATGGTAGTTTTACTCTTACCATCAAACTTCTGAGCATCCTGCTGTGACACAAAACCAAAGCTCAAGCTGGCTGTAGAATGACGGAACAAGCCTATACCCGCAGGGTTTGTAGAGATGGTGGAGATCTCTGCACCAAGGGCATCCATCGCACCACCCATACCGACATAACGAGCCGTTCCATTCAGATCGCTACCCAACAAGCGGGCACTCTCATATGTATCCTGTGCAGCTGCGGGTAAGATAAATGCCATCGCAAAAGCTGCAAAACAAACTTTTCTCTTCATATTCTTATTTAGTTGAATTTTCAAAAATGAATAGATCCTATCTTCTGCCACCGAGGCCACCGCCACGACTTCCGCCGCCACCGCCTCCGCGTGAACCACCGAAGCTACCGCCACCACCACGAGAACCACCGCTGAAGCTACCGCCGCCGCGCGATCCTCCGAAGCTGCCACCATTGCTGTAGCTGCCACTGCTCCGAGAGCCACTACCACGATAGCCACTGAAGTTACCACTACCACTGCGGATATTATTTCCACTGCTGTAGGTTCTGCCACCACTCATCGCATTAGCGCGCTGACGCAGACTGCTGAATCTGCTGTTATTACCATAATAACCACCACCACGACGACTACCATAAGTAGAACCATTTCGACGGATTGTACCTGTGCCGATGGTGTTCACACGACGACCACCTCCGCCAACAACCACAATGGGACGATAGTAATAAGGATAACCCCAGCCCCAATAGCCACCATAATACCAGGGATCATACCATCCCCAGCGCCAGCTGGTGTAATACCAAGGGTTGTACCAGGGATCATACCAGGGATAGAACCAAGGGTCATACCAGGGATCATACCAGCCCCAACGGCTGTAATACCAAGGAGAATGCCATCCCCACCATGTTTCACGCCCTGACTTAAAACCAGCCCAATATGCACTATCCAATTGGTATTCATCGAAGCGGGCCATCTTCTTCGTCAGCTCGAAATCTTCGAAAAGGGAATCTGGATAGATACCCTTCTCCCCATTGAAGCTGATAACATCCACTTTCGAAGAGTCACCTATCTGCTCCACCTGATTTCTGAACCTGCGGTTATATTCATCCACACTACGATTGCTACCAGCATAATAGGTATCCTTCGGCATGCCAAAGTGATCCTGAGCTTCTTCTACAACTGTCGATTTCTTCTTTTTCGACACGAAATAGAGGTCATCATCCTGAGCCATCATTGCCAACGGCATGGCTCCGACAAGCATGGAAATTAATAATAGTTTCTTCATATTCTCCGTCGTTTTAATGATTCACGTTGCAAAAATACAACGAATTTTAGTGCAAAATTAGGGAAAAACCCTAACTTATGAGAGGATTTTCCCTATTTTTTGTAATTTTGCGCTAAAAATTAACATCCTTATGAAATATTTCGAAGTAGAATTCACCATTTTGCCCTATTCTGCTGATGCTAGCGATGTTCTTGCAGCGATGGCAGGAGAAGCTGGATTTGAGACGTTTGAAGAAACAGAAACAGGACTGAAAGGCTATATCCAACAAAGTCTTTATGATGCGTCTTCACTACAGACTGTTATAGAGGATTTCCCATTTGAAAGCATAACCATCAGTTACGAAGTAAAGGAGGCAGAAGACCGCGACTGGAACGAGCAATGGGAGCAAGAGGGGTTTGAGCCTATCATCATCGCCGACAACCTGATGATTCACGACGGGCGACATCTGCCTGACATCACACCTGACATCACTATCGAGATTGATGCCAAACTGGCTTTTGGTACTGGTACCCACGAGACTACCCGTATGATTTGCTCCACTCTTCTGGAACTGCATCCCAAAGGTCGTGTCCTCGATTGTGGTACAGGGACGGGCATTCTATCCATTTGCGCCCTTAAACTTGGCGCTAAGGAGGCTATCGGCTATGATATCGACGAGTGGTCTGCTGATAATGCACGCCACAATGCCGTCATCAATCAGGTGGATGACCAATTCACTTCCTTATTGGGCGATGCTTCTATATTAAATAAGGTGGAAGGCACCTTCGATCTGGTAATGGCAAATATCAACCGAAACATTCTACTTAACGATATGCCTCAGTTTGTTTCGAAGATGAATGCTCAAGCAATACTGATCTTAAGCGGTTTCTATACCGATGATTGTCAGCTTCTGATAGAAAAAGCCCAGACATTTGGACTCACTTTACAACAACAGAAAGAGGATCAGCAGTGGGCTTGTCTCGTTTTTAAACGTTAGCCAAAAACAAAACGAAGACATCCCACCAGCTGTACTGCAAAGAGATAAAATACTAATAGCGGTGCCCCTTTGGCGATACCAAAGGATAATGCCTGCAGGATATCCGACAGATTCCGCATGACACCTGCCATCAATCCAAAAGAAACGCTAAAGACACAAATACCGAAGGAAATGATAGGCACCAGGCTGCGACTGAAGGCAGAAGGGAAAAGATGACCGGTGGCTGAAAGCAGGATAGCATGAGGCATCAAAGTCAATAAGATGATAATAACCCCATAAATCAACAGGAAAGCAATTGCCACATAGAGTGCCAGACGATCTCGGAAACTGATTGCTTTCGTTCCTCTGAAGATTGATGTCACCCTACTCTTCTGCAGACAACCTAAAGCACACATCAACAACAGGAGCCACACTAAAACTGGAGAAGCAACCAGATCGTTAAACGAACTGAAAAACCACCTGATACCCTCTGAGGACAGCAACGAGCGTACCCCTTCCACCCGCAAGGCTGACAATAGCCACGAGAGAATTACCAGTAATGTCTCGGCAATAATAACTACCAGACATAACGAGCCCAGTCGTTGATGGTATTTATTCGTCATCAGGCTCCAGATTATCAATATCCAGAATACGTAATTCTAAGGCTCTCACCACCAGTCGCGTGGCATTCACACCTGTTGTCCCTTCAGGGAAGAGTTTTTGGATAAGTTCATTCTGACGTTTCTCTAGACTTTTCACACCGAAAGGCATCCCTCTCAGGTTAGTAATCTGTTCTTTTGTATATCCCAATGCCAGATGTCTCAGGAAACGCTCATCATACTCATCAATCTCATAGTTGACAAGTGCCTCCTGTTTCACAAGCTGTCCACTAACAGCAGCCTTGAAACGCTCCACAATCTTCTCAAGGATAGGTTCATTGAACACCAGTTGCTTGCCATCCATGACTGCCGAAACATCTCTTCTTGTCAAGAGTTCTCCTGTCTTCAGGATAATACCGTCAGCCCCTGCATCGAGTACATCCACCCATAGTTTCTCATTCAGGATCTCACCTGTAAAGATCAGAACTTTTACATCTGGATGTGACTCCTTGGTGTGTCGGCATAGTTCCACGCCGACAGTTGTAGAACCGCCCAAACCTAAATCAAGAAGTACAAGATCAGGCTTCTGCTGTTTCAACAGTCGCCAGTAGCTCTGTTCGTTGTCTGCCGTACCTATCACCTCTGCCTCGGGGATGTCGTTACGGATAATACCCTGTGTCCCTTTAAGCTCCAGGGGCACGTCTTCCACTATAATTACTTTGAAGTTTTCCATACGCTTGGTAATGTTATAATCATATTTGTTGTTCCTTCTATCAATGTGGCATAGATACCACAACCTCTTCTGTTGGTAGCCTCACCATGATCTCTGACAATCTGCCTACAAAGTAGATATGGCAGATGATCCTTTGATGGCGTGAAGAGGTCATGAACCTCCGCCTCCGTCAGTTTCAGCTGAGGCATTGGGATATGAACCTCCACATAAGGGCCTTCCTGTGGAAGATATTGTATATCAGGCGATTTCTCACCCGACTGCTTCTTCAGAATTTCAAACAGATAACGTATCAGGTTTTCATCACCGAGGATACCATGCTGTAATGGCATTAAGTGGAGCTTTGTTGGTGCCACCTGATGCATAGCCTGGGCGCTGAGGATGCCATACAATTCACGATAATAAGTCGCTACCTCTTTCAAAGAAACCATATCTCCTGCATCCAACAACTGACAGATACGACTGGGATAATACATTGTTTCATGCTTTAAGGTAGAAAGACAGTTGTCGAGTACCGCATTCGTCACATGAAGGTTATTTTCTTCCAATTCGAGGCGTTTGATCTCATCCTCCAACAACTCAAAATCGTTCTCACGTTGCTGGTCTTTCATAAATCGGTCATAGAGCCTATGACGATAATAGAGCAGATACCAAGCTGGCACAATGGATACCAACAATAGCACCAAAAGGATCACGCCAACAGTTTTGTTAGTCTGCGATTGTTGCATTGCTCTACAATAATCACCTAATGAGTTATCAGCTGATAGTTCCTTAAAGAGCTGGGTATAAATACGGTTGTTATAATTATAGAGATGCCACTGGTGTAGGGCTAAAGCCGCTACTGCACTCTCATTTCGGATATCGAGAATGACGTTATAGTTGGTCTTCACACCGTCGTGGAACCATTTGATCTCAGGAAAAGTCAAAGAGGCATCACCCTCTGCCAGCATCAAATCACGACCTTTAGGATGTTGAGACTTATAATAGGTATTCATATAATAACGACAAGAGTCGGCAAACTGCATCGTCTTTTCATACGTTCCGTTGATATTTGAGAAATAAGCAGAATCTGCAAAAGCACTGGCTTTCACTAGCGGATCCATATTTGACTGTGCTTTTACCGTCAGACAACTAAACGACAATAATAATATCAACAGCCGCATGACACCCTTGGGCAAACGGAAGAATAGACGTGTTCCCTGCCCTAACTGACTTGTAGCCGCGATGCTACAGACAGAGAATATCTGACTGATCTTATGGTATTTCTCAATGATACCTTTACAATTCACCAATCCGAACCCATGTCCTTCCACAATCTTATGGTCAAAAAGGTGTGCCAATTGTTCCTCTGTCATACCCCGTCCTGTATCTTCGACAGCAATCTCCACATACTTTTCTGCTTCAGTAGCTGTGACCTTTACCACCCCACCTTTTTCCGTAAACTTACGGGCATTATCTGCAAGGGTATTCAACATAAATAATGTCAATATTCTGTCTGCTTTCACAACAGCCTCTGTAGGTTCTACTTGTAGATCCACACCCTTCATCTGGAAACTCGTCTTACCTCTTCCGATGATGTCAAACAGCTGTTGCAAAGCAAAACTCTCAATCTTTAGGCTCAGCTCTCCTTGACGCAGCTGGATCCAATAAGTCAACACATCGTTATAGGCATTTATCTGGTCTGTCAGTTCATGAATATAGAAAATATTGGGGTTCACCGTATGACTTACCTCGTAGAGAATACGGTCTATAAATGGTGTAATCGAATTCACCAATGAAACTTTCGCGCGTTGTTCCAAGTTCCTCCTCTCACTATTTTTCACGCGTAACATATTGGCCGCCAATAACTCTTTCTTCTGTTCAAATAGATCATCAGGCACATCTTCACGATTGTGTTTCCGATTCATATGATTGAAGAGCCAAAGCGAAAACAACAACAGGAGAATAGCTATAACCACAGCGGTTAATGTAATATTCAACTGTTCAGATGTCTTCTCATATTGATTGGCACGAGCTTCTAACTGTCTATCCTGACGAGTCGTCTCCTGCAGGTCAAGATAAATATTTCGGTTAAAATCACTTTTCGGTTTGTCATCAATAGCCGCATATGCCACACTCAATTGTTCACGGATACTTGCCACGAGGTCTGGTGCCTGATTGATAATCGAATCAGAAAGCGCCTGCTCCAGATTAAAGAGTGCCGACTCATAATCACCAATCTGACGGTAACAGGATGCCAGTGTACGATAGGCACCGGCAATCTGATAAACATCCCCATAATCACGGAAAATGTATAATGAGGTCTCTGCCAACCATCCTGCCAGCATATCCTCCTCCACACCCTCTGGATTAATAAATGTCAGAGCTGGCATATTATCGGCAAGAAGTTGTCGTCGGTCATTCTCATCCATCAGGTGTTCCGACAGAGCCTCAAGGGCATTTGCAGCAAAATATGGATAGTTATTATTACGTGCCAACAAGAAACAACGCATCAGGTGATCAAACTCTTGTTGGTTGATTTCCTGTTGCGTCCCTTCAGTCAGAATACCACCGGCACCTATATTATAGAGATAGTTTAAGAATTGTGCTGTATCTTTCTGAATCTCAGAATGTTTTATGGATAATAAAGCGTCTATTGATTGACGTTCCAGACCTACATAATAATAATAGGTTGAATTCACTATGGCATATTCCGTTTCAGCATATAGCAGCAATCGGGTTTCCGTTGGTGACAGTAATTCCCGTTCTTCATAAATTCTGCGCATCGCCAAATCTGCCAGCTCACGATACTCATGAAACGCTCTGTTATTCGAGCGGCGCTGGCAGAGACGCATCTGCTGGACATAAGCAATAAAACGTTGTAGTTGATTATCGGTAACATTTATCACTTCATTCAACAAACGCTCAGCCTCATCATATTCCATTTTTACGATGTGTACAAAAGCCAGATTGTTAAGAGCCTCTGCCTTGCCAGCATCATAACCATCTGACATCTGATATGCCTGTTGTGCCAGATACTGTGTACTATCTATATTCCGATAATGATAAGCATAAGATTGATTATTCAGCCTATCTACGGTCTGCCTATCAGGACGCGTACAAGCTGAAAAGAGGATGGTTGATACAATGAATAGCCAATATTTCATAGAAAGTTAAAAAAGATCCCTCCCGCCACTATCGGCGGAAGGGAATAACTGTTAGGCACGAGCCTTTGCCACGTAGCCGAGTGCTTCCTTGCACTTGTCTGTCACATACTGCCAGTCGCCAGCCTTTACCTTATCAGAGGGGAACAGCTTTGAGCCCATGCCTACGCAGAATACGCCTGCCTTGAACCAGCTCTTCAGGTTCTCCTCTTCAGGAGCCACGCCACCAGTCACCATGATTTTTGACCAAGGCATCGGCGCCTTCAAGCCTTTCACCATGTTAGGACCAACCACATCACCAGGGAACACCTTTGTAAGATCGCAACCCAGCTCTTGGGCCTTACCAATTTCGCTGACAGTCATACAGCCAGGACAATAAGGAACGAGCCGACGATTGCAGACTGGAGCTATATCGGGGTTGAACAATGGACCTACTACGAAACAGGCACCCAACTGAAGATACATAGCTGCGGTAGGTGCATCTACAACAGAACCGATACCCAAAGCCAGCTCAGGGCACTCCGTGTCAGCCCATTTTACTAACTCACCGAATACTTCTTGAGCGAAATCACCACGATTGGTAAACTCAAAAGCGCGAACACCGCCCTCATAGCAGGCCTTTACCACGTTCTTACAGGTCTCAAGATCCTTATGATAGAATACGGGAACCATTCCAGTATCACCGATCTTCTTCAATACTGCAATTTTATCAAACTTTGCCATATCTTTTCACTTTTCTCTCTTCACCTTGAAATTAGCGCTGTACACGTCCACTTGCGTTACCACCAGCCAGTGACTCAACCTCATCAACACTTACCAGGTTGAAATCACCATTGATTGTATGCTTCAGTGCTGAAGCGGCAACAGCAAACTCTAAGGCCTCGCCCTGTGTTGACTTCGTGAGCAGACCATGAATCAAACCACCTGAGAAAGAATCACCACCACCTACGCGGTCGATAATCGGGTTGATCTCATAACGCTTGCTCTGATAGAACTCTTTGCCATCATAAATAAGAGCCTTCCAGCCGTTGAATGTAGCACTGTAGCTCTCACGGAGGGTAGAAACAACATATTTAAAGCCAAATTCTGCCTTCATCTGTTTGAAGATTCCCTCATAACCTGCAGCATCGGTCTTACCACCTTCTACATCAGCATCAGGTTTGAAACCAAGACAGAGCTCAGCATCCTCCTCATTACCGATGCAGACATCAACATACTTCATCAGAGGACGCATGATTGAAATGGCCTTCTCTGAGGTCCAAAGCTTCTTACGGAAGTTCAGATCTACAGAAACAGTCACATTATGACGCTTAGCAGCCTCACAGGCGAGTTTGGTCAACTCTGCAGCCTTATCACTGATAGCAGGTGTGATACCACTCCAATGGAACCAAGCAGCACCTTCCATGATAGCATCGAAATCGAAGTCCTTCGTATCAGCCTCAGCAATAGAAGAGTGAGCACGGTCGTAGATAACCTTTGACGGACGCATAGAAGCACCAGTCTCAGCATAATAGAGACCTACACGATCACCACCACGTGCAATAAACTTAGTATTCACACCATAACGACGCAGCGCATTAACTGCAATCTGTCCGATCTCATGCTTAGGAAGCTTTGATACGAACCATAGTTGGCTACTGAGATAGCAACGTTTGCCTCACCACCACCAGGGATGATGCGGAATGATTCACTCTGAATGAAACGGTCGTTTCCCTGTGGGGAAAGGCGAAGCATAATCTCGCCCAATGTTACGATTTTAGCCATTGTTTTCTAATTGTTTTAAAATATAGATTAAACTCATTTTTTCGTTTGCGACGACAAAGTTAGACAAATTTCTCGAGAACTCCAAATATTTACGAGGAATTTAAGAAAAAACTTACGGAAACGATTTCGAATTCAATTATTTTAGAAAAGAAGTTGGTATTTATCAGAAATTCTTTGTACCTTTGCCGAAAAATCGAAAGATATGGCAAAAGAGAACATTACCATTAAAGACATTGCAGCCCGTGCTGGTGTATCAACTGGTACGGTGGATCGTGTATTACATAAACGTCCCAATGTTAGTAAGTCTGCTTTGGAGAAAGTCAATAAGGCTCTTGAGGAACTCGACTACCGTCCAAACATGTATGCCTCTGCCCTCGCCTACAATAAGACCTATACATTTTATGTAGTGCTTCCAAAGCACGAACAGGATGCTTATTGGGACGAGATCGAAGAAGGTGCTCAGGCCTGTTGCCAGTTCCGTCGCGATTTTGGTATCACATTGAAGTTTATCTATTATGAGCGTTTTAATGCAGCTGCTTTCACGAAAATGGTACGTGAGTTCCTTACTGCAAAGATCGACGGAGTGATCATCGTGCCAGCTACGCTTGAACAAACAGCCCGTTTCACAGAGAAACTCACGGAACGACAGATTCCTTACGTGTTGCTCGACTCCTATATGCCCGACCTCAAACCGCTGTCATTCTTTGGACAAGACTCTTTTGCTAGCGGCTATTTCGCTGCAAAGATGCTGATGCTGATTGCGGGGCGCGAGAAAGAAGTGGCTCTTGTCAAACAGACGCGTAATGGCAAGGTTGGCTCCAAACAGCAAGCTAACCGAGAAACAGGATTCCGACATTATATGGTCGATCACTTCCCTGAGATCAAGATTATTGAGGTTGATCTGCCTCTTGATGAGGAACATAAGGAATACGATACCATCCTTGAGAATTTCTTCAAGCAACATCCATTGATACATCACTGCATCACCTTTAATTCGAAGGCCCATATCGTGGGAGAATTCTTGCAACGCACGAACCGTCGTAACATTCAGATTATGGGTTATGATATGGTGCCAAAGAATGAGGAATGCGTACGAAATGGAAGCATTTCTTTCCTCATCGCTCAGCATGCATACCAGCAGGGATATGCCAGTGTCGATGCATTGTTCAATGCCATTGTCATGAAGCGTGAGGTGAACCCCGTCAACTATATGCCCATAGAGATCCTAACCAAAGAGAATGTGGATTTCTATCGCCGTACGGCTATTTAAAACTAAAACAAATATATTTTTATGGAACAAGCTACATTTTTAAAAATTAATCCTGCCGACAGCGTAGTAGTCTGTCTGCAGCCGAAAAAGAAAGGAGACATGATTGAGATCGACGGTAAGAAGATTACCGTCAATCAGGACACACCTGCAGGTCACAAAGTTCTTATTAAAGATGCTCCCAAGGGTACCGACATTATCAAGTATGGCTATCCCATTGGTCATGCCAAAGAAGACCTGAAGGCAGGCGACTGGGTGAATGAGAACAATCTGAAAACCAACCTCTCTGGAACCCTCGAATACTCCTATCATCCCGTTAATGAAGAACTGAGCATCCCACAGGAGAACCGTACCTTCAAAGGGTATGTCCGTAAGAACGGAGATGTGGGTGTACGTAATGAGATATGGATCGTACCTACTGTTGGATGTGTGAATGGCATTGCAGAGCGTTTAGTCAGCGAACTGAAGAAAGAAACAGGCGAAGAAGGTATCGACGCCATTTATGCCTGGCATCATAACTTTGGATGCTCACAGCTTTCAGGCGACCATGAGAACACTCGTAAGGTGCTGCGCGACATCTGCCTGCATCCCAATGCAGGAGCCGTACTTGTGCTGAGCTTGGGTTGTGAGAATAACCAGCCAGATGACTTTATGGCAACGTTGGGCGATTACGACAAGGATCGTATCAAATTGTTAATTACTCAGAAAGTTGACGACGAAATGGAGGCTGGTATGACCATTCTTCGTGAACTCTATGCCATCGCCAAACAAGACAAACGTGAAGAAGTTCCAGTATCTAAGCTCCGCGTAGGTCTGAAGTGTGGCGGTTCTGACGGCTTCTCCGGCATCACAGCCAACCCGCTTGTTGGTGAATTCTCCGACTGGCTTGTAGCTCAGGGCGGTACTTCTGTCCTGACTGAGGTGCCTGAGATGTTTGGTGCAGAGACTATTCTCATGAACCGTTGTCGTACAGAAGGACTCTTCAACCAGACTGTCTCAATGATCAACAACTTCAAGAACTATTTCCTCTCTCATGGTGAACCTGTAGGTGAGAATCCAAGTCCTGGAAACAAGGCTGGTGGCATCTCAACACTTGAGGATAAAGCTTTGGGCTGCACCCAGAAGTGTGGAAAAGCACCTGTCAGCGGTGTGATGGAGTACGGTGATCGTCTCTCAAGCACAGGCCTCAACCTCCTCTCTGCTCCAGGAAACGATCTTGTTGCTGCTACAGCTCTCGCCTCATGCGGATGCCATCTTGTACTCTTCACCACAGGTCGAGGTACGCCTTTCGGCACCTTCGTTCCCACCATGAAGATTGCCACGAATCCTGATTTGGCAACCCGTAAGAAGAATTGGATCGATTTCTCTGCAGGTCAGCTTATTGAGGGTCGAGCCATGCAGGAACTGGTTCCTGAGTTCATCGATAAAGTGCTTTCAGTAGCGAGTGGAGAACCTGCCAAAAACGAGGTTAACGGCTATCGGGAGATTGCTATTTTCAAGAATGGTGTCACCTTATAATATTATAATAGGTATAGAGCATTGAAAAAAGGAATCATCGCATTATCACCCCTCGTGGTGTTTATCCTGTTCTACTTAGTCACCAGCATCATTGCTGGTGACTTCTACAAGATACC